>JAZDHW010000344.1:0-2367 GCA_043805555.1 Pseudomonadota bacterium
GATCAGCTCGCCCTTGTTCATGGCGTGCACGCCGACGATGCCATCAATGGTCAACGCCAGTTCGCGCAACTCCTTGGCGGTCATCTTCTCCAGGGCTTTTTCCTTCGCCTGCTTCTCGGCCATGGCCAACATCTCCTGCCACCGGGCAACGGACCCCGAGGGGCCCTGGGTTGTTCATTGCGGTTGAAGGGTCGAGTTTACTAGCTCTTATTGTCCTTGGCAACCCCCTCGGCCAGGCGGAGGAAGGGCGTGAACAGGTCCAGGGGCAAGGGGAAGAGGGTGGTGGAGTTGTTCTCGGCCGCCACCTCGCGCAGGGTCTGCAAATAGCGCAGTTGCAGGGCCTGGGGGTGGACGGCGATTATCTCCGCCGCCAGGGCCAGCTTCTGGGCGGCCTGGAACTCGCCCTCGGAGTTGATGATCTTGGCCCGGCGCTCGCGCTCGGCCTCGGCCTGCTTGGCCATGGCCCGCTGCATCTCCTGGGGCAGGTCGATGAACTTCAGCTCCACCGTGGAAACCTTCACCCCCCAGGGATCGGTGTGGGTGTCCAGGATCTCCTGGAGCTGGCTGTTGATCTTGTCGCGGGCGGCCAGGAGATCGTCCAGCTCCACCTGGCCGCAGACGCTGCGCAAGGTGGTCTGGGCCAACTGGCTGGTGGCGTAGAGATAGTCCTCCACCTGCACCACGGCCTTGACCGGGTCCACCACCCGGAAATAGACCACCGCGTTGACCTTGACCGAGACGTTGTCGCGGGTGATGACGTCCTGGGGCGGCACGTCCATGGTCACCAGGCGCAGGCTGACCTTGACCATGCGGTCGATGACCGGGATCAGGATGATCAGCCCCGGCCCCTTGGCCGCGATGATGCGCCCCAAGCGGAAGATCACCCCGCGCTCGTATTCGCGCAGCACCTTCAGCGCGACCATCAGGAAGAGCACCACCAGGATGATGACCGGCAACAGGCCGCCCACCAGGGAAAATAATCCGGATACGAAGTTCATGTCTCGCCTCCCGGCTGAGTGTCGCGCGGCCGGGGTCGGCGTTGAGGCCGGCGGCCGCTGCCCGTATATTTATGCGGTGCACCCCCTCATGGAGCCCGCCCTGATGTCCTTCGCCGCGCCCGTGGAGCCCCTGCTCAAAACCGCCGCAGCCGCCCTGGCCGAGGCCCAAGCCCATTTCAACGCCCGCCGGGGCCGGCCGGCCCTCACGGCGGCCTACGTGGCCTGCGCCCACGCGGCCCACGCCTTCTGGCGGGCCACCCGGCGGCCGGGCCAGGCCGGGCTCTACCCCGTGCGGCCCGCGGACTGGCACGGCGGCCGGGCCGGCAAGACCCTGGTGGGCTTCTACACCCAGTTCGGCCACGTGGCCCGGCGGGTGCAGGCAGACCCGTTGACCCACGTCAACATCGAGGAGGTGGCCAACTGGCTCCGGCAGGCCGGCTGGTTCGTGGAGCGCATCGGCCGCCTGGCCCGGCGCATGGCCGCCTGAGCCGGTGCGCGCCTACACGTAACCGATTTCCGCCGTCAGCCTGGCGCTGCTCTTCACGAAATTGCCGCTGCCCCGGGCCAGCTCGCGTCCCTGGGCGTCGGTCAGGATGGCCTGGCCCAGGTAGAGGTTCTTGCCGGCCGTGACTACCTCGCCCAGGGCCCGGATCTCGCCCTCCTGCACCGGCCGCTCCAGGAACAGGCTGAAGTTGGCCGTGACCAGGAAGTGCTCGCGCACCAGCGACTGCACCGCGAAATAGGCCGCGTCGTCCAGGGCCTTGAAGAAGACCGAGCCGTGCACCGAGCCGGCCGCGTGGTGGAAATCCGGCCGCACCGGGATGACGATCTCGCAGCGGCCCTTGCCGATGGTGGCCACGGGCCGGAAAAAGGCGTTGATGGCCGCGCCCTGGTACATGCGCTCCAGTTTGCGGTAGTGCTCATCCAGTTCAGGCGTCACGCTGGGCTTCCCGTCAGGAGTAGGTTCAACAGGCGGCGGCCACGGGCCGGGCGCCGGGATCAGTTTGCGTCCGTCGGCTTGGCCGGCCCCGCCGGCTCCACGGTCAGGGTCAGGCCGTCCACCTTGGTCACGATAAGCTCCTGGCCGACCGCGAAGGGTGCGGAGGCCTTGGCCCTCCAGATCTCGCCCAAGACCCGCACCCGGCCGGCGTCCAGGGCCACGGCCCTTTGTCCGATGAGTCCCTCGGCCCCGGTGACCGAGCGCGCGATCTGGGCCTTGGCCGCCACCCAGGCCACCCCGCCAACGACCGCGATGACCGTGATCAGGGTGGGCAGCAGCACACTGAGCGAAAGGGCGGTGAGCTGGCCGGGGCTGTCGAAGAGCATGATGGAGCCCAGGATCAGGGCCCCCGCCCCGCCCAGGGCCAGC
>JAZDHW010000345.1:0-6128 GCA_043805555.1 Pseudomonadota bacterium
CCAGGCCCGGCGGCAGGCCGGGCGGCGCGATCTGGCCCCGGCCCAGCAGCAGCGCGCGCGCGCCGGAATCCGCCGCCAGCCAGGCCAGGCGCTCGGGCGGCAGGTCGGGCTCCAGGGGCAGGAAGGCCGCGCCGGATTTGAGCACGGCCAGGACGCCGGCCACCAGGTCGCAGGAGCGGGTGGCCAGCATCGCGGCCACGCCACCCGGTCCCAGGCCTTGCTCCATGAGCCGCCAGGCCGCCCGGTTGCCGGCCCGCTCCAATTGATCGTAGGTCAGGCTGGTGCGGCCGCCGTCAGCCTCCGCGAGGGACACGGCCTCGGGGTGGGTCCGGGCCTGGGCGCTGATGAGGCGGTCCAGAGTGCTCTGGCGCGGAAGGTCCCGGCCGGTGGCGTTGAAGTCCACCAAGAGCCGCCGGCGCTCGGCCGTATCAAGCAGATCGAAATCGCGCAGCCTCGCATCAGCGCCGGCCTGCACCATGCGCGCCAGCAGGGTTTGGTAGCGCCGCAGCATGGCCGCTGCGGTTTTTTGTGCGAACAGGTCCGTGGCGTATTCCAGCCAGATGCGATAACCGCTGCCGCGCGGGCGCGCGAACAGGGTCAGGTCGAACTTGGCCGTGCCGGGATCAAAGTCCAGCAGCTCGGTTTGCAGACCCGGCCAGCCCAGATCAAACGCGTCGAAATCCTCGGGGGCGAACATGGCGTCGAACAGGGGATCGCGGCCGGGCTGGCGGGCCAGGCCCAGGCGGGCCGGCAGCTCCTCCAGGGGCTGGTCCTGGTGGCGCAGGGCCCCGGCCAAGGCGTTGCGGACCTCGGCCAGGAATTCGGCCAGGGTCTTGCCGCCGGCCGGACGCAGGCGCAGGGGCAGGGTGTTGACGAACATGCCCACCAGGTCGCGGCAGCCGGGGTGGTGACGGCCCTGGGCCACCGTGGCCAGCACAAAATCCTCCTGGTCGGCGTGGCGGGCCAGCAGGATGGCGAATGCGGCCAGGAGGAGTTGGTGGGGGCTGACGCCCAGCGCGCCGGCCAGACCGCGCAGGTCCGCGCCCTGGGCCGGGTCCAGGTCGGCGAACAGGCTGTTGCCGGCCCGGCTGGGCCAGGGCGGACGGGGGAAATCCAGCGGCAGATCCAGGCGGGGCGGCGCGTCTGCCAGGTGCTCCAGCCAGAAAGCCAAATCGCCGACCTGGTCGCCCTTTGGCTGGCCGGCTTGCGCGGCGTGGTCTTTGAATTGGTAAGGGTCTCGCGCCGCGTCGCCGCCGGCATAGAGCCGGCCCAGGTCGGCCAGGAGCCGGGGCAGTGAGCCGCCGTCGGCAATGGCGTGGTGCAGGTCCAGCAGCAGGAAGTGGTCATCAGGGCCCCGGCGCAGCAGGGTGGCGCGCATGAGCGGCGGCCGGGCCAGGTCGAAGGGCCTGATCAAGGGGCGCAGGACCTGGCCGAGTTGGGCGGGGTCTGCCGGGTCGGCGGAAGCGGGCCACGTGGCCTGGGCCAGGCTCAGCCCCAGGGACGGGTGGACCCGCTGCACGACGCTGCCGTCGCTTATCTCAAGGCCCGTGCGCAGGGGTTCGTGCGCGGCCACCAGGCCTTGCAGGGCGCGCTCCAGGGCCGCGGGGTCCAGGCCGCCGCGCAGGCGCAGGGCCACGGCCAGGTTATAGGCCGCGCCGTCCGGGTCGCCGGCCTGCAGGGCGTGCAGGCGCACCTGGTTGGGCGTGGCCGGGTAATGCTCCCGCGGCGGGGCCGGGGTGGGGGCCGGCGCGCCGGGCAGGCCGGCCAGCTCGGCCAGGCGGACGGCGAAAGCGGCCAGGCTGGGATGGTCGAAGAGATCGGCCGCCTGCACCGGCAGGCCCAACTCGTCCTGCACAAGGGCCACCAGGCGCAGCACCCTGAGCGAGTCCCCGCCCAGGGCGAAAAAGTTGGTCTGCGCCGGCGGGTCCGGGATGTCCAGGACGGCAGCCCACAGGGCGGCCAGACGGGGCGGGATGGGGTCGCCACCCGCGCCGGGCTGCGGCGAAACGGCCAGGCCCAGAGCGGCCAATTC
The DNA here is from genome assembly GCA_043805555.1 of Pseudomonadota bacterium. Taxonomy (GTDB): domain Bacteria; phylum Desulfobacterota; class Desulfarculia; order Desulfarculales; family Desulfarculaceae; genus JACRDC01. The sequence continues at coordinate 2,033 of JAZDHW010000345.1, forward strand.
GGCGGCCGCCTCGGCGAACCCGCCGGCCAGGTAGCGCTGGCGCAGCAGATAGCGGCGCAGCTTGCCGCTGGTGGTCTTGGGTATCTCATCCACCGGCAGCACGTGGTCCACGGCCAGGCCCAGGTCGCGGGCGATGGTCTCGCGCACCCGCTGGGCCAGGGCGGCGAAGCCGCTCAGCTCGCGCGAGCGGTGGCGCAGGAAGACGATGACCTCCTCGGCCTCGCGGGCCGGGTTGGTCAGCCCAACCGCCAGGGACTTGCCGGCGCCCACGCCGGGCAGGGCCTCGGCCACCCGCTCCAGGTCGTGGGAGTAATAGTTCTGCCCGCGCGCGAAGATCACGTCCTTGGCCCGGCCGGTGACCACCAGTTCGCCGCGATAAAACAGGCCCAGGTCGCCGGTGTCCAGCCAGCCGTCCGGGCCCATGACCGCGGCCGTGGCGGCCGGGTCGCGGTAATAGCCAGCGGTGACGCTGCGCCCGCGGATGACGATGCGCCCCAGCACGCCCTGGGGCAGGGGCCGGCCGTGCTCATCGTGGATGGCGATCTCGGTGCCGGGTAACGCGCGGCCCTCCACCACGAATGTGGCCGCGTCGGGATGCTCGGCCGGCAACTCCCGCGCCCGCTGGCCCGGGCCCAACGCACCGCGGTCCAGGTGCACCCGCGCGAAAGGCCGCCCCGGCGCCGGGAAGGCCGCGCCCACGCTGCCTTCGGCCAGGCCGTAGGCGGTGTACATGGCTTCGCGCGGCAGGCCGCAGGGGGCCAGGGCGTCCAGGAAGCGGTCGCAGGTTTTAGGCGAGATGGGCTCGGCCGAGTTGAACAGGATGCGCACGCGGCTGAGGTCCCAGGCCGGATCCGGGCCGGAGCGCAGGCTGGCCAGCAGCAGTTGCAGGCCGAAGGTGGGCGAGCCCAGCACGCTGACCCGGTGGCGGCTGGCCGCGTTCAGCCAGAGGCCGGGCCGGCGGATGAAAACGGCCGTGTCCAGGATGAACTGGTCCACCCCCAGGAAGGCGGGCAGGAGATGGAAGGCGATCAGGCCCATGTCGTGGGTCAGCGGCATCCAGCCGATGAAGCTGTCGGCCGTGGTCATGGCCGCGGCCGTGGCCATGCCGCCCAGGTTGGAAAGCAGGTTGGCGTGGCTCAGGCAGACGCCCTTGGGCTGGCCGGTGGATCCGGAGGAGAACTGCACCAGGGCCGGGTTTTGCGGCTTGATCGCGCCCAGCTCCTCGGCAGGCGGAGCCTGCTCCAGGCCGGACCATAAATCTTCCACCGGGATCACCCGGTCGCCGATGGCGGCCGTTTCCTGGGCGTCGTGCTGGCGCAGGTGCTCCCAGTGTTCGCCGTCCACCGCCAGCCAGGGCCGGGCCAGGCGCGGCCACACGCCCCAGAGCTTGCGGCGGTTGTCGGGCTGGCGGGCGCGGGCCAGGGGCACCGGGATGATGCCGCCCAGGACGCAGGCCCAGAAAATGGTGAGCAGGGCGCGGTTGTGGCTGGTCTGGAGCACCAGCTCCTCGCCCGGCGCGATGCCGCGTCCGCGCAGGCGGCCCAGCATGCGGCGGGCGTCGGCCAGGAGCCGGCTGTATGGCGCGCTGTCCTCCCGGTCCGGCCCGCTGATGAAAACCACGCCGCGCTGGGTCTCGTCGGCCAGGCGCGCGAGCATCTCCGCCAGGGTGGCGGGCCCGGCGGGGCGGCCGGGTATGGAGCCGGGTTCCGGCAATGGCGTCTGCCTGTCTGCGCCCGCCTAGGCCTTCAGGCCCGGACGGTGGCGGGGAAAGAGAAGTCTCATGCTGACCACGCCCAGGATCAGGAACCAGTCGGCCAGGATGAGCTTGGCCGCCGCCACCAGGCTGATGGGCCCCCAGACCGCCATGGCCTCCCAGTTGGCCCCCAGCAGCGTGGCCGGCAGCACGTAGACCTGATAGACCACCACCGGTGTCAGCAACAGGAACAGGCCCAGCAGCAAAAAGCGCCAGGCCGTGGGCGGCGCAAAACGCCGCCGGCCGAAGAGGATGCCCCAGAACTGGCGCAGGCAGACCAGGGCCAGCAACAGGCCGATGAAGCCCAGCACCGCGCAGGCGATGGTGGCCTGCTTGTCCAGGTGCAGGGGGTAGTCGAAGGTGTCTTGGGGCGGGCGCGGATCGCGGCCCAGCAGGATGGCCAGCGCCCCCCAGCCGATCTCGCCGGCCAGGGAGGAGTTGTAGTTGGTCAGCACCGCCACGCCCTTGCCTGTGGCCGGGTCCAGGCCCACGAAGGCGGTGAAGGTGGGATTGACCCCGTCGTGATGAACGATGCCCTTGTCGCTGATGTACCAGCCCAGGCCATAGTGCTCGCCGGGGTCGGCGGGCACCTTGGGGTTGGGCGCGTGGGTCTGGCGGATCAGGGAGGCCAGGGCGGTGTCCTCCAGGCCGAGCTGGATCCGCAGCCAGCGGGCCATGTCCTGGGCGTTGCTGATGACGTAGCCGGCCGGGAAGTTGCCCCTGAACGGCGGCGGCAGATAGGCCTGGGGCCGCATGAAGCCCACCTTGTAGCCGGCGGCCATCTGGGGGTGGGTGGTGGCCACCTGCGCCTGGCAACCCACCAGGGTCTGGCTCAGGCCCAGGGGTTGCAGCACCTTCTGGGCCAAATAGTCGGCGTAGTCCTGGCCGCTGACCTTGGCCAGCATCATGGCGGCCACGTCGTAGTTCACGGTGGCGTAGGAGAACTGGCTGCCGGGGATGAAGGCCAGATTCAGGCCCGAGACGCCCATGGTGGTCTTCTTGAGGGCGTAATCCTGGTCGCCGGCGGGCAGGGTCATGATGGTGCTGTCGGGGATGCCGCTGGTGTGGTGCAGGAGCTGGTCCAGGGTGATGGGCTGCTGGCGGTCCTGGTAGAGGCCGTAGAACAGCGGCAGCAGGTCGGCCACCGGGGTCTGGAAGTCCAGGCCGGCCTCGGCGCGCAGGCAGGCCAGGGCCAGGCCGGTGAAGGCCTTGGTGCACGAGCCGATCTCAAACAGCGTCTCGGGGGTCACCGACCGGCCGGTGTCCAGCGAGGCCAGGCCGTAGCCCTTGACCAGGACCTGGCCGCCGTCCACCGCGGCCAGGGCCAGGCCGGGGATGCCGCTGCCGCGCCAGGCCTGCTCCACGTAGGCGGCCACCTTGGCCATCTCCGGCGTGGGCGGCGGGGTCTCGGCGGCGTCGCCGGGCCGGGGCGCGGCCAGGGCCAGGCCCATGGCACAAGCCAGCCAAAGGGTCAGCAATCTCTTCATGGACATGTTTTTCCCCCAATTCGGTCGGCGTCCATGATGTCGGCCAGGATGCGGTGGTTTTCGGTCACGAACGGGAAGCGCAGCATCTCCAGATGGCTGCCGCTGCCCGCATGGATCAGGTGCTGGCCGGTGGTGGACTGCGACCAGTCCACGAACAATTCGCTCAGTTGGCGGTCCGGGGCGGTGATCAGGTGGATGTCGGCATTCACCGCCAGGCCCTCGGCCAGTTGCAGGCAATAGTCGAACCGGGCCCGCTGGCGCTCCAGCTCCTCCGGGTAGTTTGCCTGCCCGGCCAGAACGGCGAATATCCATTCCTTCAGCTCCTGCCGACGCTCCGGCGAGCCGAGCAGGAGCGGGCTGGGCCGGTAGGAATCCAGGAAGATCAGGCGGCGCACCGGCCGGGCCAAGGCCTCCAGGGCGCGGGCCACGGCCAGGGCCACCGCGGCCCCGGCCGAGTAGCCCAGCAGGGTCAGCGGCTCCCGCGACCCGCTGGCCAGCACCGCGGCCAGGCCCTGGGCCGCCAGGTCCGGGCCGCCGTAGTCGATGGTCAGCACCCGCTGGCCCTGGATCAGGCTGGCCAGGGGCAGGAAGGCCAGGCCCCGGCCCACGATGTCCGGGAAGCAGAACAGGGTGGCCTCGCCCTCGCGCCGCAGCTCCAGCCAGGGCTGGGTTTGGGGCGCGACCGGGTCAGACGCTGCCGCACCGGCGGCCGCCAGGTCCGTGAGCCCGGCCAGGGTGGGGCGCTCCAACACCTCAGCCAGAGACAGACGCACGCCCAGGCGCTGGGCGATGCGCTCCACCAGGGCCACCAGGCTCAGCGAGTCGCCGCCCAGGCTGAAAAAGTCATCCGCCGGCC
>JAZDHW010000346.1:0-4856 GCA_043805555.1 Pseudomonadota bacterium
GCCCGGCGGCGGGTGGCGGCCGGCGCGGCTGGCTGCCGGGCCGGGGCCCGCCAGAGCCCGGCCTGGCCGGCCAGCTCCTTGCGCTCCTGGGGCGAGAAGACCCGCACCACCCCGAACTCGCCGTCAAAGCCGCCCTCCAGCCAGACCTTGCCCGCGCGCATGCGGGCCACGGCCTCGGCCAGCACCGGCCCGCCCACCGGGCTGAAATCCTCGGGCGGGGCCTGGCGCAGCAGGTATAGCTCCGGCCCAAGCCTTTGCAGCAATTCGTCAAGAATTTGCGTAACACCCTTGGTTTTCGGGCCTTTTTGCAGCACCTCGCCGATGATCTCGGCCAGGGGCGCCAGGGATTCGTAGTGCGCCCGCCCGGCCGGACCATCGCCCACCGGCCGGTCGGCCAGCTCCTCCACCCGGCTCAGCACCCCCACCGTGATGGGCCCGCCGCAGACCGGGCAGCGCCCGCCGTGGGCGCGGGTCTCCGCCGGCATGAGCCGCACCCCGCACTTGCGGTGGCCGTCCAGGTGGTACTTGCCCTCGTCCGGGAAAAACTCCAGCGTGCCGCCAAAGCCGTGGCCGGCCGGGTCCTTGAGCGCCGCGGCCAGGTCCTGATAGGTGGGCGGACAGTCCAGCAGGTTGGCCTCGCGGGCCAGGTTGGCCGGCGAGTGGGCGTCGGAGTTGCTCACCAGGGTGTAGCGGTCCAGGGCCGAGAGCCGCCAGTTCATGGGCGGGTCGCTGCTGAGCCCGGTCTCCAGGGCGTGGATGTGGCCGGTCAGGTCGGCGAAGCAATCCTCGATACGGTCGAAGCCGCTCTTGCTCCCGAACAGGCTGAACCAGGGGGTCCACACGTGGGCCGGGATGAAGATCACCTCCGGACAGACCTCCAGGCACAGCTCCAGCAGGTCGCGGGCGTCCAGGCCCAGGATGGGCCGTCCGTCGCTGGTGACGTTACCCAGCCGGCCCAGGCGCTGGTTCGGGGCCGCGGCGGTGGCAAAATCCGGCAGGATGACCAGGCAGTGGATCTTGCGGGTGGCGCCCAGGCGCTTGTATATGCAGCTTATCTCGCCGCTGATCAGAAACCGCACCGGCCGCCGGCAGGCCGCCGGCACCGCGGCCGCCAGGGGCGCGGCCAGCGCGGGCAACAGCTCGTAGGCGCCGTCGCCGGTGGGGCGCAGCTTGGCTTGCAGCTCGGCCAGCCACTCGGGATGGGTGCAGTCGCCCGCGCCCAGCAGGTCGATGCCCTTCTTCTGGGCGGCCAGCCAGAGGCTCTCCGGGCTCAGGTCCCGGGCGGTGGCGCGCGAAAAGCGGCTGTGGATGTGCAGGTCGGCCACGATCATGGTCCGTGCAACCTACACCGGCCGGCCCGTGCCTGGCAAGTCCGACTCAGTTAGTCCGGCACCGGTGGCTGCCTCGGGACAGCCAGGCCGCCGCTGATATTCACCTCCCGGGCGGGGGCTGGCCCGTGCAGACTGGCTTTGTGATGATAGCTGGCTTTAACTGCCAAGGGGCGGGTGTCGATACGTCATACATATTTGCATGAGAGTTGATAATTTGAGGTAAGGCAAATCAGGCGCCATAGTTTATAATTCGCCGATTGCAACTTTAACTCACCAATCCAACCAAACTTGGGGTGATCGATGTTGAGCAACATGCGACGTGGGGGGAAAATCCTGGCCATCACCGGACTGGTGGTCATGTTGTTGACAACGTTGCCGGCCTTGGCCGCCGTGCCGCCGCAGCCGAACTTGCCTCCGGCTTTACGGGCTGCAATCCAGACTGGAAGGATGGATATAGTCACTCGAGCGATAGCCACCCTTTCCGGTGGCAATGCAGATCGCTTTGCCGAACTCAGCCAGGCAGCCGTTGATGCAATTGCCACCCGGGCGGTAAGTATAGGTCTAGATCCGGCGGCGGCGGTTAGTGCAGCGGCAAACGCAATAGTCGTCTTCGCCAGCGGGATGGGCGGGGAAGCACTGGCGCTCCGTAGCGCAGCGGCAATGACGGCCGGCGTGGTGGCGGCTGCCGCCAGGTTGTTTATCAGCCCGAACGTGATGGCGAATGCCGCCATAGAGGGAGCCACGGTAGCGGCCCGGACGGTCGGGGTGAATGCCGACGCCATCCAGGCCGCGGCGGTCCAGAGCGCCCAGCAGCAAGCCCAGAACCTTGGTGTCGCCATCACCGTAACCGCGACCACCGGCACCACCGGCACCACCGCGACCTCGGGGACCACGGATACTTCGGCCACCTCTGGCACCACGGAAACCACCGGCACCACTGCCACCACCGCCACGACTCTCACCACCCTGACCACTTTCACCACCCTCACCACCATCACCACGGTGACCACCGTGACCACGGTGACGAGCAGCTCCTCCACCACCACCACGGTCATCAGCCCCAGCGCCCGGCTGCCCCTGGAAGTTACCGCCGGTCCGCTGGGCTAGGTGTGTGTCGGAGAAAGCCATCCATGGCTTTCTCCTCTTGGAACTTGCCAAAAGTGAATTTTGGCAAGTTCTCGGAATGGCGCCAAAAGTTAATTTGGCGCCATTCCGGGCGGGCCGTCCATGGCCCGCTCGGAAGCCTGTCGGAGGATTACTCCGACAGGCTCCTAGCCGCAGGGAAGCCAACCGATAGCGGGCTGCGCAAGACGAATCTAATGCGACTCTGGGCGCCTGCCGGAGCTGTTTCTCCGGCAGGCGCCCGGTTCTGTCCCCCACAAGGCCGCGCCCCGCCTTGCCCTTTTTCCACCCGATCCGGCGGGAATCCGAGGCCCCCTTGCCCCCACTGTCCGGAAATGCTACAATCCCTCCGCTTTGTCTGCATTACCGCCTGCCGCCGGAGGACGCCCGTGAAAACCGATCCCCTCTGGACCCGCTGCGCGCACCTGAGCGCCGGCACCTGCCCCCAACTGGTCATGCAGGGCCAGGGGCTGTCCGGCCAGGGCGCCCCCCGGCCGGAGCTGAACCAGGACATGGCCCTGGAGCGCCTGGCCGAGGCCTGTTGCACCTGCTCGCTGGCCCCGGACCCGGAGTAGGCCATGGCCGACCCGGCCCTGCCCCGGATCAAGACCGACGCCCAGGTCCTCATCGTGGAGGACGAGCCGGACAGCGCCCTGTTTTTCCGCACCCTGATGGAGTCCGAGGGCTTCGGGGTGGAGGTCTGCGGCGACGGCGAAACGGCGCTCGCCGCCCTGGCCAGCAATGACTACGACCTGGTGCTGTTGGACCTGATCCTGCCCGGCCTCAGCGGCTGGGACGTGCTCCGGCAGATCAAGGGCGACGGCCGCCTGCGCTATGTGCCGGTGGTGGTGCTCTCGGCCTTGAGCGACAAGGCCCACGCCCTGGAGGCCCTGGACCTGGGGGCCGAGGACTTCCTGACCAAACCGGTGGACGTGGAGACCATGTTGAGCCGGGTGCGGGTGATGCTGCGCATCCGGGCGCTGTACGAGAACCTGAGCAGCGAGCGCTTCGGCCGCCAGCAGGCCCAGCGCACCCTGGAGATGCGCCGTCACCTGGTGCGGGTCATGGGCGGCTCGGCCAAGGTGCAGGAGATGGCCGATCTGCTGGACAACGTGGTGGCCACCGAGACCACGGTGCTCCTGGAGGGCGAATCCGGCACCGGCAAGGGCCTCCTTGCCGAGACCATCCACCGCTTCAGCAAGCGCGCCAACGGCCCCTGGGTGGTGGTCAACTGCTCGGCCTATCCCGAGACCCTGCTCAGCTCCGAGCTCTTCGGCCACGAAAAAGGCGCCTTCACCGGCGCCATCCGGCGCAAGGCCGGCCGTTTCGAGCTGGCCAAGGCCGGCACGATCGGTTTGGACGAGGTGGCCGAGATCAGCCCGGGGACCCAGCTCGCGTTGCTGCGCATCATCCAGGACCGCGAGTTCGAGCGGGTGGGCGGCGAGCAGACCCTGGCCGCGGACGTGCGCATCGTGGCGGCCACCAACAAGCAGCTCCGGGAGATGGTGGACCGGGGCCTGTTCCGCGAGGACCTCTATTATCGCCTCAACGTGGTGCGCCTGGAGGTGCCCCCCCTGCGCCAGCGCGCCGAGGACATCCCCTTCCTGGCCAACCACTTCCTGCGCGCCCAGGCCGAGAAGCTGGCCAAGCCCATCCTGGGTTTCTCGCGCGAGTGCGTCACCCGCATGATCAGCTATCCCTGGCCGGGCAACGTGCGCGAGCTGCGCAACGCGGTGGAGCGCGCGGCCCTGATGTGCCGCGGCGAGGTGGTGGAGGTGCAGCACCTGCCCTCGGTCCTGCACCGGCAGGAGGAGGCCCTGGCCCCGGTGGCGAAGGTCAACGGCAGCCTGCTGGACCAGGAGCGGCGCATCATCCTGAGCACCCTGGAGCAGGTGGGCTGGAACAAGTACCAGGCCGCCAAGCGCCTGGGCATCGCCCGCTCCACCCTCCATGGCAAGATCGACAAACTCGGCCTGCATCCCCCGGAGGAGGCCCCGGGCCTGGGCAACTAATCCCCCGCGGCGGCCCGCGGCGGAGTTGGGAGGCGCGCATGCGTTTCGGCAGCCTGCGGCAGCGCTTTTTCGTCCTGCTCCTGGCGCCGGTCTTCCTGCTCCTGACCCTGGCCGGCCTGGTGGGTTTCTGGCAGATCCACGCCCACCTGCTGGATTCCTGGCGCACCTCGGCCCGGCTCAGCCTGGAGGAGGCGGCCCACGCCATCGACATGCGCCTGGGCCGGCCCGACGAGACCCTGAAGGTGGTGGCCGCGCTGCAAGGCGGCCGCGAGCTGGCCGCCGCGGACTGGCAGGCGCTGTTGGCCAAGGTGCCGGGGGTGGTGCAGGCGCGGGTGGAGGCCGCGGCGGGCGGCGGCGAGGCCATGCCCGCCCCGGCCAGGGGCCCTGGCGG
>JAZDHW010000347.1:0-9086 GCA_043805555.1 Pseudomonadota bacterium
ACCTGGCCGGGGCCGGGGCCGCGCCGCGCCTGTGCCGGGTGGGCGCGGCGGCCCTGGCGCGCATGGACGGGGCGCGCGTCAGCGCCCGCCCGGACCGCGACCAGAGCGACTACGTATATGCCTCCGAGGATCTGATCAAGCTCGCTGGCAACCGTTTCCACCGCAAGAAAAACCACTTGAACCGCTTCCTCAAGACCCAGCCCCACGAATACCGCCCCCTGGACGAGGGCCTGGTGGCCGCGGTGCTGGACATGCAGCAGGCCTGGTGCGCCCTGCGCGAATGCCACCAGGATCCCGGCCTTTCGGCCGAGGACCGGGCAATCTACGAGGCCCTGACCAACTTCGGCCGCCTGGATTACGTGGGCGGGGCCATCCTGGTCGAGGGCCGGGTGGAGGCCTTCAGCCTGGGCGAGCCCCTGAACCCGGACACGGCCGTGATCCACATCGAGAAGGCCAACCCCGAGCTGCCGGGCATCTACGCGGCCATCAACCAGCGCTTCGTGGCCGAGGCCTGGTCCGGGATGACCTATATCAACCGCGAGCAGGATCTCGGCCTCGAGGGCCTGCGCCAGGCCAAGGAGTCCTACAACCCCCATCACCTGGTGGACAAGTACGAGCTGACCCCGGCCTAGGCCAAGCAAAGAAGAGATCGACTTGAAGAAAAGAAGGGGGCCGGCCCAATGCTGGCTCCCTTCTTTTCTCCCTCCCCGTTTTCCTGCCTAACCTGGTAACGCCCCCCGCGCCTTAGCCGTCAGCTCGACGTGGTGGCGACACGGCCTGTAGGTGCGAGACGCGCAGGCAAGGCCAAAGGTGTTGCAGACGGCGCAGCCGGTGGGCCGTGCGAGGGCGCCCTGCCGTGCGCCTGGCCGGCCATCCACGGGGCCGGTTGCTGGCGGCGCGGGCGCGCGGGGGCACGGTGCAGCCCGCTCCAGACGGGGCCGCACCACCAGGCCGCCTGACGGCCGGAAGAGGGCCTCGCCCTGAAACCTCTTGTAGCTGCGCGACCCGGACAGCAAAGCTGTCCGGGCCACCCGGAAAAGGCAAAAGCCCCCCCTCACCCTGCCTCTCCCCCCGGGGGGGGGAGAGGGGTGGGGAAAAGAATGAAAGAGATTGCCACGTCGCCAAAGCTCCTCGCAATGACAAGATAAGGCAGCGTGAAGCGCAGTCGGCTCGGCGCGATTGCTTCGTCGCTAAAGTTCCTCGCAATGACCAGGGGGGAGGGGGCCCCTCGCGATGAGCAGGGGAGAAGGTCCCCTCGCGATGAGCAGGGGAGAAGGTCCCCTCGCAATGAGCAGGGGAGAAGGTCCCCTCGCAATGATCCAAGGGGCAGGCTCCCGCCTTGCCCCCGGCGGCCGGGTTTGGTATAGCAGACCCACCAGGCACGCACCGGAGGCGAACCATGCAAGCCTATCAGCAGGAACTGGCCAAGCTGTTGGCCGAGAGCGGGGCGCTGTTCTTCCGCCAGGGCCTCATGCTCAAGGACGGCCGCCCCACGCCCTACTTCTTCAACCTGGGCGTGTTCCGCACCGGCCGCCTGGCCATCGGCCTGGGCCGCTGCTTCGCCGACTGGTTCATGGCCGCCGGCCTGGCCGGCCAGGTGGACGTGCTGCTGGGCCCCAGCTACAAGGGCAGCGCCCTGGCCCAGGCCATGGCCATCGCCCTGTGGGAGCGCCACGGCCTGGAGATCGGCTTTGACTACGACCGCAAGGAGCAGAAGACCCACGGCGAGGCCACCGGCAAGGCGGCCATGTTCGTCACCGGCGCGCTCAAAGATGGCGCGCGGGTGCTGATCATCGACGACGTGGGCACCTCCATGGCCACCAAGGCGGACCTGATCGATAAGCTCAACGCCCAGGCGGCCGCCAACGGCGAGCGCTTCGACCTCAAGGGCGTGGTGCTGGCCGTGGACCGCGAGCAGGTGCAGGCGGTCTATGACGCCGAGGGCCAGGTGGTCGCCGGCGCGCGGGGGCCGGACGCCCTGGGCAACTTCAGCCAGAAGACCGGCCTGCCGGTCTGGCCGCTCATCGGCATCCGGGCCTGCGTGGAGCACCTGCACGCCGCCGGCCTGCCGGTGCTGGTGGAGGGCCAGCGCCGGCCCCTGGACGAGGGCCTGCTGGCCCAGGTGCGCGATTATCTTTCCGTTTACGGCCGCGAGGCGTAAGCCCCATGCGCAAGGCCGTGCTCTCGCCGCTGCTGTCGCTCATGGTGCCCGGCCTGGGCCAGCTCATCAACCGCCAGCTCTTGAAGGGCTCGCTGCTGGTGGCGGCCATGAGCCTTTTGTTCATGATCCTGCTGGGTTTCGCCCTGCACCAGTTCAGCGTGGCGGTGGTGGCCATCCAGGAGGCCGGGGCCAAGGCCGGCGATTTCGCCGCCCTGAGCGCCCAGTTGCGCCAGCAGGGCGGGGCCTGGCTGCTGGTCATGTTCGCCCTGCTGGCCGGGTTGTGGATCTTTGCCGTGGTGGACGCCTGGCGGGGCGGCCGGGCCGCCGACGCGCGGGAGGGACGCAAGTAACCATGCGAGCGCTGGTCTACGACGAGCTGCGCCGGGCCGATATGGAACGCCTGGCCGCGCACTTGGCAAAAATCTGCCTGCCTTCCAACCTGGAGGGCGTCTACTGGCTCAACCTGCCGCCGGACCTCTTGAGCCCCGAGCAGACCGCCCATCCCCAGTGCGGCCCGCACCGGGTGGCCCTGGTGCTGGAGCCGGAGGACGAGAGCCTGCGCCTGGAGATGCTGGTGCGCGCCTCCAACAGCCTGCGCTGCGCCTGCACCGCCTACGCCACCCCGGCCCAACGCCAGTTCATGCTGAATTTCCTGGACAAGCTGGTGGAGGACCTGGCGCTGCGCACCTAGGCCGCACGGGCTATCATCGCTAAAATATTGGGCTGATGCGCGCGGGCGGGGCTGGTTCCCCGCCCGTCGGCGTTGGTGCGGGTGGTTATTGCGAGGAGCAACCCGTCCGGGTTGCGACGGGGCAAGCTTCCGTTGTTTTCCCCTCTTGTCGTCGCGGGGAGCCCCCTCCCCCGACCACTGCGGGGAGCCCCTTCCCCCTGGGTCATTGCGAGAAGCGCAAGCGACGAAGCAGTCGCGTCGAGCCGGCTGCACGTTGCGCTTTTCTCCGGGTGGCCCGGACAGCTCGCTGTCCGGGTCGCGTAGCGACAAGAAAGCTGGTGGAATAAGGCTCGTTTTGGGGATGTAGGTTCGGCGCACCGCTCTTCCGGCCGTCATCCGGCTTGGTGATGCGATCCCGTCTGGAGCGGGCTGTTTCCTTGCCCCCGCGCGCCCGCGCCGTCAGCAACCGGCCCCGTGGATGGCCGGTCGGCCCGGCGGCAGGGTGCGCTCGCGCTCTCCACTCCCTCCGACGACTGCAACGTCCGAGAACTTGGCTGCATCCCTCGCGCCAACCGGCCGCCTCGCGGTATCGTCGAGCTGACGGCTAAGGCGCGGGGGGCGGCCCCTCGTGGGCCAGGAGCACGGGGAGGGCGGGAAAAAAGAGGGCGGCGGGATTGGCGAGGCGGGTTGCCTCGTTTTCTTTCATGCCTTTTTACGTCTATTTCCGGGTGGCCCGGACAACTCGTTGTCCGGGTCGCGCAGCGACAAGAAATTAGAGGCTATTAATAGCTATGTGGGTCGTTAGGTATTCGAGCAAATTCATCGAGAGGAAGTTGTTCTCCAAACGAGTTTTTGCAAACTTTGCAGAACCAACCACCGATATCAGGTTCGTTGGCATGTAGACGGACAGGCATTTTGTCTCGGTCCCAACAGACCTGGCAGAACGGACCAGCTTCAGAGCCTTCCAGTCCTTTCCTATAGTAAACTTCATTACGAAACTCAAACTCTGTGAAAGAAGCCAAGGCCTTTTTTGCTTCTTCCTTCACTTCTTCGAGTTCTTTTTTTAACCGTGAGTTGCTTTCGACTAAATCCAGAGTAGCAAGTCGCGCGTCCGTAAGTTTTTCCATAAGATCGTTAATCTTTTCTATTACGTCATCGCCAACTTTCTGGTTCTTCCTGAAAATATCGCGGAGGTTTTTTGCAATTTCTGTCGCTTTAACTAATGCGGGGAGGTATTCGATCATTTTGGCTACCAGAATATAAAGGGTCTACCCGTTCAGCGCCCGCCGCAGCGGCCAGGGCGCGGGCAGGGCGGCGTCGTCCAGGGGCCGGGCCAGGCCGGTCCAGGCCAGGGGGTTGTCCAGGCGCGGGCCGGCTTGCACGGAGAGCACCCCGTTCTCCGCGGCCTCGATGGAGAGCATCCCCACCGCCGGGGTGAAGAGCACCTGGCGGCCGGGGCAGGCCTGCTTGAGGGCCTCGCCGCCGGCCAGCGCGCCCAAGAGGAGCCAGGGCAGGGCGGCGGAGACCAGGCCCCGGCTGAGCAGGCAGGCCTCGCCGTCGTCCTGGTCGCGGCCGCAATAGCAGCTCACGCCCATCAGCAGCCGGCCCAGCTCGCCGTCGTCCAAGAGCCGCTCCCAGGCCGGGTCGGGCAGGTCCGCGCCCACCAGCAGGTCGCCGCCGCCGCCGGGCAGGCGCGGCCAGTGCAGGGCCAGGCAGGCCGCGTCCACCCAGTCGGCCGGGCCGCCGCCCAGCTCCAGGACCTCCTCCGCCCCCAGGCCCAGCACCAGCACCGCCGGCTCGAAAAGCTCGGCCTGGGGCGGCCGGGGCAGGTCGCGCCGGGCAATGACCCTGGCACTGAGGCCAAAGGCCGGGGCCTCGGCCGGCAGCGAGCGCCAGAAGACCCAGGCCCCGCCGGGGCGCAGGGCCAGGCCCCTGAGCAGGCCCAGCACCGCCAGCCAGTTGGCCGCCGCCGGGGCCTCGCCCAGGGGGCGCCAAAGGCGGGTCAGGGGATATTGGGGAGTGATTTCGCCGATCTCGCGCAGATAGCCCAGGGCGCCGGCGCAGGCGCGGCGGCCGCAGTCGATGAGCACCCGGCGGCCGTCGGGCAGGCGCAGGTACAGGCAGAGCCCGGCCCCGCCGTCAAACAGGATGACCCGAAGCCCGCCCAAGCCCCGGCCCTCAGCGGACCCGGCAGGCCGGGGTCGCGATGGTGTTTTGCAGGTGGGCCACCTCGGCGGCGGTGTAGGGGACCCCCGGTCCCAACTCCTCGCGCCGCCAGACGTTTTCCGGGTTGAGCGCTTGCAGGGTCCAGGCCTGGCAGCCCTCCAGGTCGGCGGCCATCTGGTTCAGCTCCTCCTCGCCGTGCCAGGCCGGCCAGATGGTGGAGCGGAACTCGTGGGCCAAGCCGGAGTGGATCAGGAAATCCACCGAGCGCCGCACCGCGGCCAGGTCCACCGGCCGGCCGGCCGCGCGGCAATAGGCCAGGTCCTGCAAGGGGGCCTTCAGGTCCATGGCCACCAGGTCGATGAGCCCCCGGCCGGCCAGGTCCTCGATCACCGCCGGCCGGGCGCCGTTGCTGTCCAGCTTGACCTTGAAGCCGGCCTGACGGAAGGCCTGGCACAGCGCGGGCAGGCCGGGGTGCAGGGTGGGCTCGCCGCCGCTGATCACCACCCCGTCCACCCAGCCCACAAAGGGCGTGAGCCGGGCCAGCACGTCGGCCAGCGCCAGGGTCTGGTAGATCTCCGGCCCGGTGATCAGTTGGTGGTTGTGGCAAAAGGGGCAGGCGAAGTTGCAGCCGGGCAAAAACACCACCGCCGCGATGGCCCCCCGCCAGTCGATGAAGCTGGTCTCCAGAAAGCCCTTGATGGCCGGCGCAGGCGCGTCCGCCCCCGCCGGCGACTGCGGCAGGGGCGGGGGCTGCGCGACCAGCGGCGGCCCCGGACGCGGCGGCCGGGGCGCGGAGCCTTTAGGCATGGGCCATCTGGTTCAGGTAGGTCTTGATCTTGATGGCCCCGGCCAGGTGGCTGGAATCGTCCAGCACCAGGATGGGCAGCTCGCGCTCGGCCACGTCCACCAGCTCATGCCAGGCCAGGTGGGCCAGGGCGTCGGCGTTGTCCGGCGCCAGGACCTCCAGGGCCACGCCCATGGATTTAAGGTCGAAACGGTCCTTGATGTAGTCGCATTTCTCGCAACCGGGCTTGGTGAACAAGGTCATCTTGCCAGCTCCTCCCTCAAAGCTAGGTCGGTAAGAGAACCGGGAACGCCCCATTTCTCGTCAGACCGCGCGGGCCCCAACCCGGCCGAAGGTCCGGCCGGGCACCCCAGGGGCCGCGGGTCGAGTCGAGTGGCTCGACTCCCAGAGCGGGTCGGGCGGCGTCGCGCCCCTGGCCAACCTTGCCCGCTCCCGTAGTTGCCTATTCTTCGTAGGGGCGGGGTTTATCCCCGCCCGTCTTGCTTCACACCATCCTGCAATAGCCTGTCATTGCGAGGAGCAACCCGGCCGGGTTGCGACGCGGCAATCCTCCCTTGTCCTCTTGGAGAGACAACGGACGATTGCTGCGCTGCGCTGGCCATGACAGTCATCTGCTGGTTGTCGGCCCTTCTTTGGTTCCTGCCACCCGATTGCTTCGTCGCCTGGGAGGCTCCTCGCAATGACCCTGGGTGGCGGGTTTCTTCCTTCGTCCGTCCCGCGCGGTGGTTCGATTCACTCTGACCGCGCCAGGATAATCAACCGGTTAGGCCTCGACCGCGGCCTCGTTTTTATTGAAGGCCGGGGTCATGGTGAAGCCGGGGTTCTTGTAGCGGTCGCGCAGCTCGCCCAGCTTGCCCTTGTTCCAGGAGGAGACCCGGGTGAAGTAGCCGGTGATGCGGGTGATGTGGTCCAGTTCGGCGCTGCCGCAGTGGGGGCAGGCCTCCACCATGCCGCGGGTGTTCTGGCGGCATTCCTTGCAGCAGGTGAACTCCGGGGAGAAGGCCACCTGGTCGTTCTTGGTGTCGCGGAAGATCTTGATGACGAAGTTGGCCAGGGACTCCTTGGCCGGCCGCTGCTCGCCCAGCCAGACGTGGGTGATGGCCCCGGCCTCGATGATAGGATGGAAGCGGCCTTCCAGCTTGACCCGCTCGATGGGGTTCACGGTGGCGCCCACGTTGAACAGGGTGGAGTTGGTGTAGTAGACCTCGCCCTTAAAGAGGTCGCCCTTGACGATGTGGCGGGCGCGCTCGGGGTGCTGGGCCAGGTCCAGCTTGGCGAAGCGGTAGGCGGTGGACTCGGCCGGGGTCTGCTCCAGCACGAAGCGCATGTTGTGCTTGGCGCTGTAGTGGTCGCAGAGGAGCTTCATGTGGGCGATGATCTTCAAGCCGAAGCGCATGGCCGCCTCGGAGTCGTGCAACTGCTCGCCCAGGTGCTCCTGGATCATCTCGTTCAGGCCCACCATGCCGATCAGGTAGGTGACCCGGTGCATGCGCAGGTAGGGCTGGCCGTCCAGGTTCATGGCCAACAGGGCCAGGGGGCCGGTGGGGCCATGGTCCAGGAGCTGCTGGATGAAGTCGCGCTTTTGCAGGTGGGCCTTGACCGCCACCTCGATCTTCTGGCGCAGGAGCTGGAAGAGCTTGGTGTCCTCGCCGCCGGCCATATAGGCGATGCGGGGCAGGTTGATGGTCACGTTCTGCAAGGCGCTGTAGCGCATCTTCCAGGGGGTCTTGGCGTCCTCCAGGTCGGACTTTTCCAGCTTGAAGGAGAGCCGGCAGCACTCGCTGATCTTGGCGGTCTGGCCGCGGTCGAAGACGAAGTAGGTGTTGCCCTTTTCGCAGGCCACGTCGCAGATGTGGTGCAGGAAGTCCAGGTGGCCTTCGGTCTTGAAGAACTTCTCGGTGATGTGCACCAGGGGCTTGGGGAAGAAGAAGGGCCGGCCGGCGCCGTCGCCCTCCTTGAAGACCTCAAAGAGCTTCCAGACGAAGCGCTGGGCCTCCTTCTCATAGGCGGCGTAGGTCTTGCCGGTGTACTCGCCGTTGGGGCCGATGGCCGGCACGTCCTCGAAATGCTTGGGGACTTCCCAATAGAGGTTGATGTCGGTGAAGATGGCCTGGCCGCCGCGGGCCACGGCCTGCTGGCTGAATTCGAAGATGAGGATCTGGGCCAACTGCTTGACCTCGCCGTCGGTCAGGCCTTCGAGATAGGGCGCGAAGAACAGGTTCACCGCGTCCCAGCCGATGGCCCCGGCGAAGTTGGACTGCAGGGCGGCCGCGAACTTGACCATGTGGGCCAAGAGCACCTCGGGGTGCTTGGCCGGCTTGGCCAGGGCCAGGGAGTTGGGCAGGTTCAGGCCGTATTTCTTGATGTATTCCAGGGACTGGCCGGAGCAGTAGGGCCGGTCCACGAAGCCCAGGTCGTGCAAATGCACGTCGCCGCGCATGTGGGCGTCGCCCACCTCGCGGGAGAAGACGCTGATGAGCGCGTATTCCTTCTTGATGGACTCGGCCAACGTCAGGTTGGTGGCCTCGGGCCCGTGGGGGACGTTGGCGTTCTCCTTGTTGGGCAGGCGGATCATGTTGTCCACGTCGAACAAGGGCACGCCCAGGCGGGTGTGCTTGAGGCGCTCCTCCTCCAGGCCCAGGGCGATGAGCTTGGCGTTGACCAGCTCGCGGATCAAGGGCGCGGTGACGAACTGGATGCCGGCGTTGGTGATGGTGCGCTCGATGTCCTGGGCGATGGTCTTGGCGGTGCCTTCGTCCAACAGGGTCTCGCGGATCAGGGCTTCCTCGATGCGGGCGCGGTCCCATCCCTGCAGCTCCTCGGAGCTGGAGCGGACGAAAAGGGCCATGTCCGTGGTTTCAGTGCTATGGGCCATGGGCGAACCGCCTTCAACCACCTTGAGCGTAGCCATGCTTCTTCTCTCCCTGCTGACCGAGCCGAAGGCGTGCCTGCCTCCGGCCCTTGATTCATCGCGGCCGGCCCCTGCCGCACCGCCCGTCGTGTCGTCCGCCGCCGCGGTTTTGGTTGACAACCCGCCTGCCGCACCGCCCGTCGTGTCGCCGGCCGCCGCGGTCTTGGTTGACAACCCGCCCGCCGCACCTTCCGTCGTGTCGCCGGCCGCCGCGGCCTTGGTTGACAACCCACCAGCCCCGGGGCCGTATCTAGTACGGCTCCCATTACTACACACAACATGTGGGGGCGTCAATGAGAAATTGCGGAGTAAGTGATAATATTTCTCAAATAGCGGATGTGGCGAAAATTTAACGGGTTGCCGGGCCGATAAT
>JAZDHW010000348.1:0-17711 GCA_043805555.1 Pseudomonadota bacterium
CCTGGCCCGCGCCCTGGGCCTGGACCCCGAGAGCGCCGCGCCCGCGCCGGCAACCCCCGCCGCCCCTATGGACCCGGCCGGCCTGGCGGCCTATGAGGCGGCCATCGGCCTCTGCCTGCAACTGGGCCAACTGGGCCTGGAGCTGACCCGCAGCTTCGACCCGGATTATCTGTTCGACCTGCCGGAGCCCCGGCCATGAGCCGCGCCTACCACCTGGCCACGGCCTACGAGCGCCAGGGCATGGGCGGCCACCACCTGGACTGGGCCCAGCGGCCCCACCCATTCAAGCGCTACCGCAACTACGCGCCCCAGCCCCTGCCCGCCCCGCGCCCGCCCCAGGCGGCCATTTTCGACATCGCCTGCGCCTGGCCGCCGCCGGAGCCGGCCGGCTGGCCCGGGCCCCTGGACGCGGCCGGCCTGGCCGGCATCCTCACCGCCGCGGCCGGGCTCACGGCCATGCTGCCCGGCGATCCCGATGGCGGGGGCTTGCGCGCCTGGGCCAGCGCCGGGGCGCTGTTTCCCAACGAGCTGTACCTGACCGCGGCCGGGGTGGCGGGCCTGGCCGGCGGGCTCTATCATTTCGCGCCCGCGCTGCCGGGGCTGACGCACCTGTGGCCCGGGGCCACGGCCGCGGCCGCCGCCCGGCCCCTGGGCCGCGACCCGGCCCGGCTCACTTTCGCCGTCAGCGGCTACTATTGGCGCAGCCTGTGGAAGTACCGCACCCGCGCCTATCGCTACTGCCTGCTGGACGCCGGCCACCTGGCCGCCAACCTGGAGCTGGCCTGCGCCGCGGCCGGGTTCATGCCCCGGCCGGTGATGGACTTCGCCGACCGGGCCCTGAACGTCTTTCTGGGCCTGGCCACGGACGACGAGGCGGCCCTCTACGCCCTGTTGGCCGGCCCGCCGTGGGCGGAGACGGACCCGGCCGCGCCCGCCCCCGGCCTGCCGCCCCTGGACCGCGAGGCCCTGGCGCTGTCCAACCGCATGGGCCGCGACCAGGAGGTGCTGGCCGCCCACGCCGCCGGCGAGCTGGAAGACCCGGCCGCCCCCCGCCTGTGGCCCGCGGCCGCGGCCGCAGGCGAGGCCATCCCCCTGCCCGCGCCGGCCCCCGGCGGCCCGGACCTGGCCGCGGTCATGCGCTACCGCCGCTCGCGGCGCAACTTCATCCCGGCCGGGCTGGACGCGGCCACCCTGGCGCGCCTCCTGGCCGCCGCCCTGCCGGCCGACGGCCCGGCCCTGGCCCTGGTCATGCTGGGCCCCGGCGGCGAGCTGCCCGCCGGCAGCTATCTCTACCTGCCCGGCCCCCGCGCCCTGGTCCCCCTGGGCCGCGCCGACCGCAGGGCAAACGCGGCGGCGGCCTGCCTGGGCCAGATGTGGGCCGGCCAGGCCTCCCTGGTGCTGCTCATGTGGAACGACCTGGCCGCCCTGGACGAGCGGGGCGGGCCGCGCACCTATCGCCACGCCATGCTCCACGCCGGCCGGGTGGGCCAGCGCCTCTACCTGGCCGCCACCGCCCTGGGCCTGGGCTGCTGCGGGGTGGGGGCTTTTTTCGACCGCGAGCTGGCCGCGGCCGCCGGCCTGCCCGCCGGCGGCAACCCGCTCTACCTGCTGGCTTGCGGGCCGGTCAAGGGCGGTGCGCGCTGATCGGAGCCGGGGGCTTTACAGCCTGGTCAACGCCTGGTAAAAATTCATATTTGCCTGTGACAGCCGCCGGGATTTGCGCCCCCCGGCGGGGCCGGCCCCAGCCCCCCGCCGCCGCGGTCGCCAACCGTCTTTTGTCGATAACCCACGCCGGATTGGCCCATGATCTCAGTACGCAAGGTAAGCAAGCGATTCGGCGGGACCCTGGCGGTGGACGACCTGGACTTCACCGTCCAGGCCGGCGAGATCCTGGGCTTTTTGGGGCCCAACGGCGCCGGCAAGACCACCACCATGCGCATCCTCACCGGATATTTCCCGCCCAGCGCCGGCAGCGTGAGCATCGCCGGCCACGACGTGGTGGACGAGCCCCTGGCCGCCCGCCGCGCGGTGGGCTACCTGCCCGAGAACGTGCCGCTCTACGTGGAAATGCGGGTGGCCGAATACCTGGACTTCGTGGGCGGGGCCAAGGGGCTCAACCGTCTGGAGGCCCGCCGGGAGACCAGGCGGGTCATGGCGGCGGTGGGCGTCGAAGACCGCGCCGGCCAGCTCATCAAGCAGCTTTCCAAGGGCTACCGCCAGCGGGTGGGCCTGGCCCAGGCGTTGGTGGGCGATCCGCCGGTGCTGATCCTGGACGAGCCCACCATCGGCCTGGACCCCCGCCAGATCGTGGAGATCCGGGCGCTGATCCGGGACATGGCCGGCAAGAAGACGGTGATCCTCAGCAGCCACATCCTGCCCGAGGTGGCCGCCACCTGCGGCCGGGTCATCATCATCAACCAGGGCCGCCTGGTGGCCCAGGGCCCGCCCAGCCTGCTCAGCCCCGAGCAGGCCGGCGCCTGCACCCTGCGCCTGGTCAGCCTGGGCCAGGCCCAGCGCCTGGCCGCGGTGGTGGGCGCGGTGGAGGGGGTGCGCGCGGTGCGCTCCGAGGAGCCGCCGGCCGGCCTGGAGGGGGCCTGCGTGCTCAGCCTGGACGTGGCCGGCGAGCTGGGCGTGCGGGCCGCGGTGGCCAAGGCCGTGGTGGAGGAGGGCGCCGGGCTGGTGGAGCTGACGCCGGTGGCCCGCAGCCTGGAGGAGGTTTTCGTGCAACTGACCACCACCGAGCCCGCGGGCGGCGAGCCGCCGGCCGAGCCCGAGAGGGCCCCGGACGCGGCCGCGGCCGGGAGGGAATAGCCCATGCGCGCCCTGGCGGCCATCTATCGCAAGGAGATGCGGGCCTACTTCTTCTCCCCCATCGCCTACGTGCTCTGGACCTGCTTCGTGGCCCTGACCGGCTACTTCTTCTCCCGCGGCCTGATCAGCTACAGCAACGTCAGCATGCAGCTCATGCAGCAGCCCTGGGCGGCCCAGCTCAACCTGCAGGAGATGCTGGTGGCCCCGCTGATGTTCAACTGGTCCTTCATCCTGATGCTGATCAGCCCGCTCTTGACCATGCGGCTCATCAGCGAGGAAAAGCGCACCGGCACCATCGAGCTGCTGCTCTCCTACCCGCTCACCGACTTCAGCGTGGTTTGGGGCAAGTTCCTGGCTGCGCTGACCATGTTCGGCCTGATCCTGCTGCCCACCCTGGTGCAGATCGCCATCCTGTTCTGGCTGGGCGAGCCCCACCTGCCGGCCATCCTGGGCGGCTACCTGGGCCTGATGTGCATGGGCGGGGCCTTCATCGCCCTGGGGCTCACCGCCTCGGCGCTGACCGAGAACCAGATCGTGGCCGCGGTGCTGGCCTTCGTGGCCCTATTGATGCTCTGGGTGCTGGGCTGGTCCAGCGCCATGGTGGGCGGCGCAGCCGGCGAGCTGCTCAAGGCCATCTCCCTGGGCGGGCACTTCGAGGGCTTCCCGCGCGGGGTCATCGACACCGCCGACCTGGCCTATTTCGGGCTTTTCATCGGCTTCTTCCTGTTCGTGACCACCCGCATCCTGGAGGCCAAGCGATGGAAGGCGTGAGCAAGGCCCCCCGGGGAGCCAAGATCCTGGCCTGGCTGGGCCTGGCGCTCATGGCCGGCGGCGGCCTGTACTATGCCACCGCGCTCCTGACCCCCCAGTACGGCCTGTGGGTCGTGGCCGGCGGCCTGGTGCTCCTGGCCGCCGCGGCGGCGGTGGCCCGGCCGGCGCTCAAGGCCTTTTTGGGCCGGCGCTCGGCCCGCCTGGGCCTGGGGGCCGGGGCCAGCGTGCTGGTGGTGCTGGCCCTGGTGATGTTCCTGGGCGCCCTGGCCATCCGCCACCACCTGCGCTGGGACATCTCCCAGGGCGGGGTGCACACCCTGAGCGAGCAGAGTGTGGCCCTGGTCAAGGGGCTCAAGGAGCCGGTGGAGGCCCTGGGCTTCTTCAAGCTGGACCAGGCCGGCCGCCCCCAGGCCGAGGGCCTGCTGCGCCTCTACGCCTATAACAACCCCCAGTTCACCTGGCGCATGGTGGACCCGGACCAGGAGCCGGCCCTGGCCAACCGCTATGAGGTGCGCAACTACGGCAGCCTGGTCCTGGTGCGCGGCGACCGCCACGAGCGGGCCCGGCTACCCGAGGAGCAGGAGGTCACCAACGCCCTGCTGCGCCTGACCCGGGGGGCCGCCAAGGTGGTCTATTTCCTCAGCGGCCACGGCGAGGCCAGCCTGGAGGAGACCGGCAAGGACGGCTACAGCCAGCTCAAGTCCGCGGTGGCCGAGCAGAACTACAAGGTCCTGCCGCTCCTGCTGGTGCAGGCCAGGACGGTGCCGGCCGATGCGGCGGCGGTGGTGGCGGCCGGGCCCAAGCGACCGCTGCTCCCGGAGGAGGTCGCGGCCCTGGCCGACTACCTGGCCCGGGGCGGCGGCCTGTTCCTGCTCCTGGACCCCCAGCGCGACAGCGGCCTGGCGGCCTGGCTGGCCGGCCGCGGGGTGACGCTGGGCGACGACCTGGTGCTGGACCAGGCCTCCAGCCTGGTGGGGGCCAGCCCGGCCTGGCCGGTGGTGGCCGACTATGGCGAGCACCAGATCACCCGTCCCCTGCAGGGCGTCTACTGCTACTTCCCCCTGGCCCGCAGCCTGGCCATCGCCAACCCCCTGCCCGCCGGGGTGCGCGCGACCGAATTGCTGCGCACCACCAAGAGCGCCTGGGGCGAGACCGACCTCCAGTCCCTGATGGCCGGCAAGGCGGCCCGTTTCCAGCAGGGCCAGGACCAGGCCGGCCCCCTGGTGCTGGGCGCGGCCCTGGACATCCAGGCCCCGGAGCCCCAGCCCGAGGGCGACAAGCCCGCGCCGGAGCATAAACCCGCCACCGGCCACCTGGTGGTCATCGGCGACAGCGACTTTGCGGCCAACGCCCACCTGAACCAGGCCGGCAACCGCGACCTGTTCCTGAACGCGGTGGGCTATCTGGCCGAGGAAAAAGACCAAATCACCATCCGGCCCAAGCCCCAGGCCAACCAGCCGCTTCTGCTCCAGCCCCTCCAGGCCGTGATCACCTTCCTGGTGCCGGTCATTGTCCTGCCCCTGGGATTCGTCCTGGTCGGGGTGCTGGTGGTGCTGCGGCGGCGCAGGAGGCGGGCGTGAAAGCCAAACAGCTCATCATCTGGCTCATCGCCCTGGCCGCCGCGGCCGCGGCCTGGTTCATCACCGACCAGGTGGAGGAGCGCCAGGCCCGCGAGGATCTGGCCAACAGCCGCATCGTCAGCCTGGCCGAGCCCATGGCCGTGCAGGTGATCGAGCTGGGCGGCAGCCAGTTCCCGGAGCCGGTGCGCATCGAACGCCAGGAGCAGGAGCACCGCTGGTTCATCACCCGGCCCATCGCCTGCCCGGCCGACAGCCTGGCCGTGGGCCGGCTCATCAGCGGCCTCCTGGAGGCCCGCAGCAAGTCCCGCCTGCCCGAGCCGGACGATCCGGCCCAGTTCGGCCTGGCCAAGCCCCGCCTGACCGTGGCCCTGACCGACGCCAAGGGCCAGCGCAGCGAGCTTTTGGTGGGCGGGCTGAGCCCCAACCGCGACCTGCTCTACCTGGCCCCGCCGGACCGCGGCGCGGTCTGGCTGGCGCCGGCCCAGCTCGACGGCGCGCTCTCGCGCAGCCTCTTTGACCTGCGCGAGAAGACGGTGTTGGATTTCGTGGTGGCCGACGTGGACCGGGTGGACCAGAAGCTCCCCGGCGGGGCCATCGCGCTGACCCGCCAGCAGGGCGGGGCCGAACCGGCCTGGACCCTGGCCGGCTCGGGCCAGGCCGACCCCCGGGCGGTGGAGGACCTGCTTTTCCAGATCCATGGCCTGCAAGCCCTGGAGTTCATTGATAAGGACATCGACGAAGCCCGGCTGGGCCTCAACGCCCCGGCCGGCCGCATCGCCCTGGGCCTGGCCCCGTCCGGGCAGGCGGGCCTGGTGGTGGGTGCGGCCGTGGCCGGCCAGCAGCGCCGCTGGGTGCGCCGCCTGGCCGGCGGGCCGGCGATGGCCGTGGAGGCGGCCAGCCTGGCCCGCCTGGAGCGCAAGCCCCTTGATCTGCTGGAGCGCCGCGTGTTCAAGATCGAGCGCGACCAGGTGCGGGGCCTCAAGGTGCGGCGCGACGGCCGCGAGCTGGATTTCACCCGCACCGACCAGGGCTGGAGCCAAGCCGGCGGTGGGGGAGGCGAAAAGGCCGACGACAAGGTAGACTTGCTGGTCTGGGATTTGGCGGCCCTCAAGTGGGATCAGGTCCTGGACCCCGGCGACCACGGCCTGGATCAGCCCCAGGCCGTGCTGGAGGTGCGCACCGGGGCCGCTGGCGGCCAGGGCCGCGGCCAGACGCTGAGCCTGGGCCAGGTGGACCGGGCCAGCGGGCTGTTGGCGGCCCGGGTGCAGGGCGACCAGCGGGTGCTGGGCATCAAGCCCGATCTGCTGAGCAAGCTGCCCGGCGCCCAACCGGCCAAACCGCAAGAAAAGCCGTAGGCATCGCCCCCCGCCGGGGCGGCTCGCCGGCATAACCGCCCGCAAGGGCAAGGGATTAGAGACATGGCCCGAGTGACGGTGGAAGACTGCCTGGAGAAGGTGGACAACCGTTTCGCCCTGGTGCACCTGGCCGCCAAGCGGGTGCGCCAACTGCGCGAGGGCGCGCCGCCTTTCATTGACACCAAGAACAAGGAGGTCGTGGTCTCCCTGCGCGAGATCGCCAGCGGCGACGTCTATCCGGTCAGCGCCGAGGAGGCCGAGAAGGAGCGCGCCGCGGCCGAGGAGCGAGAGCGGGCCCGCATCGCCGCCGCCGTGGCCGCCGCCGAGGCCCAGTCCGCCATGGCCGCCAGCGGCGAGACCGCCGAGGAGCCCGCCGAGGAGGGCGAGGGCGAGGAGGCTTGAGGCCCATGGCCAAGGACAGCCCCCCCACGGCCAGGGAGCGGCGCAAGCTACTGGCCGAGCAGCCGTCCGGGCTGGGCCCGACTGGCCGCGCCCTGTTGGCCCAAGGCCGCTGGGGCGAGGCCCTGGAGTGCCTGGAGGCGGCCGGCGACCGCGAGGGCATTGCCGAACTGCACCGGGCCGCCCTGGCCGCCGGCGATTATTTTTATTGGCGCCGCGCCCTGAGCGCCCTGGGCCAGGCCCCCACCCCGGCCGAGGCCGAGGCCGTGGCCGCCGCCGCCGCAGCAGCCGGCAAGGCCCGGTTCCAGGAGCAGGCCGCGGCCATGCTTGCGTCCGGCGCGGTCGCGTCTTAGCTTTCCCCCAGCGGCTCCCCAAACGGGCGGGGATTGCCGCGCCCCGGCCCCCGCTGGGCCGCGGGCCTGGCGACCATTAAGATCGCGCAACCTGTTGCCCGCAGACTGATACACCATGAAACGCTGTTATTACGAAGTATTGGGCGTGGAACGCAGCGCCGAAGTCGAGATCATCAAGAAGTCCTACCGCCAGCTCGCCCTTAAATATCATCCCGACCGCAATCCCGGCGACGCCGAGGCCGAGGAGCTTTTCAAGGAATGCGCCGAGGCCTACGAGGTCTTGCGCGACCCGGAAAAGCGCCGGCTCTACGACGCCTATGGCCACGAAGGCCTGCAAAACCAGGGATTTCAGGGCTTTGGCGGCGTGGGCGACATCTTCAGCGCCTTCGGCGACATCTTCGAGGGCCTGTTCGGCTTTGGCAACGGCCGCCCCCGCAGCGGCCCCCAGCGCGGCCGCGACCTGCGCTATGACCTGGAGATCAGCCTGGAGGAGGCGGCCCAGGGCAAGCAGGCCTCCTTCGACGTGGGCCGCGAGCTGGCCTGCGAGCCCTGCCGGGGCAAGGGCCAGAAGGGCGGCGGCGAACCCCAGGTCTGCCCCACCTGCCACGGCCAGGGCCAGGTGATCAGGAGCCAAGGCTTTTTCCGCCTGGCCACCACCTGCCCGGAGTGCCGGGGCGAGGGCCGCATCATCACCGACCCCTGCCCGGCCTGCCGCGGCCGCGGCAGGGTGTACCAGGAGAAAGACCTCTCGGTGCGCATCCCGGCCGGCATCGGCCATGGCCAGCGCCTGCGCATGCGCGGCGAGGGCGAGGGCGGCAGCCTGGGCGCCGAGCCCGGCGACCTCTACGTGGTGGTGCACCTGAAGCAGCACCCGGTCTTCGAGCGCGACGGCGACTCCCTTTACCGCCAGCTCAAGGTCTCCATGGCCCAGGCAGCCCTGGGGCGCACGGTGCTGGTGGAGACCCTCATCGACGGCCCGGCCGAGCTGGAGCTGCCCGCCGGCGCCCAGACCGGCGACATCGTGCGCATGAACGGCCGCGGCATGCCCCGTCTGCGCGACGAGCGCCGCGGCGACCTGCTGGTGCAGGTGGTGGTGGCCACCCCGGCCAAGCTGAACAAGCGCCAGCGCGAGCTGTTGGAAGAGTTCATGGCCGAGGGCGACAAGGCCGCCGCGCCCGAGCCCGCGGCCGAGGCCCCGGACGAGGCCGCGGCCGCCGTCGGCGGGGGCGGCAAAAAGAAGAAAAAGCGGCGCTGGGGCCTGGGCTGAGCAGGGAGGGAGCCGGATGAGCCTGAACCACCTGGACGAGCGCGGCCAGGCCCGCATGGTGGACGTGGGGCACAAGCCGGCCACCGAGCGGGTGGCCCGGGCCCGGGCCCTGGTGAAGCTGGCCCCGGCCACCCTGGAGCTGCTCACCCAGGGCGGGCTGCCCAAGGGCGACGCCCTGGCCGTGGCCCGCATCGCCGGCATCCAGGCCGCCAAGCGCACCCCGGAGCTGATCCCGCTCTGCCACCCCCTGCCGCTGACCGCCGTGAGCCTGGAGCTGACCCCCCAGGCCGGCGGCGTGCTCATCGAGGCCACGGTCAAGACCACCGCCCCCACCGGGGTGGAGATGGAGGCCATGACCGCCGCCAGCGTGGCGGCCCTGGCCCTGTATGACATGGTCAAGGGCGTGGAAAAGGGAGCGAGCGTGGCCGGGGTGTGGCTGGAGGAAAAAAGCGGCGGCAAAAGCGGAACCTGGCGCAGGGAGTAGGGGCCTGCCGGAGAGGCGGCGCCGACAGGCTCCCAGACCGGGCCCCAGGCTTTACAGGCCGGAAACGGCATGTTAAACTCCACCCCTCTATCCTCGGCCAAGCTGGGAGGCGCGCCCATGGATCAGGAAAAGCTTGAGTTCTTCCGCAAGCTTCTCCAGGAGCAACTGGATGAGTTGCTCAGGGAGGCCGAGCGCACCGTGGCGGGCATGACCGACGCCAAGGAGAATTTTCCCGATCCCACCGACCGGGCCGCCCTGGAGAGCGACCGCAATTTTCTGTTGCGCATCCGCGACCGGGAACGCAAGCTGATCGGCAAGATCGAGGAGGCCCTGGGCCGCATCGAGGAAGGCAGCTTCGGCATCTGCGAATCCTGCGGCGAGGACATCAGCGACGAGCGCCTGACCGCGCGGCCGGTGACGACCCTGTGCTTCGACTGCAAGAGACGCCAGGAAGCCATGGAGAAGGCCCGGGGCAAATAGGGCGCGGACCCATCATCATGCCCGGCGCACCGCGTCGGCGGCGTCCCTGAGCGGGCGGCCCCTGCCATGTTCCAACAACGGCTGCAATTTTTCCGATCCATCCTCTACCTGGGCGATCTGGCCCTGGCGGCGCTCTGCTGGCTGGCCGCCTACTACGTCCGCTTCTACCATCCCATCCTGCCCGTCACCAAGGGCGTGCCCGACCTCCAGCTCTACCTGATGCTGCTGCTGTTGGTCCTGGCGGTCTACGCCGTGACCCTGCAGGCCATGGGCCTCTACCGCCGGCCCTGGGCCCGGGCGGCCCAGACCTGGTGGCCGCTGGTCAAGGCCAACACCACCGCCGTGGTGGTGGCCATCACCATCACCTGGTTCCTGCGCCCCTATGACTTCAGCCGCCTGGTCTTCGCCCACTTCTACGTGATCCAGGTGGTGGCCATGCTGGTCTTCCGGCCCCTGTTGCGCTGGGCCTGGGGCCGGCTGCACCCGGAGCACGCCGGCGAGGGCGTGCTCATCGTGGGCATCGACGACCTGGGGCGCATGGTGGCCCAGAAGATCCGCCAGCACCCCATGCTGGGCCTGCGCATCGTGGGCTTTTTGAGCCGCCGGCCGGAGATGGTGGGCCAGAGCGTGGACGGCATGCCGGTGCTGGGGCTTTTCAACCAGGTGCAGGAGGTGCTGGCCCAGCACCCGGTGCAGGTGGTCATCATCGCCCTGCCCCTGGCCGCCCACGACCGCATCCACGAGGTGATCGACAACATCGCCGAGGAGATGGTCGACGTAAAGATCATCCCGGACCTCTACCGCTACATCAGCCTGCACGGCTCGGTGGAGGAGTTCGAGGGCCTGCCCATCATCGGCTTGCGCGGCAGCCCCCTGGAGGGCTGGAACAAGGTGCTCAAGCGCGCGGTGGACGTGGCGGGCAGCCTGGTGGGCATCGTGGCCCTGGGCCCGGTGATGCTGGCCATCGCCGGCCTGGTGCGCATCTTCTCCGGACCCGGCCCGGTGCTCTACCGCCAGGAGCGCATGGGCCTGGACGGCCGTTTGTTCACCATGCTGAAATTCCGCACCATGCGCGCCGACGCCGAGGCCGAGTGCGGTCCGGTCTGGTGCGCCGAGGACGACCCCCGCCGCACCCGCCTGGGCAGCTTCCTGCGCGCGGCCAGCCTGGACGAGCTGCCCCAGTTCTTCAACGTGCTCAAGGGCCAGATGTCCCTGGTGGGGCCCCGGCCGGAGCGGCCGGAGTTCATCGCCGATTTCAAGCGCAAGGTGCCGGGCTACATGCTGCGCCACAAGGTCAAGGCCGGCATCACCGGCTGGGCCCAGATCAACGGCTGGCGCGGCAACACCAGCCTGGAGCGGCGCATCCAGCACGACATCTACTACATCGAGAACTGGTCCCTGAGCTTCGACATCCGCATCATGTTGCTCACCCTGGTCAAGGGCTTCTTCCACCCCAACGCCTACTGAGCGCCTCCCGCGCCGGGCCTGGCCGCCGGGGCGGGCCATGGCGGCGGCGCGGATGCGCCCGGCCCTGCCCATGCCGAAAAACACCAAGCCGATAGCCGTCATCGCGAGGAGCAACCCCGGAGGGTTGCGGCGCGGCAATCCTCCCTTGTCATCCCCAGGGTGAAGAAGGACAACGAAAAATTGCTTCGCTACGCTCGCAATGAAGGCGTTTTTCTGGATTCCCGGTTGGCGGGGCGCTGCAAAAGAGATTGCCGCGTCGCCACCCGGGCGGGTGGCTCTTCGCAATGACGGGAAAAGACCGGCGGCCGGGGCGTGGGCTGCATTGACCATGTAATGCCGCCGCCCGCGCCGCGCGGGAGGTTTGTACCCGGCCCCGGCCCGTGGTAAATTGACCTGTCCTGGCGGGCGCTTCGCCGCGCTGTTTGGGAGGCAAGACCGTCCATGCTTCTAGGCCAACACCTGAGCGAACTGTTCCGCTACCGCGCCCTGGTGGCCGCCCTGGCCGGCCGCGAGCTGAAGGGGCGCTACCGCGGCTCGGTGCTGGGCTTTTTGTGGACCTTCCTCAACCCGCTCCTGCTGCTCCTGGTCTACGCCCTGGTCTTCAGCGTCTATTTCCGGGTGCAGATGGAGCACTACGCGGTCTTCATGTTCACCGGCCTGTTGCCCTGGATTTTCTTTTCCCAGGCCCTGAACGAGGGCGCCGGGGCCATCGTGGACGGCGGCAGCCTGGTGACCAAGGTGCTGTTCCCCCAACAAGTGCTTATCGCGGTGCGGGTGCTAAGCAACTTCGTCAACTACCTGCTGAGCCTGCCCATCCTGGTGGTCTTCCTCTACGCCGACGGCCTCGGCCTCGCCTGGCCGGTGCTGGCGCTCCCCCTGGTGGCCATGGTCCACCTGTGGTTCACCTTCGCCTGCGCCCTGGCCCTGGCCACGGCCACGGTCTTCATGCGCGACACCCGCCACATCCTGGGCAACCTGCTCACCCTGTGGTTTTTCCTGACCCCGGTGCTCTACCCCCTGACCCAGGTGCCCGAGCGCTTCCGCTTCCTGATCTACTTCAACCCGGCCGCGGTCTTCACCATGGCCTATCACGACGTGATCTTCTGGGGGCGCTGGCCGCGCTGGGACCTGCTGGCGGCCATGGCGCTTTTGGCCCTGGTCATCCTGCTGATCGGGGTCAAGGTTTTCGAGCACTACAAGGAATACTTCGCGGAGAAGATCTAGGCCGCGCGGCCTGATCGTCCAGAGGAGCCATGGACCCCAGCCCGGCCATAGAAGTCACGGACCTGGTCAAGCGCTTTCGGCGCGAGATGCTGGCCCGCGACTACGGCACCTGGAAGACGCTTTTGCTGCGGCCCTTTGCCAAGAAGCGCAAGCGCGACTTCGTCACCGTGCTGGACGGGGTGGGCTTCAGCGTGGGCCATGGCCGCACCCTGGCCATCATCGGCCAGAACGGCTCGGGCAAGTCCACCCTGCTGAAAATCATGGCCGGCATCTACAAGCCCGACGCCGGCGCGGTGAACGTGCGCGGCCGGGTATCGAGCCTCATCGAGCTGGGCGCGGGCTTCCACCCGGAGTTCAGTGGCCGCGAGAACGTCTACCTGAACGGCGCCATCCTGGGGCTAAGTAAGCGCGAGATCGCCGAGCGCTTCGACCACATCGTGGCCTACTCCGGCCTGGGCGAGTACATCGACGCGCCGGTGCGCACCTACAGCTCCGGCATGTACGTGCGCCTGGGCTTCTCGGTGGCGGTGAACGTGGACCCGGACGTGCTGTTGGTGGACGAGGTGCTGGCCGTGGGCGACGAGGCCTTCGCCCACAAGTGCGAGGACAAGATCAACGAGTTCCGCCGCACCGGCAAGACCATCGTGCTGGTCACCCACGACCTGGGCGCGGTGGAGAAATACGCCGACGAGGTGCTCTGGCTGGACGGCGGCTGCATCGCGGCCCGGGGCGAGGCCAAGCAGGTCATCGACGCCTACCGCCAGAAGGTGGCGGTGCAGGAGGACGCCATCCGCCGCGACGAGTGCCAGACCGGCGCCGAGTTGCAGCAGGAGCGCTGGGGCGACGGCGAGGTGGTCATCGAGGCGGCGCGGGTGCTGGACGGGGCCGGCGCGGCGCGGGCGGTCTTTGGCCACGGCGACGCGCTGACCATCGAGCTGGACTACCGCCAGGTGCGGCCGGTGGACGACCTGGTCTTTGGCGTGGCCCTGCACAACGCCTCCGGCGTGCTCTGCTTCGGCACCAACACCCACATCGACCGGGCGGCCCTGGACCCGGCCCCGGCGGCCGGCACGGTGCATTTTGCCGTGGAGCGCCTGGATTTGGTGCAGGGGACGTATCTGATCGACGCGGCCGCCCACGCCAAGGACGGGCGGGCCTACGACTACATCAAACACATCGCCAGCTTCGCGGTGCGCAGCCCGGTGGGCGACGACGGGGTTTTCCGTCCGCCCCACGCCTGGTCGCTCACCCCGCGGGGAGGGGCCTGATGGATGCCAGCGGCAAGGTGGACGTGGCCGCCCTGCTCCAAGAAGTGGAGCGCCAGGTGCAGGCCAAGAAGGACCAGGGCCTCTACGACCCGGCCGAGATCCGGCGGGTGGAACAGGCCGCGGTCAGCTTCGCCCAGGCGGTGCAGGACATGGGCGCGGCCCAGTTGGAGACCCTGCGCGACGGGCTCAACAGCCTGTGGAACCCCCTGGACTGGGGGGTGAGCACCCACCGCGGCGGCTTCAAGGGCCGCCTGGTGCTGGGGCTTAAGAAGCTCATCTACAAGCTCTCGCGCTTCCCCATGAGCGTGTGGCTGGCCCGCCAGGTGCGCTTCAACGACGAGCTGATGAAGCTCATGAACATCATGGTGCCCCAGCACCAGGCCTTCCAGCGCTGGATTCCCCAGACCGACCCCCGCCTGGACGGCCTGGAGGACCTGGGCCGCAGCCACGGCGAGCGCCTGCGCGCCCTGAACCAGCGCCTTCAGGAGCTGGACGCCCGCCAGGGCGAGCGCCTGGCCCTATTGGAAAAGGACGCCGGCCAGCGCCGGGCCGAGACCGAGCGCCTGTTGGCCCGCTTGCAGGCCATCGTGGAAGAGCAGGCCGCGGCCGGGCTGGTGGGCTCCGGCGCGGCCACGGCCATGGCCGGGGCGCGCGCGGCCAGCCGGGGCCAGGCCTACCTGGACTTCGAGGACCTGCACCGGGGCAGCCGGGCGGAGATCAAGTCCCGCCAGGCGGTCTACCTGCCCTATTTCCAGGGCGCGGCCACGGCCGAGGCCCCGGTGCTGGACCTGGGCTGCGGCCGGGGCGAGTTCATCGAGGCCTGCGGCGAGGCCGGCATCCCCGCCCGGGGGGTGGACATCAACCCGGCCATGGTGGAGTTGTGCAAAAACCTGGGCCTGGACGTGGTGGAGGGCGACGGCGGCGAATACCTGCGCGCCCAGCCCGACGCCAGCCTGGGCGGCATCCTCATGGCCCAGGTCATCGAGCACCTGACCACCGACCAGCTCACCGAGCTGGTGAGCCTGTGCGCGGCCAAACTCCGGCCCGGCGGGGTGCTCATCGCCGAGACCGTCAACCCCCAGTGCTTGTCCACCTTTGCCGGCGCGTTCTACCTGGATCTGACCCACCAGAAGCCCATCCACCCCGAGGCCTCGCGCTTCCTTTGGCGCTGGGCGGGGCTCAGCGACGTGGAGATCCGCTACCTCTCGCCGGTGCCGCCGGAGTATCGCCTGGAGAAGGTCGCAGGCGCCGAGGGCGGCGTCGCGGCGGTGATCAACCGCAACATGCAGCGCCTGAACGACCTGCTCTACAGCCACCTGGACTACGCGGTGGTGGGGCGCAAATAAGCCATGGCCGGTGACAAGAAATTGCGCTGCTCGTTTGTGGTGAGCTGGTTCGGGGCCGAGGTGCCCGGCGGGGCCGAGGCCGAGGCCCGGCGCACGGCCCAGAACCTGGCCGAGGCCGGGGTGGCGGTGCAGGTGCTCACCACCTGCCTGGGCGGCCTGGGCACCGACTGGGACGTGCAGGCCTATCCCGAGGGCCGCGCCAGCGAGGCCGGCCTGCCGGTGATCCGCTTCGCCACCGCCCGGCGCGACGGCGCCCGCTTCAACGCCCTCAACGCCCGGGTCATGGCCGGCGAGCCCCTCTCCGAGGCCGAGGAGCGCGATTTCATCACCAACATGGTCTACAGCCCCGGCCTGTTCCAGCACATCGCCCAACACCCCGAGGAAGGCCCGTTCTTCTTCATCCCGTATCTGTTCACGCCCTCGGTGCTGGGGCCGCTGATCCACCCCGAAAAGAGCGTCATCATCCCCTGCCTGCACGACGAGGGCTACGCCCGCCTGGGCGCGGTGCGCCGGGCCTTCGAGAGCGCCCGGGCGGTGGTCTTCCACGTGCCGGCCGAGCGCAACCTGGCCGCCGGCCTCTATGACCTGGGCCGCACCGAGCCCCTGCTCCTGGGCGAGGGCATCGACACCGGCTGGACCTTCGATCCCGAGCGCTTCCGCCAAAAATACGGCCTGGAGCAGCCGTTCATGCTCTACGCCGGGCGCAAGGACGCCGGCAAGAACGTACCGCTCTTGATCCAGTATTTCCTGCGCTACAAGCAGGAGGGCCGCGGGCCGGAAGGCCTGAAGCTGGTCTTGATCGGCAACCTCAAGGCCCCCATCCCCCCCGGCGGCGAAAAGCACGTCCTGGACCTGGGCTTCGTGCCCCTGCAGGACAAGTACGACGCCTACGGGGCCGCGGCGATCCTGGCCCAGCCCTCGCTGATGGAGAGCTTCTCCATCGTGATCATGGAAGCCTGGCTGGCCGGCACCCCGGTGATGGTGCACAGCGGCTGCGCGGTGACCCGCGAGCACGTGGAGGTGAGCGGCGGCGGCCTGCATTTCGGCGACTACCCCCGCTTTGCCGAGGGCCTGGACCTGATGCTGGGCGACCCGGCCCTGATGGGGCGCATGGCCGCCGCCGGCCGCACCTACGTGCAGGCCAACTTCGCCTGGCCCGAGGTGACCAGGCGCTATCACGGCCTGATCGAGCGCCTGGCCGCCGAGCCCGCGCCGCCGGCCAAGGCCGACTGGCAGGCCCCGCTCAAGAAGGCCGCCCGCGCCGGCAAGGGCCCGGCCGTGCACCAGCTTTTGGCCGACTTCGCCTTTGGCGACGCCATCGGCAACGAGGTGCTGGCCTTCCAGAAGCTCCTGCGCTCCTGGGGCCTGGAGTCCGAGGTCTACGCCGTCAACCAGGACGCCCGTTTGCGCGGCCGCGCCCGCTCCCTGGCCGATTTCTCCGCCGAGGTGGGCGCGGACGACGTGGTGCTCTTCCATTTCTCCATCGGCCACGAGCTGGCCGACCGCCTGCTTGAGTTGCCCGGCCGCAAGGTGATGCGCTACCACAACATCACCCCGGCCGAGTTCCTGGAGGCGGTCAACCCGGCCTCGGCCGAGCGCAGCCGCCAGGGCCGCCGGCAGCTCGTCAACCTGGCCCCGCGCCTGGCCCTGGGCCTGGGTTGCTCGGCCTACAACTGCGCGGAGCTGACCGAGGCCGGCTGCCCGGCCGTGGCGGAGGTGCCGATCCTCCTGGACCTGGCCGTGCTGGAGACCCCGCCGGATCTCAACACCCAGGACCGTTTCGCCGGCGCGCCCTGCGTGCTGCACGTGGGCCGCATCGCGCCCAACAAGAAGATCGAGGACCTGATCAAGGTCCAGTACTGGCTGAACCGGCTCATGCCCGGCGCGCGCATGCTGCTGGTGGGCTCCGAGGGCGGCTGGGGGCCCTACGCCGCCGGCCTCAAGGAGTTGGTGCGCGACCTGGGCGTGACCGGGGTGCATTTCTCCGGCCACGTCACCGCGGCCCAGCTCATGGCCTACTACCGCGCGGCCTCGCTGTACCTCTGCCTCAGCGAGCACGAGGGCTTCTGCGTGCCCCTGGTGGAGTCCATGCACTTCGGCCTGCCCATCGTGGCCTTCGACTCCACCGGCGTGACCGGCACCCTGGCCGAGGGCGGCGTGCTGCTGCCGCACAAGGACCCGCTCTTCGTGGCCGAGATGGTGGCCAAGGTGCTGACCGACGCGGCCCTGAACCAGGCCTTGCGCCAGGCCGCCCGCGCCCGGCTGGAGCGCTTCCGGCCGGCGGCGGTGGCCGCCGACCTCAAGCGGGCGCTGACCACCCACCTGGGCCTGGACCTGCCGCCGGAGCCGGGGCAGTGAAGGGACTGGTCCTGGACGCCCGGCCCCTGCAGCCGGGGTTCAAGGCCCACGCCCAGCGGGGCATCGGCCGCTACGCCAAGAACCTGATCCAGGCCCTGCTGGATCTGGTGGACCCGGCCACGGTGACCTTTTTGGTCCAAAGCAACCTGGCCGCGCCCGACCTGCCCGCCGCCGCCCACCGGCGGCGGCTGCCGTTTTTGCCCAAAATATTTCCGGTGGGCAAGAAGCTGGTCAGCTACCATTTGCTGGCCCCGCTCTGGCTGGGTGAACGTTGGCGCGACGGCCGGGTGACCCACTTCCTCTGTCATTTGGACGCGCCCAGCCGCCCCGGCCCCGGAGCGGTGCTCACGGTGCACGACCTCATCGCGCAGAAATTCGCCGACCTCTACCGGGGCCGGCGCACCAGCGCCCGTTTCCGCCTGGAGCGCTGGCTGGAGACCCGCTGCCTGTTCGCCGCCGCTGCGCTGATCGCGGTCAGCGAGTGCACCCGCCGCGACCTGGGCGAGGTCTACGGCATCGCGCCGGAGGCGGTGCGGGTCATCCCGGAG
>JAZDHW010000349.1:0-11447 GCA_043805555.1 Pseudomonadota bacterium
CCTGGGCCTGTCCATCGTCAGCAGCATCATCAAGAGCCACGAGGGCCGGGTGGAGCTGGGCCGGACGGCCGGCGGCGGGGCCCGGGTGGAAGTGCACCTCAAGGCCGCGGAGGCTTGACAAGACCGTGGCCGCAACCTAAAAGCGCGGCCTATGAATCCAACAACCCGATGGGGGGAACGCACATGCACGCCACACACAAGGGCATCCTGATCGTCAGCCTGGTCCTGGGCCTCATCCTGAGCGCCTCCTGGGCAATAGCAGCCCCGGCTCCGGCCGCGCCGCCGGCCGAGCCGGCCAAGCCCGCGGCCAAGGCCAAGGCCCCGACCTTGCGCCAATACCTGAGCCAGTTGCCCCCGGCCGAGCAGGCCGCGGCCAAGGCCATCGTCGCCAAGCGCGTCGGCGAGCGCAAGGCGCTGCAGGTCAGGCTCAAGGCCGTGGGCGGCGAGATGAAGGCCATGTGGACCCAGCCCAAGTTCGACCAGGCCCAGTTCGCGGCCAAGGGCAAGGAGTTCAACGAACTGATCAACAAGCTGGGCCTGCTGCGCCTGGCCGAGCTGACCGAATTGCGGGCCCGTTTCGGCCCCCAGTTGCCGCTGCCCCGGCACAAGCGCTAACCCCGCTCGGCGCATCTATTTTTCGGAGAGATCGTGGAGCGCATTCTCGTCGTTGATGATGAAAAGAACTACCTGGTGGTGCTGGACGCGCTGCTCAGCGAGGCCGGCTATGAGGTCATGGCCGCGGCTGGCGGCGCGCGGGCCCTGGCCCTCTTGGACGAGGGCGAGCCGGACCTGATGGTCACCGACATGCGCATGCCGCGCATGTCCGGCTTGGAGCTCATCGCCGCGGTCAAGCAGCGCTTCCCGGACCTGCCGGTGGTGGTCATGACCGCCTACGGCACGGTGGAGAACGCCGTGGAGGCCATGAAGCTGGGCGCGGTGGACTACATCATGAAGCCCTTCGAGAACCAGGAGCTGATCCTCACCATCGAGAAGGCCCTGCGCCTGCGCCGGCTCATGGCCCAGAACCGTCTGCTCAAGGAGGACGCCCGCCGCGCCGGCGGGTTTGGCCGCATCATCGGCGACTGCCGGTCCATGCGCGCGGTCTTCGCCGTGGTGGCGAAGGTGGCCGCCACCAAGGCCACGGTGCTCATCACCGGCGAGAGCGGCACCGGCAAGGAGCTGATCGCCCGGGCCATCCACGAGCAGAGCCCCCGGGCCGAGGAGCCCTTTGTGGCGATCAACTGCATGGCGCTCACCGAGACCCTGCTGGAGAGCGAGCTTTTCGGCCACGAGAAGGGCTCGTTCACCGGGGCCAGCGCCCGGCGCAAGGGGCGCTTCGAGCTGGCAGACAAGGGCACCCTGTTTCTCGACGAGGTGGGCGAGATCGCGCCCAGCCTGCAAGTCAAACTCTTGCGCGTGTTGCAGGAGCGCACCTTCGAGCGGGTGGGCGGCAACCAGCCCATCAGCGTGGACGTGCGCATCGTGACTGCCACCAACCGCGACCTGGCCACGTCCGTGGCCGAGGGGCGCTTCCGCGAGGACCTGTTCTACCGCCTCAACGTGGTGCGCGTGGAGCTGCCGCCGCTGCGCGAGCGCAAGGAGGACCTGCCGGCCCTGGTGGCCCATTTTGTGCGCCGCTACGCGGCCGAGGTTGGCCGGCCCGCGCCGGAGGTCTCGCCAGAGGCCATGGCGCTGATCTACGACTACGCCTGGCCGGGCAACGTGCGCGAGCTTGAGAACGCCCTGGAGCGGGCGGTGATCATGGCCGGCGACGAGATCCGGCCCGCGGACCTGCCCCTGGAGGTGAGCCCGGCCGGACCCGAACCCTGTGGCGCGCCGGAGCTGCCCACGGACATGGGCATCAACGAGGCGGTGGAGGACCTGGAGCGGCGCATGATCATGCGCGCCTTGCAGGAGGCCAACGGCGTGGCCGCCCACGCGGCCGAGGCCCTGGGGGTCACCAAGTCCGACCTGGCCTACAAGATGAAGAAGTACGGACTGGGCTAAGCTAGAGGGCTTGTCCCGAAGTTGGTGGCAGAGGTGCTAGCATGCCCTTGCCGGCTGGTAAAGGCTTCCCTTTCGGCGCCTGACGGCGGCCTTGACCAGCCGGCCGCGGGCATGCTCATTGGCGGTTGCCCCCTGTCCGGAAGAAAAAGGTCCAATGATCGACCCGATAATGGATTGCTTAAGCACCACCGCCTGTTGCGCCACAGGGCCCTGAACCTTTTTCTTCCGGGCAAGGGGGGGACCCCAATCCCGGCAGCCCGGCCTTGGGTAGTAAAGGCCGAGCGAAGCGAGCCCGGAGGGCTGGGCCTTGACTGCGCAAGACAGGGCTGCTACCGGATTCATTCTCAAAACGCCACCAACTTCGGGACAAGCCCAAAAAACGGGTATAAAGGCTCGTCAACCGTAGAGCTTTTGACCAAATGAGAAGGCCTTGAGTTTTTCACCCAAGGCCTTCTCATCATTTGGCTTTTTGCTGGTCGGGACGACTGGATTTGAACCAGCGACCCCCTGAACCCCATTCAGGTGCGCTCCCATACTGCGCTACGTCCCGGCGGCATGGTGTATTTACCACCCGGCCCGTTCCGTGTCAACGCCGCGCGGCCTCTTGGGTAAAGATCGCCAGCTCCAACCGCTCCAAGATGCGGGCCAAATCCCCGCCTGTCCGGCGCGGGGCCGGGAACCAGGCCGAGGCTGCCGGGGGCGGGCCGGCCGTTTCGCCGGCCAAGGCGCGGGCCTGCCAGGCCAGCACTACCGGGGCGTCGCGGCGGATGGCGTCCAGGAGCGCGGCCAACTCGGAGGCCAGATCCTGGCCGGGATGGACGGGATGCGCGGCCAGGGCGCGGCACAGCTCGCGCAGGGACCAGAACTCCAGGCCCCGCGCGCCGCGCCGCCACAGGGGCATGGCCGGATGGCGGGGCCGCCACAGGCCCAGGTCCTGGCCCTGCTGCCAGACTGCGTCGGCCGCGCTGGCCAACTCCGGGGCCGCGGGCCACCCACCTGGCGCAGCCTCGGCCGGCGGCGCGGGCATGGGCTCCAGGCCCAGCCAGACCTGCCAGAGGTTGGCCAGGGCGCGGCGGCCGGATGCGTCGCCGGGGGTATCCAGGTGCAGGTAGCTCAAGAGCACCCGGCCCCGGCCCAGGCCGGCCTCCACCATCGCCGGCAGTCCGGCCAGGCCGGCCGGGTCCAGGCGCAGGCCGTAGGCCTTTTCCAGGGCCGGCCACTGGTCGACCGCCACCTGGTCCACCTCCAGGTCGGCGGTGCACAGGCCCGGCGCGGGGCCGGCATAGGCCGCCACCACGCGCAGGCCAGCGGGCAGGGGCGCGGCGAACTGGCCGGGCCACCAGACGTGCAAGGGCAGGGGAGGGGCGAGGTCGCGCCAGAGGGGATGACGCGCGGCGTCGTCTCCGGGCCGGGTCAGCACCGGGCCGCTCAGGCTGGGCAGGCGCTTTTTGCCGCTGGTGCGGCCCAGGTCCACCAGGCCCAGGCCGTCGCCGCCAGTGAGCGCCAGGCCGGCCCCGCCGCATAAGCCCAGATAGGCCCCGCCGGCGGTCACGAACTCATGCACGGCCTGCCTGCCGGCCGGGCCCAGGGCCGCGGCCTTCAGGGCCGGCCAGCCGCCGGGCGCCACCAGCGCCCGCGCGCCGTTAAGGCCGCCCGCCGCCACCTGGGCCGCGCTGATGGGCGCGATGTCCCAGCCCGCGGCGCGGCAGGCCATGAGCGTCCACAGCGACCACAGGCCGCCGGCGCTGTAGAGCAGACGGGCCGGCGCGGAATTCATCAGGCCTGGTGCAGCCCGCCCACCACCATGGAGGGGATGCGCAAGGTGGGTTGGGCGTCGGCCACCGGCGAGTGCTGGCCGTCCTTGCCGCAGGTGCCCAGGCTGTAGCCCAGGTCGTCCGCCACGCGGTCGATCTGCATCAGCACCGCCGGGCCGTTGCCGGTCAGGGTGGCCCCGCGCACCGGCTGACCAATGCGGCCGTGCTCGATCAGGTAGCCCTCGGAGACCTCGAAGACGAAATCGCCGTTGGTGGTGTTCACCTGGCCGCCGCCCATCTTCTTGACCAACAGCCCGTTGGGCGTGTCGGCGATGATGGCTTCGGCGTCGTCGCTGCCGGGGGCGATGATGGTGTTGCTCATGCGGGGGATGGGCCGGAAGCGATAGGATTCGCGCCGGCCGCTGGCGCTGGTCGCTCCGCCCAGCTTCAGGGCCGAGAGCCGGTCGCACAGGTAGCCCTTTAGCACGCCGTCTGCGATGAGCACGTTGCGTTGGCTGGGCGCGCCCTCGTCGTCATATCCGCAGGAGCCGCGCCGGTTGGGGATGGTGGCGTCGTCCAGCACCGTGATCAGCGGGCTGGCCACCCGCTGGCCGATGCGGTCCTGGTACACGCTCATGCCCTCCAGCACCAGGTCGGCCTCCAGGCCGTGGCCCACGGCCTCGTGGACCATGGTGCCGCCGGCGCTGGAGTGCAGCACCACCGGCATGGCCCCGCCCGGGGCCGGCCGCGCGGAGAGCATCTGCACCGCCCGCCGGGCCGCGATGCGCGCCACCTCCTCCGGGCTGGTGCGGTCGAATATCTCCAGGCCGATGACCCCGCCGGCGGTCTCCAGGCCGGTCTGCACCACGCCGCCGTCGGCCGCGATGCAGTGGACCAGCAGGACCAGGTGGGTGCGGCGGTCCACCGCGTCCACGCCCTGGCTGTTGACGATGCGCACCTGCTGCACTCTTTCCTGGTAGGTCACCCGCACCTGGCGCACCCGGAGGTCCACGGCCCGGGCCGCGGCATTGGCCGCGCGCACCAGATCCACCTTCAGGGCCGTGGCCGCGTCCTGGGGCGGCCGGGCGATGGCCGCCACCCAGCCGGGGGCCTGGGGCCGGGGGGGCTGGAAGGCCAGGCGGGGGCCGGCGGCCAGGGCGGCCAGGTTGCGGGCCAGGGGCAGAAGCCCGGCCTCGTCCACCTGGTTGCCGTGGGCGTAGGCCGTGCGCCGGTCGTGGATGAGCCGCAGGCCGGCCCCGCGGTCCGCGCCGCCCAGCACCTTCTCGATCTTGTTGTCATCCAGCATGATGACCAGGCTGGCGCTGTCTTCCAGGAAGATTTCGGCCAGCTGCCCGGCTTGGGCCAGGGCGGCTTCCAGGATGGGTTCGGCCTTGAGATCCAGGCTCACTGGTTTGGCTCCTTCGCTGCCGGACGGTTGAGCGGGGGCCATGGCCCCGTATCGGCAACGGTAACATGGGGGTGGGGCCGGGTCAACGCGGGGAGGCGCGCCGGCAAGCGCCGCGTTGACAGGCGCGGCGGGGGTCAGTATCGTGCAGGCAGCCCCGGACCTTGCACCGGACTTTGCACCGGACCTCGCAGAGGAGCACCGCATGCGCCGCCCGATCCTGTTTCTCGCCTGCCTGGCGTTCCTGGCGGCCGCCCGGGCCGCCCCGGCCGCCGGCCCGGCCCACGCCCGCGAGGCCAGCCGCGCGGCCAACATCGAGGCCCTGGAGGCCCAGGAGATGCTGACCCTGGAGCCGCGCGCCACCTTCCTGGTGGACGTGCGCAGCCGCTACGAATACATGCTGCTGGGCCACCCCCCCCAGGCCTACAATCTGCCCTGGCGTTTCCTCACCGGCGATTTCCAGGTGGCCGGGGGCCCCTTCCAGGGCGGCAAGGCCTCCCACACCGGCTATCAGATGAGCAATGAGCCCAACCCGGACTTCGTGGGCGTGGCCCAGTCGCTCTTCAAGTCCGACGACCGCATCATCGTGCTCAGCAGCGACGGCGACGACGGCGCGGACGCGGCCGACGCCCTGGCCAAGGCCGGGTTCAAGCGGGTCTACAACATCCGCCAGGGGTTCCTGGGCCAGCCCCAGACGGCCAAGGACCTGGACAAGCTGGCCGAGAAGTACAGCCCCTATCACGGCCAGCGCGGCCGCAGCAACGGCTGGGTGTACTGGGGTCTGCCGGTTAGCTATAGCATCGACCCCAAATACGTCTATCCGCCGGACCTGAAACGCATGCAGACGTTGAAGTAAGAGTACGCCTATACTCTTATTCCATCCGAGGTCAACCTCGCGAAGCGGAACACGAGTATTCTTCTGTCATTGCGAGGCGCGTCAGCGCCGTGGCAATCTCTTAATAATTTGAAATAACAGGCCAAAGAGATTGCTTCGCTTCGCTCGCAATGACAGTGTCGGGCTCTATTGAAAAGGGCGCTCCGAAGGATTTTCTGGGACACATGATTTATTGTCCTTTGGGGTTGGACTCTGGGCGGTCAGGCGACTTGGAGTGCCTATTCCATGGGAAGGGGAGGTTGCTCCAATTGCGCCCCCTTACCGATGTTGCATTTCTCGCATAGGCTGCGAAGGTTATCTGGTTCGGTCTTTCCGCCTTTTGAAAATGGTAAGATGTGATCTACATGAAGTCGACAACTATTATCAATGGCTGGACTAGTTCCGCATATTACACAGCGAAAACGGTCACGCAATAATATTTTATAGCGCAAGCCAATTTTGATCTCATGCCTATCCTCTTCGAGTAAGGTAGGTCTGTTATTATTAATTACTATTGTTTCATCAATGCGAGGGTTAGGTGGTCCTTTTTCGCTTTCCAAATCTGCGTTAATCCGTTCAACAAAAGCAGCCAACGCTTTATTCCACGTTCCAAATCTCTTTACGTACGCCTTGCCTCCTACCTCGGAGGGCGGCAAGCCCATTTCTCTGTATTTGGGTGATCTTTGATAATACGTCCAAACCTGTAGCAAATTTTCAAAGCACTCCACGTCTGCGTATCTCTTCCCAATTTTTGGCTGTGATAACCCTGAAGCTTCTAACGCTTTTCTCCAAGAACCAAACCGGCGACGCAATACGCCGATCCCTATATCGGAGTACAGGTTAATATCGTCAATAGTTACTTCCGTTTTGCCTATTTTTTTTTGCAACACCGCGCATCTCCTTAATTAATTCTTCATTAGATAGTTTTGCGGAGTACGTACCGCTCTTATTAATCTGAGGTGTTCTGCCGTGCCATCTATGAGCTAATCCTGCAGCCGTCAGGGCATTACCCCAGTTTCCAAAACGACTTATAATTGGTTTTAGAGATACTCTAGAATGCCTTAAAAATTCTGTTCCAGAAATATTAGGCTCAGTAATTATATCTGCCACCCTTCGTATTTCCAAAATTATAGTTTCCTCTGTATACTCCGGTAATCGGGTTAGCTCAAATATATTTTTTTCTTTATCAGGCATTAATATGCTCCTGTTCTGCTGTCCTGATTTTATAAATATGTTTCTAAAAGACAACAGGTAGCTACCACCGATTGTGTGCGGCAAATTAATATCTTGCGGCGGCCCTGGGTTTTGCCCAGCCTCCCGATCGCTGGCGCGCCCGGTGCGGGCCAGGCACGGCCCGCGGCGGCAGCGGAGGGCCTACCAGATCGCCAGCAGGGGGCAGGAGCCGGCGGGCCATTGGTGCGGCCAGGCCGCGGCCGGCGGCAGGCCGGCCACCTCTGCGCCGGTCATCAGCCCCATAACCTGCGTTTGGGTCAGGCCGGGGAAGGCCAGCACGCTGATGCCCCGGCCCAGGGGCAGGGCGTGGCCCAGGTCGGCGATATGGCCGGTCAGGGACTCGGCCAACTGGCGGGCGTGGCCGGCCAGCTCGGCCTGCAACCCCGCGCCCCAGGGCTCGGCGGCCAGGCGCTCCAGCAGGTTGGCCAGGGCCTGCTGCATCTGGCTGAGCACGCCCTCCTTTTCCAGGCCCTCGCGCAGGGCCAGGAAATCAGCGTCGCCGAGCCCCGAGAGATCGGGCAGCACCAGGCGCAGGGCCTCCTGGGCCAGGGGCGAGCGGGGATCGTCGGGCAGGCCGGCGGTCAGGTCGGGCAGGGGCGCGCTGGCCCCGGCCGGCGAGCGCAGGTCAGGCTGGCTGATGCGCAGGCGGCGGTTGGCCCGCTCCAGCAGGATGCCCACCGCGGGCAGGCTGGCGGTGGCCAGCCAGACCGGCCCGGTTTCAGAGCGGGAGGCCAGGCCGGCCCAGGCGGCCAGGCGGCGGGCCCAGAGGGCGTCGTCGGCCCGGTCATAGTCCACCGGCGGCAGCTTGGCGGCCAGTGGCTCCTCATAGCCAGCTTCGGCGTGGTCGGGCAAATCCAGGCCCAGGGCCCGGTCCAGGGCGTCCTGGCCCGTGTCCACCTTGGCCTGCAGATCCTCCATCTCGGCCGTCTCCTGGTCCTGGAGCTGCAACAAGCGCAGGAACAGGTCGTCGCTGAGCTGGGGCGGCGGGGCCTGGTCGGGCCGGCGGGTCTTGGCCCGGCCGCGCAGGTCGGAAAGGATGTCGCGGAAGCTCTCCTCGGCCGGGGCCTCGGGCGGGCGCAGGCCGGCCTTGAACAATTCGGTGGCCCCGCTGGCGCGGTTCTGGGCGGCCCAGGCCTCCCACTGGCGCAGCAGGGCGTCGGTGGCCGCCGCATCGCCGGTCTGGCCCGGCTCGGCCGCGGCATTGACCACCCGCACCAGCCCGGCCGCGGCCAGGGGCGTCTGGGCCGGGCTGGCCCCCTGGTTGGCCGGCTGGATCACCATCAGGGGGCTGATCAGCGGGGCCAGGGCGGTGAGGGTCGAGCGGCGGGGCGCGATCTGGGGGAAGAGCAGGGCGGGTAGGTCCATGACCTGTCCTTTCTGCGCGCCCCGGCATGGCGGGGCCGTGGGTCCGGCCCGGCGGCGGTGACGCGGCCGGGCGGGTGTGCTAATCTGGGCGGGCGCCGCCAGGGGGCGGCCCTAACACCCGCAACCGTTTCAGGTGTGACATGGATCAGCAAATTTTCAAGCAGGGGCTTTCGGTGCCGGCCACCAGCCTCTACCTGCTCATCGACTCCCTGTCCGATTCCGGCGCGCGGCTCACGCGCGAGACCGTGCTCAGGGTCTGGAACGCCGGCTCGGAGGAGCTGGACCAGGCCTTTGCCGAGCTGGTGGCCCGCCACATCGCCGGGGCCGACGCCGGCGGGGTCTGGTTCGTGCGCCCGGCCCCGGACTGGGCCTAAACCAGCACCACCACCCCCTGGACCTGCTTCAGCGCGGCGTAGATGTCCAGCACCTGCCGGGCGCCGCTCACCTCAACCTCCAGGGTCACCGCCGTGTAGCGCCCGCCGCTGGAGGGCCGGCTGCCCACCCGCCGGCCGGGGCCGCCCAGGGGGCCCAGCACGGCGGCCGCCGCGTCGCTCAC
The DNA here is from genome assembly GCA_043805555.1 of Pseudomonadota bacterium. Taxonomy (GTDB): domain Bacteria; phylum Desulfobacterota; class Desulfarculia; order Desulfarculales; family Desulfarculaceae; genus JACRDC01. The sequence goes on from JAZDHW010000349.1 coordinate 9,195, forward strand.
CGCCGCGGTGAATTCCGCCCCGCCAAAGCCGATGATCTTGAACATGTACTCGCCGGGGAAATGATGGAAGCGCTCCAACAGGGCCAGGGCCTCGGCGCTCAGGGCGGGCTCGGCGGGCGGCGGCGCGGTCCGGTCGGGGTCTGTCATGTAATTAACCTGTGATTTCGCAAGATTCGATAATTTAGCTAAACTAAATTGTATCCTGGCCCCGGCCGGGCTGTCAATTACGGCCCTGGGTCGGCAAAACTTGGCCCCAACCCTTGTCCGGCCCTAGGATATCATTTAAAATTAAAGGTCGGGGCCCCGTGAGGCCCCGGCCCTGGTTAACCGTCAACCCCAAACTCCCAGGAGGAACCCAGGCCGATGGCAGAGAAACTAGGCATTTTCGTGTCTTCCGACGAGCACCTCGATCACCTGATCGGCATCACCAAGGCCGCCATCAACGCGGGCAAGGAAGTCACCGTCTTCCTGACCAACCGCGGGGTGCTGCTCACCCAGGAGGAGCGCTTCAAGGAGTTGGAGGGCTGGGGTCACGTGAGCCTGTGCAACGTGAACTTCGAGGCCTTCAAGCTCACCGCGCCGGTACCGGTGGTGGCTGAGAAGGACTTCGCCACCCAGGCCCGCCACGGCATGATGATCGAGGACTGCGACCGTTACATTGTGCTCTAGGAGGTCTTTGCCATGCACGACATCAAGCGCGTAGCCTTTCTGATCAATGAGCCGCAAGACACCTGGGAGGGCCTGCGCTCCACCCTGGGTCTGCTGGTCGAGAACCTCTGGGGCGCGGCCTTTTTCCTGGATTGCGAGCTGAGCCCGCCCGAGGGCAAGACCGAGGACGATTTCGTGGAAAACCTGGAGATGCTCATCGACCTGGAGGGCGAGGCCTACAGCAACGTGCAGGCCAACGCCGACAAGTACGAGAACATCACCTACCTACCGCTGCCGGAGCTGGTGGAGAAGATCAAGACCTATCAACTCGTGGTGCCGTTCTAGGCCCGGCCGGGAGGAGCGAGAGATGAAACAGTTGCAGATCGTGAAGACCCCGCCCACCCAGACCACCGCCACCCTGATTGAGGCCCTGGGCGAGGGCAAGGACGTGACCCGGTTCAACCTTTATGAGGACACCGATTACGCCAAGCTGGTGGACCTGATCTTCGCCCACGAAGACATCATCAGTTGGTGGTAGGCCCGGTGCCGGCCGGCGCGGCTTGCCCCGCCGGCCGCGATTCTGTAAAGTGGTCACAACCAGCCCGAGGGTCCGGCCACCCCGGCGGCCCGACCGAACCTGAGCCGTCCGCCAAACCACGGGGCAATCATGCTTCAGGAGCACAGCACCGAGAATAACTGGGTCATTTTTCGCCTGCATGAGCAGTATTTCGGCGTGCCGGTGGCCCAAACCCAGGAGATGCTGGTGGTGCCCACGGTCACCCCGGTGCCGCGGGCCCCGGGCTACGTGCGCGGGGTCATCAACCTGCGCGGCCGGGTGATGCCCCTGGTGGATCTGCGCCTGCGCCTTAACATGACCTCGTCCCTGGCCGAGATCGAGGAACTGGCCAAGATGCTGGAGCAGCGCGAGGAGGACCACAAGAACTGGCTGGCCGAGCTGGAGGCCAGCGTGCGCGAGCAGCGCAAGTTCCGCCTGACCACCGACCACCACGCCTGCGCCTTTGGCAAGTGGTACGACGGCTTCCAGACCGACAACCTGCGCCTGGCCGGCCTGCTGCTGAAGTTCGACGCCCCCCACCAGCGCATCCACGCCGTGGGCAAGGAGGTGGAGGCCATGGCTGGGCGCAAGGACTTTGACGCGGCCTACGCCCTCATCGACCGCACCCGCGAGACGGTGCTGGCCAAGATGATCACCCTGTTCAACGAGGCGCGGGAGACCATCCGCAAGACCCACACCGAGATCGCGGTGGTCATCGAACACCAGGGACGCACCCTGGCCCTGACCGTGGACGCGGTGGATTCGGTGGAGGCCCTGGACGCCGGCACCCTGGCCGACATGAGCGGCTCCTACGGCGACGTGGCCCTGAACCTGGTGAGCATGGTGGGCCGCCGCCGCGAGGAAGGCACCATGGTTCTGCTGCTGGCCCTGGAGCAGCTTTTTGAGGAGACCGGCGACCTCAAGACCGGCCTGGGCTAGAACCTGTCGTTTCCCTCAACAACATTATTCTGCATTGAAATACACGGGCGGGGATAAACCCCGCCCCTACGAAAAAACCATCTGATTTTGCTTTGGATTTCGTAGGGGCG
>JAZDHW010000350.1:0-4728 GCA_043805555.1 Pseudomonadota bacterium
AGGAGCCTGTCGGAGTAATCCTCCGACAGGCTTCCGGGCGGGCCATGGACGGCCCGTCCGGAATGGCGCCAAATCAATTTCTGGCGCCATTCCGAGAACTTGCCAAAATTCACTTTTGGCAAGTTCCAAGAGGAGAAAGCCATGGATGGCTTTCTCCGACACGCACCTAGAGGTGGTCGATCATGCCTGCCAAATAGCCGGCCCCGAAGCCGTTGTCGATGTTGACCACGGAGAGCCCCGGCGCGCAGGAGTTGAGCATGCCCAACAGCGCGGCCAGGCCGCCGAAGGCGGTGCCATAGCCCACGCTGGTGGCCACGGCGATCACCGGTTTAACCACCACGCCGGCCACCACCGAGGGCAGCGCGCCCTCCATGCCGGCCACCACCACGAAGCAGGTGGCGCGCTCCAGCACCTCGCGGCTGCCCAGCAGGCGGTGCAGGCCGGCCACGCCCACGTCGTAGAGGGTCTCCACGGCCGAGCCCATGAGCCGGGCGGTGAGCGCCGCCTCCTCGGCCACCGGCAGGTCGCTGGTGCCGGCGGCCACCACCGCGATGAGCCCCTTGCCGGGGCGCGCGCCGGATTTGGCGGCCAGGGACATGCAGTTGCACTCGGCGTGGTAGGCCAGCTCCGGGAAGGCCTCGGCCACGGCCACGGCCTTGGCCGCGTCCACCCGGGTCACCAGCACCGCCGCGCCCTGGGCGTAAATGGCCCGGCCGATGCGCGCGATCTGCTCGGCGGTCTTGCCCTGGCCGAAGATCACCTCCGGGAAGCCCTGGCGCAGCACCCGGTGGTGGTCCACCCGGGCGAAGCCCAGGTCCTCGTAGGGCAGGGATTTGAGGCGGGCCAATGCGGCCTCGGGGCTGGTCTGGCCCTGGGAAACCTCTTGCAGAAGCGCTTTGATCTTGTCCGGGCTCACGGCGGCCTCTTGTCGCGGTTGGGGGGTTGGCCTATGGTAAGATCACATTTTATACCGGCCCCGCGCGGGCCGCCAACCCATGTCTAGCCCTGGAAGGCGCCATGAACCCTGTTGATGATCCGGCCAGCGTTGCCGATGCCTGGATCGAGGTGATCATCCTGGCCCCGGCCGCCCAGGCCGAGGCCGCCGCGGACCACCTGGTCAACCTCACCGGCCGCGGGGTGGAGATGGACGATTTCGCCGACCCGCCCGCGCCGGTGGCGGTCAAGGGCTTCCTGGCCGCCGGGGCCGAACTGGCCGGCCAGAAGGCCGCCCTGGACCGCTATGCCGCCGAACTGGCCGCCGACGCCGGGGCGGAGGTCACGGTCAGCTATCGCGAGCTGGCCGACCAGGACTGGGGCGAGAACTGGAAGAAGCACTTCCGGCCCCGGGCCCTGACCCGCCAACTGGTGGTGGCCCCGCCCTGGGAGCAGGCCAACCTGAGCGAGGGGCAGATCGAGATCGTCATCGACCCCGGCCAGGCCTTTGGCACCGGCCAGCATGAATCCACCCTGCTGTGCCTGAAGCGCATCGAACGCCAGGCCGAGCGCCAGGGTCTGCCGGGCCTGCTGCTGGACGTGGGCTGCGGCACCGGAATCCTGGGCCTGGCCTTCCTGCTGCTGGGCGGCGGCCGGGCGCGGGCCATAGACCTGGACCCCCTGGCCGTGGAGGCCACCCGGCACAACGCCGGCCTGAACGGCGTGGCCGAGCGCATGCAGGCCGACGCCACGCCCCTGGAGGCGGTGGAGGGGCGCTATCCGCTCATCACCGCCAACCTCACCGCCAAGGACCTGGAGGCCGTGGCCGCCGGCCTGGCCGCCCGCCTGGCCCCCGGCGGCGAGCTGATCACCGCCGGGCTGTTGGTGGGCCAGATCGACCAGGTGCGCCGGGCCTTCGAGGCCCAGGGCCTCAAGCTCATCGAGCAGGACTCCCTGGCCGGCTGGGCCGGTCTGGTCATGGGCTAAAGGGGCCGGCTTGGGCCGCCGCCGCTTCCTGGTCCCGCCCGGCGCGCTGATGGCCGGCGCGCTGGTGGAGCTGGCCCCCGAGGAGGCCGCCCACGCGGCCAGGGTCCTGCGCCTGGCGGTGGGCGATGAAGTCTGGCTCTTGGACGGGGCCGGCCGCGAGGCCCGGGCCGTCATTGAGGCCATGGACCGCAGGCGGGCCGCCTGCCGGGTGGCGGCGGTCACCGAGCTGCCCGCCCCGGCCCCGCGCCTGGTGCTCTGCTGCGGGCTGATCAAGGCCCCGGCCCTGGAGCTGCTGGCGGTCAAGCTCACCGAGCTGGCCGTGGACGAGGTGCGTCTGGTGGTCTGCGCGCGCTCGGTGCCCCGGCCCAAGCCCGGCTTTGCGGAGCGCCTCATGCGCCTGGCCGCCCAGGCGCTCAAGCAGTGCGGGGCCGGCCGCGCCCCGGTCTTCGCCCCGCCCGCGCCCCTGGCCGAGGTCATCGCCCAGGCCCCGGCCGCGGCCGCGCGGCTGATGCTCTATGAGCAGGAAGCGGCGCGCAGCCTGGCCGCCAGCCTGGCCGCGCAGGCGAGCGCGGCCGAAGTCTGGCTGCTGGTGGGGCCGGAGGGCGGCTTTGGCCCGGAGGAGGCCGCCGCCGCCACGGCGGCCGGGTTCACCGCCTGCGGCCTGGGGCCGGTCATCCTGCGGGCCGAGACCGCCGCCCTGGCCGCGGCGGCGGTGGTGCGCTTCGGCGGCCACGCCTGAGCCCCGTCCCGCGCCCCCTCTTCCCCGCCCCCGGAGGCTGACCATGGGCCACGGCAACGATGATTACGAACTGCGCCAGGCCAACCAGCGCCTCAGCGCCCTGGTGGAGCTGGCCGGGCTTTTGGCCGACCCCGGCCTGGAGGCCGGCGTCAAGCTGCAACGCTGCCTGGAGGGCCTGGCCGGGCTCATCGGGGCCGAGAGCGCCTCGCTGATGCTGGCGGAGGGCGAGAGCCTCATCGTGCAGGCCGCCACCAACCCCCGCCTGGTGGGCCTCGCGCTGCCCCTGGACCAGGACGCCATCTCCACCCAGGTGCTCGGCGACTGCCAGCCGGTCTATCTGCGCGACCTGGGCCAGAGCCCCCTGGCCGGCCTGGGCCGCCAGGGCGACCGCAGCTTCTACCGCACCCCCAGCCTGCTCAGCCTGCCGCTGATGGTGGACGGCCAGGCGGTGGGGGTGCTGAACCTGGGCGACAAGGCCGGGGCCGCGGCCTTTGACCCGGCCGACCTGGAGCTGGCCCAGGAGCTGGCCCGCCACCTCAGCCGCCAGATCCATTTCAGCGTGCTGCACGCTCGCCTGGACCAGGCCCACCAGGAGCTGGTAGCCGCCCAACAGGCCAAGGACGACCTGTTGCAACTGATCTTTCACGACATGAAGGCCCCGCTCACCGCGGTCAAGGAGCTGCTGCGCCTTTTGGGGCCGGAGCGCGAGACGGCCGAGGCCGAGCGCGGCCAATACCTGGCCCTGGCCGAGGCCGAGCTGGAGGTGCTCTGGCGGCGGGTGACCAACCTGCTGGACCTGAACCGCATGGACGCCGGCCAGTGGCCCCTGCAAACCGCGCCCCTGGACCTGGCCTCCCTGGCCGCCGAGGTGGTGGAGCGCATGGCGGTGCTGGCCCGGCCGCGGGGGGTGGAGCTGGAGCTCACCATCCAGGCCCGGCCCCGGCCCCCGGCCGACGAGGACCTGGTGGAGCGCATCCTGGTCAACCTGCTGCTCAACGCCATCCGGCATTCGGACCCGGACCAGGACGGCGGCGGGGGAGTGCGGGTGCATCTCAGCGCCGGCCAGGGCAGCGCCCTGCTGGAGGTGGCCGACAGCGGCCCCGGCGTGGACCCGGAGCTGGGCCCGGCCGTGTTCGAGCGCCACGCCCAGGGCCGGGTGAACCGGGGCGCGGCCGGTCTGGGGCTCTATTTCTGCCGCCGGGCGGCCCGGCTGTTGGGCGGCGAGGTCTATTACGTCAACTCGCCCCAGGGCGGGGCCCGCTTCAGCCTGGTCCTGCCCCTGGCCGAGGCCTAGGGGCTCGCCCGGCGTGGCAGACAGGGCCGGGGCCGATCCCTCCCAGGCGGCCGCCTGGGAGGCCGAACTCCAGCGCCTGGACCGGGTGGCCCGGCGCGCGGGCGCGGCCCTGGTGGCCGAGGACATGCAGGCCATGCGCCTGTTGCTCACCCAGACCCTCAAGGACCTGGGCTTCGGCCGGATCGAGCGCGCCGCCGACGGCGAGCGGGCCTGGCGCATCCTCACCACCAGACCCTGCGACCTGGTCCTGGCCGACTGGAACATGCCCGGCCTGGACGGCCTCGCGCTGCTGGAGCGGGTGCGCGCCCATCCCGACCTGCGCGACGTCGTCTTCATCATCATCTCCGGCGAGCACCTGGACCGCCGGGTGATGCAGGCGGCCGAGGAGAGCCAGGACGCCTACATCACCAAGCCGGTGAGCCCGGAGAAGCTGGCCCGGCGGCTGGAGCTGGTGCTCCAGCGCCGCCGCACCCAGGCCCAGGCCGGCCGCATGCAGGCCCAGGGCCGGCCCGAGGACGCGGTGGACGTCTTCCTGGCCTCGGCCGCCAACCACCCCCGCCAGCGCTGGCCCTACTTCGGCCTGGGCGGGCTTTTGCAGGACCTGGGCCGCCTGGCCGACGCCGAGCGCTGCTACGAGCGGGTGCTGGAGCTGGACCCCGAGGCCCTGGCCGCCCTGGTGGAGCTGGGCCGGGTGCGCGAGGCCGGCGGCGACGCCCCGGCCGGCCGGGCGCTCATGCGCCAGGCCATCGCGCGCAACCCGCGCCTGCTCAAGGCC
>JAZDHW010000351.1:0-6687 GCA_043805555.1 Pseudomonadota bacterium
CATGGACTTCTAAACCCAAGTTGGCCGAAGTAAATTCGGCCAACTTGCCGAAAAGCTTGGCCTCGATGAGGCCGGCGCTTGTGGGGGGCCATACTGGGGCCCCCAGCCAAGCGCAGCTTGGTTGGGGTATACCCCTGGCCCGCCCGGTTTGAACGCGCCGGCCCGCTCGCCAGCCCAAAATATTGCCGGCGGGGGCGGCCCACCTGCTCCGCCCCCGCCGGGGTTCAGACACGTCTAAGGGGCTCCCTCCGCCCCCGTCCTAATCCAGCTTCAGGTGGTCCACGTCAAAGCCCAGCACGTGGGCCAACTCGTGGCCCAGGGCCCATTGGTCCACCCAGCCCGAGCCGCCCACCACCCAGATCTGGTGGGGGTTTTGGGCGGACTCGAAGTTGCCCTCGGCAAAGCCGGTCACCCGCTGCGGATCGCCGCCGCGTTTGATCACCTCCGCGGCCAACTGCTGCCGGCTGACCACGTTCACCTTCAGGCTGCCGAACTGGGCCTGGAGGTGATAGCCCTTTTCCTCGGGCAGGGCCTGGGAAAAGCGGGCTGCGGCGTTTTGCGCGTGCTGCCAGAGCACCTTGCGGTCCCTCTCGCTCCAATCGGTGGCGGCGCAGCCGGCCAGGAGCAGACAGGCCAGCAGAAGACAGATGAAGCCCGGCCGGGCGACGCCTGGCCGGGGAGTGGGGGCGGTCGTGATTTGGGCAGGACGAAGAGACATTATTTCCTCCATGAAGTGCGTGGGGCGCGGGCGGACAGGGCCAGCGCTCCGGGCCGGTGTTGAAACCGGGCCCTGGTTTGAGACCTTCACGAAGGCGGGCGATGGTTCCCCCAGGTGGCGGGGAGCCGGCCGGGGATGAAAGGGGATCCCGGGCACGGTGTTTCGGCGGTTCCGCTGCCATGGCCGCGGCCAGGGTTTGGCGTCCCTGGCGGAAGGCTTTAGGCCGGTGACTTTGCGTCCCAGGCTTTCGCCTGGTTTGCCATTATCGACACCGCTACTTCGCACCGAAAGGCACATGCAAAAATCGTTCAATTATTCACTTGTGATTTTATCTTGGGATTTAATACCTTATCCGATCAATTTATAATAATTATTTAATCACAGCCTTTCTTGCGGCCTCCGGACCTGGGCGTTTTGGGGGCGGATTTGTCTTGCCCGGCGAGACTCAATTCCTGCCCGACAGGACAACGCAGGCCCGGCCGCGGCCAAAAGAGCAGCCCGCCCCCTGGGCTTTTGAGGCCTAGACCCCATTTCCTCTCCCGGTGCGCGGGCCTAACATAACACCCAGGGAAAGCAGGGATGGCATCCTGGCCGGCGGCCTGTCGGGGAGGGGAGGCTGAGGGTGGAAAAGAGCGTGCTGTTGGCGGTGGACGGTTCGGCCTCATCGCGGTTGGCGACGGACTACCTGGCCCTGTTGGAGGCCGCGGTGGCGCCCGAGCTGACGGTGACCATCCTGCACGTGCTGGAGGCGGTGCCGCCGGCGGTGCAGGAGGCGGCCGAGCGCGGCGGGTTCGGTTTCCGCCGCCTGAGCGACCTGGAGGCCAGGATCGCGGCCCATGGCCAGGCGGTGCTGGCCGCGGCCCGGCAGGGCCTGCTGGACCTGGGCCTGGCCCCGGAGCGGGTGCGCGTCAAGGCCCAGCCGCGCCGCCTGGGCCTGGCCCGCGACATATTGTTCGAGGCCGAGCAGGGCGGCTACGACGCCCTGCTGGTGGGCCGCCGGGGCCTGAGCAGGCTGCAGGGGCTGATCCTGGGCAGCGTCACCAACAAGGTGGTGCAGCACGCAGACCGGGTGCCGGTCTGGGTGGTGGGCAGCCGGGTGGAAAGCTGCCGGGTGCTGTGCGCGGTGGATCATTCCGAGGCCTCGCTCAAGGCGGTGGACCACCTGGCTTTCATGCTGGGCGGCAACCCGGCCTGCCGGGTGACCATCTTCCACGTCACCCCGGAGCGCGCCTATCTGGCCCGGACCCATCAGGAGGGCGGCGAACTGGGCCGCCTGGCCCATGACCTGGCGGCCCACGACCAGAGCCGCATGGCCGGGTTCATGGCCCAGGCCCAGGCCATGCTGCGCGAGGCCGGCCTGGCCGGGGACCAGGTGGAGATGGTGCAGTGCAGCGCGTCCAGCGTGACCTTGGCCATCCTGGACCAGGCGCGCGCGGGCGGCCACGGCACCGTGGTGCTGGGCCGGCGCGGCGAGGGCCGGGCCTTCTGGCTGGGCCACGTCTGCGACCGGGTGCTGGCCAACTGCGACGAGGCGGCGGTCTGGGTGGTGGGTTAGCGGCCGGCGGCCGGCGCTTGTGGGCCGGCCGGCGAATTGCTACCCTAGTTATGTAGGAGCGCGCCAAAGGACCGGGGCGCCCATGGAGCGGAGGAAATGGAAACCAGCAGGCAGGTGCGCAAGGCAGCCGTGTCGGTGATCATCAACACCAGGCCTGGCAACCCCGAGGAGCCCTGGCCGCCGGTGGTGATCTGCGGCCCGGAAGACGCCGACTGCCCCGATGAGAACGAGGGGCGCATCCTGCTGGAGCTGGTCTATGACGGCCTGCGGGTGGTGGGCGTGCTGGTGGATGAGGGCGAGCGCAAGATCATCCGGGTGGAGGTGATCGAGTCGCGCAGCGAGCCCCTGGCCTGCGCCGACACCCAGGGGGTGCCCACCCTGAAGTGAGGCCGAGGCCATGACGAGCATGAGCCCCTCGGCCGTTGGCCGGGGGGCTCGCGTGCTTCAGGGCAGGCGACTACTTGCTGGGGTTGAGCAGATCCTTGACCTGGGCGGCAGGCTTGAAGGCCATGCGCTTCTTGGCCGAGATCTTGATTGGCTCGCCGGTTTTGGGGTTGACGCCCTTGCGAGCCTTGGTTTTCCTGAGCGAGAAGGTGCCCAGACCCGCCACGCGCAGGGGACGCCCCGCCTTGACCTCTTTGGCCGCCATGCTGACAAAGGACTCCAGGGCCGCCTTGGCAGCGGTCTTGGCAATTCCGGCGTCCTTCGCCATCTGGTCGATCATCTCCAGCTTCGTCATCGCTTTTTTTGCCATACGCCCCTTCCTCTCCTCCGTGGAAACTTTTTTGCATCTAAGCATCATCGCAGGCCCGATGTCAATTGCCTGAATGACGCTCAATGGCTTTTCACCGCTAAAATCACCAAAAAAACGGCAATGGCTGATCAATGGGGCCTGTTTGTGAATTGAACTTGCGGCGTTTGTGGGCCGGCGGTGCTATCTTGGGCGCTGAATAACCTTGGCGCGAAAATCGCCCCGGGCCGCACGACCGCGCCGCGGGGAGGGTGGAGCAGATCATGTTGGAGCCGGAGTTCCTGGGCGCTCATCAGGGCCTCTCTGTTGACGAGGCCGCACGGGTTCTGGCCGCCGAGGGCCCCAACGAGCTGCCCGCGGCCAAGCCCCGCTCCCTGGCCCGCCAGGTGGCCGGCGTCTGCGCCGAGCCCATGCTGCTCCTGCTGCTCATCGCCGGCGGGGTCTATCTGCTGCTGGGCGATCTGCAGGAGGCCCTGCTGCTGCTCAGCTTCGTGCTGCTGGTGCTGGGGCTGACGCTTTTCCAGGAGCGCCGCAGCGAAAAGGCCCTGGCCGCGCTGCGCCAACTGGCCAGCCCGCGGGCGCTGGTCATCCGCGGCGGAGCCAGCCGGCGCATTCCCGGCCGCGAGGTGGTGCGCGGCGATCTGATCGTGCTCAGCGAGGGCGACCGGGTGCCGGCCGACGCCCTGGTGCTGGCCTGCCGCAACCTGCTGGTGGACGAATCCCTGCTCAGCGGCGAATCCGAGCCTGCGCGCAAACAGGGCTGCCCGGATCCCTTTGCCGCCATGGAGCCGCCCGGCGGCGGCCAGGACCGGCCCGAGCTTTTCTCCGGCTCCCTGGTGGTGCGCGGCCTGGGCCTGGCCCGGGTGCAGGCGGTGGGCGCGGCCACCCAACTGGGGCGCATCGGCAGCGCCCTGGGGGATTCGCGCGCCGAGCCCACCCCCCTGCAACGCCAGACCAACCGCCTGGTGAAGCTGCTGACCATCGCCGGCCTGGGCCTCAGCGCCCTGGTGGCCCTGCTCTATGGCCTGGGCCGCGGCGACTGGCTGCACGCGCTGTTGGCCGGGCTCAGCCTGGCCATGGCCATGCTGCCCGAGGAGTTCCCGGTGGTGCTGGCTATCTTCCTGGCCCTGGGCGCCTGGCGAATCGCCCGGCGGTCGGTGCTCACCCGCCGGCTGCCGGCGGTGGAGACCCTGGGCGCGGCCCAGGTGCTGTGCGTGGACAAGACCGGCACCCTGACCCGGAACCGCCTGGCCGTGGCCGGGCTGTGGTGCGACGGCCAGGGTTGGGATCTGGCCGCGGCCGTGGGCCAGGCCCTGCCCGAGTGCTTCCACCGCCTGCTGGAGTTCGCGGTGCTGGCCAGCCAGCGCGATCCCTTCGATCCCCTGGACCGCGCCCTGCGCGAGGCCGGCCGCGCCCTGTTGACCGAGGACGAGCACTGGCACGAGGACTGGGTGCTGGCCCGGGAATACCCGCTCTCGCGCGAGCTGCTGGCGCTCTCCCACGCCTGGCGCGGGGCGGGCCAGCCCGGCCACGTGGTGGCGGCCAAGGGCGCGCCCGAGGCGGTGGCCGACCTCTGCCACCTGGACCCGGCCCGCGCCGCCCAGGTGGAGACGGCCGCCGCGGCCATGGGCCGGCGGGGCCTGCGGGCGGTGGGGGTGGCCGCCGCCCGCTATCCCGGGGCCGAGCTTCCCCAGGGACAGCACGACTTCGCCTTCGAGTTCGTGGGCCTGGTGGGCATGCACGACCCCCTGCGCGCGGCCGTGCCCGCGGCCATCGCCGAATGCCGCCGGGCCGGCATCCGGGTGGTGATGATCACCGGCGACCATCCCTCCACCGCCCTGGCCGTGGCCGACCTGGCCGGCCTGGACCACCATGGCGCCGTAGTCACCGGGGCCGAGCTGGCGGCCATGGACCCGAGCCAGCGCGCCCAGCGCCTGGAGCGGGTGAATCTCTTCGCCCGCATCGCCCCGGCCCAGAAGCTGATGATCGTGCAGGCCCTGCAGGCCGGGGGCCGGGTGGTGGCCATGACCGGCGACGGCGTCAACGACGCGCCCGCCTTGAAGGCCGCGCACATCGGCGTGGCCATGGGCGGGCGCGGCACCGACGTGGCCCGCGAGGCCGCCGACATGGTGCTCCTAGACGACGACTTCGCCTCCATCGTGGCCGCGGTGCGCCTGGGCCGGCGCATCTACGCCAACCTCAAGAAGGCCATGGCCTACATCCTGGCCGTGCACGTGCCCATCGCCGGGCTCTCCCTGACGCCGGTGCTCCTGGGCTGGCCGCTCATCCTGCTGCCGGTGCACATCGTGTTTCTGGAGATGATCATCGACCCGGCCTGCTCGGTGGTCTTCGAGGCCGAGGGCGAGGAGCCCGGCCTGATGGACCGGCCGCCGCGCGATTCCAACGCGCCGCTTTTCGGGGCCGGGGCCCTGACCCTGAGCCTGATCCAGGGCGGCGTGGTCACGGCCACCCTGCTGGCGGTGTACGCCATCGCGCTCAAAATCGGCCACGGGCCGGACGAGGCCCGCGCCCTGGCCTTCACCAGCCTGGTCTTCGCCAACCTGGGCCTGATCCTGGCCAACCGCTCCTGGGACGCCACCATCCTGGCCGGCCTCAGGCGCCCCAACCCGGCCCTGTGGTGGGTGGTGGCCGGCGCGGCGGCCATGCTGGGCCTGGTGCTGTTTTTGCCCGGCCTGCGCGACCTGTTCCACTTCTATGTCCTGCACCCGCACGACCTGCTGATTTGCCTGGGCGCGGCCCTGGCCAGCATCGCCTGGTTTGAGGTATATAAGCTCTGGCGCTGCCGACGGCGCGAAATTGGAGGGACGCTGCGTTGAGCGAGGAGCACCTGGTTTTCGTGTACGGCACCCTGCGCAAGGGTTACCAGAACCACCACCTGCTGGCCGGGGCCCGCGACCTGGGGCCGGCCCGCACCGTGGCCCTCCACGCCCTCTACCTGGATGATTACCCCTATCTGGTCAAGGGCCACGCGGTCTGTCGGGTCGTGGGCGAGCTATACGGCGTGGACGACGCCGGCCTGGCCCGGCTGGACCTGCTGGAGGAGCACCCGGTCTGGTACTGCCGCGAGAAGGTGACGGTGGAGGACAGGCAAGGCATCCACCGCAAGGTGTGGGTCTATTTCTTCCCCCGGCCCAAGGGCCGCCTGCTCGCCAGCGGCGATCTGCACGAGGCCGGCGACTACTAGCTGGTCAGCGCCACTTGCTCCGCTTCTTCTGCTCCCTCGCCCCCCTGGGGGGAGAGGGCAGGGGTGAGGGGGCCTCTTTTCCCGCCGCGTCTGCATCCGCCCTCCTGGTCATTGCGAGGCCCCCCTCCTGGTTATCGCGGGGAGCGCTCCCCCCGCATGGTCATTGCGAGAAGCCGTCAGGCGACGAAGCAATTGCATCGAGCCGACTGCACGTCCCGCGGTCACGTCCGCGCTTCGCATCAGCCAATCTGCCAATAGCCGTCTTTGCGAGGCGCGGCCCCTTGGGTTGCGACGCGGCAATCTTCCGTCGTCTCTCCAGCCTTGTTGCCTTTTTCCGGGTGGCCCGGACAGCTCCGCTGTCCGGGCCGCTTTTGCGACAAGAAATTCAGCAATAGGGTCATTGCGAGCCGCCGCCAGGCGACGAAGCAATCGCGTCGAGCCGGCTGCGCGTTGCGTTG
>JAZDHW010000352.1:0-9495 GCA_043805555.1 Pseudomonadota bacterium
CGCCGAAGCTTCCCGTACAGTGCCTTCTTCCGGTATTTGGGGACGAACACCACATGGTATTTACAGTCCCACCTCACATGCGCTAAGCTTTCCCAGTCATGCACAGGCTCTTCCTCCGCTTGCTCCAAACGGAGCTCTCCCTGGAGGAAGAGCCTATCTTCTTGTCAACCCCGGATCGGTAGAACCTTTTTGGGTCCACGGCCAGAGGCCGTGGTTTACTGTGTTTAATTAGGTTGAGCCCCAAAAAGCGGACCGGCCCCGCAGGGCCGGCGTGGATGGGCTTGGCTTGCCGGTCGGCCGCTAGATGATCTCGCGCAGGAAGTTGACGATCATGCGGTGCGCCACCTGGTCCGCGTCGACCTGGTATTCCCGGTTGTCGATGCGGCGGCGCAGCTCGGCCACCCGCTGCTCGCGGACCTCGGGGGTGTTGGCCAGCACCTCGGCGGCCTTGGCCATCTCGCGGCTGCGGCCGGAGAACTCCACCCGGTCCTGGGCCTCGGCCTCGGCCGTGGCCCCGGAAGCGGTGATCGCCTTGCTGCCGCTGCGGGCGGTGGATCCCGTCCGCTCGCGGCCTTCCAACGCCTTGTTGGTCAGGCCCAGGGTCTCTTTGATCTGCATGGCCTGCCTTCCTTACATCCCCGCCCCGGCCCGAACCCCCGGTCCGTGGCGGCCCAAAACGGCTCCCGCTGGGGGGGCCGCCGATCACACCATGTTCTCGTCCACGATCTGCTGGGTGATGACGTAGAGCCGGTCCTGCAACTCGGCCGATTCATCATGGCCCAGCACCCGGGTCACCTCGCCGCTCTCCGGATCGCGCACCATGAAGCGCAGGATGCCGGAATCCTCGTCCTGGCCGATGTCCAGGCTGCGGCCGTACTCCTGGCTCAGGCGCTTGAGGGCCGAATCCTCCAGGCCGCCGGGGACGCCGCCCAGGCCGGGCACCCGATAGCCGATGCTGGAGACGATCTCGGCGGTGATTTTTTCGATCACCTGCTTGCGCCGGGCCTCGATGCTGATGTTCACCTGGTCCGAAGGTTGGGCCTCGCTGTTCATACGCCGCCTCGCCAGGCGCTGCCCACGGCTGAGCTGCTTGGCGTAGGTTCGCAGAATATTCTGCACCTGGAACGACGTAATGGTCATGGCCTGCTGATCCCCTTCACCCTTCTTATCGGTCCAGCCAGGTAAGAACTTTATCTTTTTTTTTCCTCGCCTGTCAAATAAGGTCAGGGGGCCGGCGCGCTTGTGCCCGGACCAGGTTCTCAGGTAATATTATGATGGATTAGCGCGAATTAGCTTTGGGTTTTCTCATGATCGCCCGAACTTCCGCCAGGCCTGCCCAAGCGCCGGCCGCCTTTGCCGAACCACGGCAGGCGGATGGGACCGTTGCGCCCGGCGAGGGCCAGGCCCTGACCAGCCACACCTGGAGCCTCAGCTCCGGCCGCCTGAGCCTGGGCTTCACCTATCGGCGGCTGGAGAGCCTGACCGCGGCGGCCGACAACCTGCCGGCCCCGTCCGCCCCGCCGGCAGCCGCCCCCCAGGCCAAGACCGCCGCTCCCCGGAGCCTGCGCCACCCCAGCTTCGCCGAGATGCTGCGCCGCCAGCAGTTGGCCCAGCTTTTGGTGGAGCCCTCTCGCCCGCCCGCGGATCGCCAGGCCCTGCACACGGCCCGGGTACCGGCCGAGCCCCAGGCCGCCCCGGTCTGCCGGGCCTATGCCCAGGCCTTGGGACCCTTGGCCGCCGCCAGCCGGACCTACACCGCCTGATCGGCCCCCACCGCCCTTTTCTTGAACCAACTTCAGCCTCTGGTCATTTTTTCCGCTGGGGCAGCAATTGCCGCCCAGGTGGCGGGGTTGTTTTTTTTTAATTTATTTAGCCGTGTTTTGAGATAGTTACAAACGTGCTCCGCTCCGCGGCTGGCACCGGGGTTGCATCAGCTCCATACCAGGCATTGGCGAGTTTTACGCCGCGCCCCCTGGCGGCCCTTGGTCCGGAGCCAGTAATGCACATCCTGTGCTTGGGAAGCGACAACCTAGCCCTGGCCCTGCGCGCGCAGGGTTGCCGGGTCAGCGTCTGCGGGCCCCAGGTCGAGGCCGACCTGCCCTGGCCCGGCCCGGACCCGGACTGGCGCGACCTGGCCGAGGCCGCCCAAGCCAAGGGCTTGATTTTCGATGCCATCCTGGTCACGGACCACATCGGCCGCCGCACCCTGCCCACCGGCCTCAGCGCCGCCGACCCGGTCACGGTCTTCTGGGCCCTGGACGCACCCCTCAACCGGTTCTGGCATTTCCCCTACGCCGGCCTGTTTGACCTGGTGTTCTTCGACCAACCGCTGGAAGCAGCCGCCCTGGCGGCCTCCCACCCGGCCAGCCAGTGGCTGCCGGTGGCGGTGGACCCCGAATGCTATCAATCCGACGCCAGTCCCCAGAGCCAGGCCGGGGCCTGCTTCGTGGGAGTGGTCCAGGAGGCCGTGCGGCCCAAGCGCTCGGCATTGCTTAATAAAGCCTCCAAGATCACCAGCCTGGCCGTGCGCGGAGGCCGCCAGGGCCAATGGTTCGCCACTGCGGACGCGGCCCGGCTGTATCGCTCGCACCAGGTGGTGCTGAACGAAAACCTGTTCCCCGGCCTGACCACCCGTCCCCTGGAGGTCATGGCCGCCGGCGGTTGTTTGCTCAGCGAGGCCGCGCCAGGCAGCATGGATCGCTATTTCTGTGATCTTGAGCACCTGGCATACTTCGGTCCTGAGTCCATAGAGCAAAGACTCGAACTTCTGCTGGGCGACGAGAGCCTGCGCCGGCACCTGGCCGAGCAGGGCCGGGCGGCGGTGCGGGCCGGGCACACCTTCCGCCATCGGGCCCGGCATCTGCTGGAGCAGGTGGAGGCAATGCTGGCGGGTGCGGCCCGGACCCGTTCCAGGGCCGGGGTAGGCGAGGCCCTGCGCCTGGAGGGCGAGGCCCTGCTCCAGGCCGGCCTGCGTTGGCCGGGCCAGGGCGGCGAGGTGCGCCTGCGCCGGGCCCTGGGCCGTCTGGCGGCCGCGGCCAATGACGGGGCCGAACCCCTGGCGGCCTGCCGCGCCTATGGCCTGGCCGCCCTCAGCCTGGGCCAGGCCCAGCCCGCCCTGGACCACCTGGCCCGCGCGGCCGAGGCCGGCGGCGATATTGACCGTCTGAGCCATGGCTTGGCCGCCTGGCATCTGGCCCGGCCGGATCTTGCCCGCCAGGCCTTCGCCAGCCTGTCCGGCCTGCGGGGTCTGCCCGGCGAGGCGGGCTTCCACATCGACGCGGCCGAGCTCCTGCGCCGGGCCGGCCAGGGCCTCTGCCCCGGTTTCAACCGCAGCGGCCTACCCCAGGCCTGGTGGACCGGGTTGGAGCATTTGCTGGAGGCAACCCGCCTGCGCCCGGACGATGCCAAGGCCTGGGAGCATCTGGGGGACCTGCTCTTATCCCAGGCTGCGCCCAACCAGGCCCACGATTGCTATCTGCGCGCCCGCTCCCTAGGCGGTCGACCGGACCTGGAGCAAAAACTTGATCGCGCAGCGCGGGAGGGCTACCTGGCATGAGCGCCGACTTGCATCAACATCCCGACGGAAACTGGTTTATGGGGCCTCACCTGCTGCACCCGGCCGCCGGGGCCCTGGCCGCGGCGCGGGCTGAGCTGGCCCCGGAGCTGGCCGACCTGGGCAAGGCCGACCTGTTGGTCATGGCCGGCCTGGGCCTGGGCTGGCACGCCCGCGCGGCGCTGGATCAGCCGGAGGGGGCCGCGCTGCTGGTTTACGAGCCTGACCCTCGTCAACGCGCCCTGGCCGCAGCCCTGGGCCCGGAGCTGGCCGAGGTCACGATCACCTGCAATGAGAATGAGTTGGAGGCCAGGTTGTCCGAGGCGCTGGTCTATGGCCAAGCCCAACGGGCGCGGGTCTTCTCGCCCCCGGCCCTGCGCAGCCAGCAGCCTGGGCTGGGCCAGCGGGTGGCCCTACTGGTGGCCGCCCAGGTCCAGCGGGCGCGGGTGGACCGGGCCAATCGCAGGGCCAAGCAGGATCTCTGGCTCACCCACCTGGCTGATAACTTCAAGCATGTGCTGGACACGCCCGACATTGCCGGTCTGGCCGGCCGCTACCAGGGCGTGCCGGCCCTGATCATCGGGGCCGGCCCCTCCCTGGATGCCGGCCTGCCTCTCCTGGCCGGTCATAACTTCGAGCGCGTGCTCACGCTAGCCGCAGCCTCGGCCCTGGGCCCGCTGGCCGGGGTGGGGCTCTGGCCGGACCTGGCCCTGGCCATCGAGGCCAAGGACGAGTCGCGCCAGTTTGCCGGGGCCGACCCCGCCCGCACCATTCTGGCCGCGGCCAGCCAATCCCACCCCAACCATTTTGGCGCCTGGCCGGGCCGTCGCGCCTTGTTCCATCTCTCGCCCTGGCTGGCGGCCGTGGCTGGCTCACGGCCGGCCCTGCCCAGCGGGGGGCACGTGACCAGCGCGGCTTTTTCCCTTGCGGTGCTGATGGGTTGCGACCCCATCGTCCTGGTGGGTCAGGACCTGGCCTACAGCCAAGGCCGCGCCTATGCCAGCGGCCGGGCCGGCGGCCTGGCTGACGCACCGCCGGGGGTGGTGAGCGTGCCCGGCATCGGCGGTTCCACGGTGGAAACATCCGTGGTCATGGCAGGATACATTGCCTGGTACCGCGAGGCGGCGGCCTACCTGGCCGGCCTCAGCCAGCCGGTGCGCCTGATCAACGCCACCGGGTCAGGGGCCTTCCTGGAGGGCTTCGCCCACCTGCCCCTGGCCGAGGCCCTGGCGGAATTGCAGGCCAACGGCGCCCGCCATGTTTCCGTGGCCGCCAGCCTGCAGCGCCTGGAACTGCCCACGGCCGAGGCGGCGGGGCAAGGCCTGGCCGGGGTGCGGGGCCAGGTGCGCCAGGCCCGGGCCCAGCTCGCCTCGGCAAGCCTGAACCAATTGCTCGAATATTGGCCGGCCCAAACCGCTGTCGGCGAGGCCCTGCGCCGCCTGCCGGCGGGAGCAGGCCCGGATCAGGTACAGGCCGCGCTGGCGCGCCTGGCAGACCTGGTGGGGCGGATGTGGGAGGGGCTTTATGCCTGAGCCCAGCCTTGGCCTTATGATGATCCTGCGCGACGAAGCCGCCAACCTGCCCCGCTCCCTGGTCCCGGTGGCCGGCTGCTTCGACGAGGTGGTGGTTGTCGACACCGGCTCGCTCGACGATACGCCTAATATTTGCGCTCAGTTGGGTGCCAAGGTCTTCCGGCGGCCCTGGGACGACGACTTTGCCGCCGCCCGCAACCATGCCATTGCCCAGGCCAGCGCGGCATGGCTGCTTTGGTTGGACGGGGACAACGCGGTGACCCCGGCCGAGGTTCAGGCCCTGCGCCGGCTGCTGCCCACCGGGGGCCCGGCCATCATCTGGGCCCAGGAACAGGTGGTGCCCAGTGGCGAGCGCCTGTGGCAGAAGCGCTGCTTCCCCCGCCGGCCCGAGGTGCGTTTCGCGGGCCGGGTGCACGAACAGCTCGAACATCCGCCTGACTGGCCTAACCTGGCTGCTCCCATGACTATTTTGCACTGGGGTTACGTTGACCCCCAACGGGTGCGGGCCAAGGGAGCCTACTATCTCAGTCTATTGGAGCAATCGCTTAAACAATCGCCCGATGATTACTACCTGAACTATCAGGCCGGCCGCTGCCTCTGGAACCTGGGCCGTCTGCCGGCTGCCGCCGGTCACTTGCGCCAGGTGGCGGCCTCCGGCCAGGCCCGCCGGGCCAACCCCGAGCTCTGGGCCGCGGCCCAGCACCTGCTGGCCCAGGCCCTGCTCCGCCTGGGTGACGCACCGTCCGCCGAGGCATTGCTGGATCGTTTGCTCGAACAGATGCCGCTCCATGGCCTGAGCCACTACCAGCGCGGTCGCCTGGCCTATGATTTGGACGACTGGCCGGGCGCCGCGGAGCACCTGTCCCAAGCCTTGGCCCTGGGCCTCGGCGCGCCGGTGGTGGACCTCGACCCGGTCAAGACCTTGTTTCTGGCCCATTATTTCCTGGCCCGCGCCTTGGAGCGCCAGGGCCGGGCCGCAGAAGCCCTGCCGGTCTTGGCCGCGGCGGTGGCCGGCGACCCCGGACAACTGGCCGCCCGCACCGACCTGGCCCGGTTGCTCATTGGGGCCGGCCGCCCCGGCGAGGCCCGGCAGCACCTCCATCAGGTGCTGGCCGCCCGCCCCGGCGACCGCCAGGCCAATCACCTTCTAGCCCGCATGAGAGGTGCGGCGTGAAAAGCTCACGTCTTCATATCGCCTTGATTACCGATGGGTTGCCCTTCCATGGCGCCTCGCCCGAGGAACAGGCCCTGGGCGGCTCGGAGACAGCCTGCGTGCAGGTGGCCCGCGCTCTGGCCCGGCGCGGCCACCGGGTGCAGGTCTTCTGCCGCTGCCCCCGGCCCGGCCTGTACCAGGGCGTGGTCTATCGCGACCGCAGCGGCCTGGTGCAAGCGGCCATCGAGGAGCGCTTTGCCGTGGCCGTGGTCAGCCGCTTTTTCAGCGCCCTGGACCTGCCTCTGCAAGCCGGGCTCAAGGCGCTGTGGAACCATGACATTCTCGACCGGCCGGGCCTCTTGGCCGAACGCCTGCCCGCGCTGGATATCTGCATGGTGCTCAGCCAGTTCCACGCCCAGGACTACCTCTCCCGCCTGCCGGTGCTGGGCGACAAGCTGGCCCTGACCCGCAACGGCCTGGACCTCGATTGCCTGGATCAGGCCAGCGCCGAAGTGGGGCGCGACCCGCGCCGGCTCACCTACGTCTCCCGCCCCGAGCGTGGACTCAAGCTTTTACTGGAACTAATCTGGCCCCGCCTGCGCGCCGCCCGGCCGGACCTGGAGCTGCACCTGTGCGGCTACCAGGTGGACCCGGACGACCTGCCCCCGGCCGTGGCCGCCGAACACCGGGCCATCGCCGAGTTGGTGGCGACCAGCCCCGGCGTGGTGGTCCTGGGCCCCCTGGCCAAGGCCGCCTACTATCGCCATCTGGCCTCCTGCGGCCTTTTGATATACCCCTGCGTTTTCCCCGAGATATCTTGTATATCCGTCCTGGAGGCCCAGGCCCTGGGCACTCCCGTGCTCACCAGCGACGCCTTTGCCCTGACCGAGTCTGTGGTGGAGCCCCGCTTCCGGGTGGCCGGCCAGCCAGGCTCGCCGGAATATGTGGAGCAATTTATCAAGCAAGCGCTTGAACTAATCGACCACCCCCGGCAGGCCCAGTACCTGGCCGCCGCCGCCGGCCGTCAGGTGCGCGCCCATTACGACTGGTCAGCCATCGCCTCGGAATGGGAGGCCCTTTTCCGCGAGCGCCTGGCCCAGCGCTGCCAGAGCCAGCCCGCGGCCGTGGCCGCCAGCCTGGTGCTTACCGGCGACCGCCGGGCGGCGGAGCGATTGCTGCAACGCCCCCTGCCCGCGCCCGAGGAAGGCCCGCCTCCGGCCGATCCGGACGAGGCCGGCCTTTTGGAGGCCCTGGCCCAGTCCCTCAACCCCGTGCTGCCGCCGGCCGGTCTGGTGGGGGTGCTGGCCCCGGACCAGGGCCGGACCGCTGAAGCCCTGTCCCAGCGTCTGGGCCGGCCGGTGCAAGCCCTTGCCGAAGCTGAAGAACCCCGGCCCGAGCTGGACGCGGTGGTGGTGCGCGACCGCCTGGAGCGCGCCGACGATCCCGCCGCCTACCTCTCCCGCGCCCTGGCCTGGTGCGGCCCGGACGGCCACGTGCTGCTCTGCGTGGCGGCCGGGGCCTGGCCCTTGCTCATGGCCGGCCACCTGGCCCGCCGCCACGACATCGGCCGCGAGGAGCTGATGACGCTTCTGGACGGCCGCGCGGTGAGCCTGCGCTACCTATCCTGCGGCCTGGTGGGCAGCGGCCCCCATCGCTACTACGCCGGGCGCTGGCTGGCCCTGGCCCCGGCCGCCGGACCCGCGCCCAAGGCCCTGGACCCGGATTCAGGCCTGCACCACGCCCGGCCCGCGCCGGCCGAGCTGGTGGAGGAGATCACGCGTGCCGGCCTTGTTTGAGCATTTGCTCCAAAAACCCGCGGGCCAAACGCCGCCCGCGCCCGCGCCGGATTCCCTGGCGGTGCTGCAACTGGCCCGCCTGGGCGACTTTTTGCAGACCACCCCGCTCCTGGCCGCCCTGCGCGCCCGCCACCCCCAAGCCCGCATCCTGACCGTGGTCACCCCGGCCCAGGTCCCGTTGGCCCTGGGCTGCGGCCTGGCCGACGCGGTTTTCGCGCTGGACCCGGCCGGGCTGGAGGACGCCGCCGCCGACCCCGACCCGGCCCGCGCCCGCGCCCGCCTGGCCGGGCTCTGCGCGCCGCTGTGGGCGCAGCCGGCCGCGGCGGTCTACAACCTCAACCTGAGCCCCCTGGCCGCCGGGGTGGCGGCGGGCTGGGCCGGGGCCCAGGCCCACGGCTGGCGATTGGGCGGCGGCGGCCGCCGCCTGCTGGGCGCGCCCTGGGCTGATTTCGTCATGCTCACCGTGGCCGACAGACGCCTGACCCGCCTGCATTTGTGCGACATCCTGGCCTCTTACGCCGAACCGACCGGCCCGCCGCTCACCCGCCTGGCCCAGGTGGTGGATCCGGCCGCGGCCGCGGACATGGCTGAATTGATGCCGCCCGGCGACCGGCCCCGGGTGGCCCTGCAACTGGGGGCCAACAGCGACCTGCGGCGCTGGCCCGTGGCCAGTTTCGCCGCCCTGGCCCAGGGCCTCATGGCCGCCGGCGCGGCGGTGGTGCTGGTGGGCAGCCAGCGCGAGCGGGTGCTGGGCCGGCGGCTGCTGCGCGCCCTGGGCCCGGTCGGGAGCCAGGTCTGCGACCTGATGGGGCGCACCGACCTGCCCGGCCTGGCCGCGGTGCTGTCCGCCTGCGACCTGGTCGTCTCCGGCGACACCGGCAGCCTGCACCTGGCCACCGCCGTGGGGGCCAAGGTCCTGGCCCTTTTTATGGGCCCGGCCGCCGCGCCCGAGACCGGTCCCTATGGCGCCGGGCACCTGGTGCTCCAGGCCCGGGACCTTTGCGGCCCCTGCGCCGAGCACAGCCCGGCCTGCGCCGGGGCCGCGCCCTGCCGCCAGTTGATCAGCCCGGCCGCCGCGCTGACCGCCGCCCTGGCGCTCTTGGCCGGGGCCGACGCCCAGGGGGCCGCCGCCGGCCTGGATTTGCCCGCGGGCGTGGAGGCCCTGGCCGGCGAGTTGGACGGCTTTGGCCAGCGCTATCGGCCCCTGCGCCCGCGCGGCCTGGAGGCGGCCAACGCCCTGGCCCTGGCCCTGCGCGAGGCCGGCCGGGTGCTGCTGCGGCCGGCCTATGCCCCGCCGCCGGCCGGCCCGGAGCTGGCCGCCCAGTGGCTGGCCCCGGCCGGGAACGAGATGCCAGCCCTGGCCGGCCTGGCCGCCGCCGTCAAGCGCCTGGCCCTGGCCGCGGCGGCCGGCGATGGGGCCGCGGCCGGACGCATCCTGGCCCAGGCCCCGGGCCTGCGCCC
>JAZDHW010000353.1:0-8906 GCA_043805555.1 Pseudomonadota bacterium
GTACTCGCTGTCCATGATGGCGCGCTGGCTGGTGGTGTAGGTGCCGGTGGCGGCCTGCTCGGCCAGCTCCTTCATGCGGATCAGCTTCTCGTCGATGACGCTCATGGCGCCCTCGGCGGTCTGGATCATGCTGATGGCGTCGCCGGCGTTGCGCACGCCTTGGTTGATGACGGCGATGTCCGCCCGCATCAGCTCGCGAATGGCCAGACCGGCGGCGTCGTCGGCGGCGCTGTTGACCCGCAGGCCGGAACTGAGGCGCTGGGTGCTCTTGGCCAGCGCGCCATAGGTCGCGGTCAGGTTGCGGGCCGCGTTCATGGCCATCAAGTTGTGGTTGACGACAAGACTCATGGTGCCCTCCTTGGTCCAGGTGCGCCGAGATCCCTTCGGCGCTTTATCTTGGGGGACTTGCCCCCGGCTTCATCGTCTTTCCCCTTGTGCCGCCAGCCGTCTGTCCCGGCCGGCGCCCTTGCTTCAGTGCTCTTATCGACACCTGGATTTTCGGCTTTAGGATTTTTTAAGCCGGCGGCATAAAAAAAAATCGCCTGCCCCGGCCGGGCGGGCCGCATTGACGCCGCCGCGGGGTCCGGGCTAGACTGCGAGTGCGAAATCGTTAGCGGAGGTGGATAGATGGGCAAGCAGAAGGCAAAGGGCAAATCCAGGGGCGACGCCAAGCCACCCCGCCAGCCGGCCCATCAGCCGGCCCCGGTCCCGGCCGATCCCGCCGCCCCGCCGGAGGCCAGGATCGTCACCCCGGCGCCCGGGGCCCGGCGGCCCACCATCAGCCTGTGCATGATGGTCAAGAACGAGGAGAAGCGCCTGCCCACGGCCATGGGCAGCGCCGCGCCCTGGGTGGACGAGATCATCGTGGTGGACACCGGCTCCAGCGACCGCACCATGGCCATCGCCCGCGGCTTCGGGGCCAAGATCTACGAGCACCCCTGGCAGAACAGCTTCTCCATCCACCGCAACCAGACCCTCTCCTATGCCACCGGCGACTGGGTGCTGATCCTGGACGCCGACGAGGAGATCGACCAGTCCACCGCCGCCTGGCTGCACCGCATCGTCTTCGACCCGGAGGTCAACGCCTTCTTCTTCGAGCTGAACAACGTGCTCAAGGAGGGCGGCGAGTCCTTCATCCTGCACCCGCGCCTGTTCCGCAACGGCCGTGGCTTCCACTACGAGGGCCTGGTGCACAACAAGCCCGTCTTCGACGGTCCGGCCGCCAAGGCCCCGGTGCGCATCATCCATTATGGATACGCCGAGGACCCGGCCACCATGGAGGCCAAGCGCGTGCGCCGGCTGGGCATGATCCGCCAGTGGGTGGCCAACGAGCCGGAGAACTACGTGGCCCGGGCCTATCTCTCCCACACCCTGCTGGAGCGGGCCGACGACCTGGAGGAGGCGGTGAGCGAGGGGCTCAAGGCCCTGGAGCTGGCCAAGGCCCAGCAGGCCCCGGCGGTGAACATGCCCCGGATCTACTACCCCCTGCTCACCGGACTGGGCGGCCTGCGCCGCAAGGAGGAGACCCTCAAGTACGCCCTGGAGTGCCTGGAGTACGTCCCCAACTACGCCGACGCCATGTTTTACGTCTCCTGGGCCCGCTACGAGAGCCGCCAGTGGGACGAGGTCTGCCAGAGCGCGAGCGAGTTCCTGCGCCTGCAGGAGCATAGCCGCCAGCACCCCGACGAATACATCTACTTTGAAAACCTGACGTTTGAGCGCATCAACGCCGCCCTGCTGCGCTGGGTGGCGGCCGCCGCCCACCTGGGGCGTGAGGACGAGGCCCTGATGGTGGTCGAGCGCATGCTGGAGCACGCCGACGCCCGCAACGCCCTGTATCACACCGTTTCGGCGGTGCTGGGCTTCGGCTTCACCGACCTGACCCGCCGCCTGGCCGAGCGCCTGATGGTGCTGCGGCCGGATTGGGACTGGCCGCCCCAGACCGCCGGCCTGGCCCGGCAGAAGCTGGCCCAGACCAGCCTGCCCGGCCTGCGCGAGGCGGCCGCCCAGGCCCTGGCCGCCGGCGACCTGGCCCAGGCGGCGGAGCAACTCACCCAGGCCGCGGACCTGGACGGGCTGAACCCCGAGGTGCGCGTCAACCTGGGCCGGGCGCTGATGGGCCTGGGCCGCAGCGAGGAAGCCGCGGTGCAGCTCATGGCCGCCCTGGACCTCAATCCGGGCTTCGCCTGGGCCTGGGAGGCGCTGGGCCGGATGCACCTGGAGCAAGGCGACTGGCGCGGCGCGCGCGAGCTTTTCAGCCGCCTGCTGACCCAGAAGCCCGGCGACGCCCAGGCCCAGGCCGGCCTGCGTGAGTGCGCGGCCCGCCTGGCCGGCCAGCCCGAGCCGCCCAGCGTGGCCCAGGCCCCGCCGCGGCTCCTGGTGCTTTTGGTCTCCGGGCTTTCGCCGGAGATGATCCGCCAGCCGGCCCCGCATTTCCTCATGCACCGGGCCTGGGGCCAGGCCGACTTCGACCCCGACGTGGCAGGCGCCAGCGGCCCGGCCTGGGCCAGCCTGTACAGCGGCCGCCCGGCGGCCGAGCACGGCTTGACCGCCGAGCCCAGCCGTCAGCGGCCCCTGGGCCTCGACGCCATGCGCCTGATGACCATCTGGGACGCCATCGCCAGCCGTCACCGCCTGGGCCTGGCCGCCATCCCCCTGGGCCATCCCGCGCCGGCCCTGCCCGGCGGGGGCTGGGCCGCGGCCGGCTGGCCGGCCGGACTGATGCGCCCGGAGCTGGCCAGCCCGCCGCAACTGGCCGCGCGGCTCATCGCCGCCGGCTATCGCAGCGACATGGCCCTCAACGCCATGGACGACCTGACCCTGCCCCAGCGCCTCAAGCAGGACGTGCGCCAGGAGGGTCTGCTCAACCAGGTGGAGCGCAACAAGCTCAAGGCGGTGCTGCAGATGCCGGCGGTGGAGGTGCTGGCGGTGGGGCTCAACCTGCTGGAGCACAGCCAGCGCGCCTTCGGCCTGGCCGACTACCACACCTTCAACGCCTACCAGCAGCTCTACGGCTGGATCGAGATGCTCCTGGCCGCGCTCAGGCCGGCCCACTTCGCGCTGCTGAGCCAGCGCAGCTACGGCGTCCAGGAGGGCCAGCCCCGTGGCGGGGGCTTCTATTGCCTCTCCTGGCTGCGCGGGGAGAACGGCCACGCCCCGGCCATTGAGATCGCCCCCCAGATCCTCAAGCTCCTGGAGATCGACCCGGCCGCCTGGCTGGGCCGGCCGAGGGCATAAGGCCCCCTGGCCTTCTATAGATATGGATGTCAACCGGCCAGCGGATCATGAACCGCTAAGAAGTGAAGAAAGGAGTGAAAATGATAATTATCTGCCAACGAAGTAGGCAAAATCGATTTAGTTTAGGGTCTCATCGTTATGAAGGCACTACTAATGATACCTAACTATCAGCTAGCTTGCCTTTTATCGAACCGATCACATTGGTTAATAAATATTCACTTAAGTTAGTTTCTTCTAGAAAACCTCTCGTCCCAAAAACACTCGTTGGATCATCAAAGCCAATCCCAAAGAACTTGTCTTTCGTTTGCTTCTTTTTGGTTAATATATTATCCAGGATAGCACCCATTTTATCGTCCGGAATACATAAGATAATGGGTTTCCAAAAACCACGTTTACCATCTATTGAAAGATGCGGATCGTACGAAGAGTATATCCCACATAATGCATAATAGTCAGCCAACCCTTTATCATATTTATTTACGAAATTATTGAACCAAAGGTTGTATTTATATGTCCTATTCTTTCCTTTATAATTAGTCCCCTCATATGATTTAGAACCCTTAACTTGAAACCTAGCGCATTGCCGGGTTTTTAAGTGGTGAACCAGAAAGTCCACCCCTTTTTCCTGTCTACTAGCTGGGATGTATATTGTACAACCATCACTTTTATTAATGTGTTTAGATAACTCATTGATTACCATATATTCACTATATGGGATGGTAAATATTGCGTCCAATTTGTACTTTCCTTTCTGCGCATTTTCATTAAGAGGGCCAGAAAAAGTATATTTTATGATAGTTCAAGAAGCCAAGTATGAAGTATACATTCTAGGGTAAACTGGGGACCACCCAGTTGGCCCCGGCCGGCAACTGGCCCGTGAGGGCCCGGCGGGCGAAGTCCAGGCTCCCGGCCCGGATGCGTTGGCTGGCCTCGGGGTTGGCCTGCCAGCCGGCCACGAAATCCCGCTCGGCCTCCACCTCCTGCCGGGCCATCACCGCCCGGGCCATGGCCTCCAGCCCGCCGCACTGCTCCTCCGCCAGTTCCGCCAAACCGCCCGGCCCCGGCCCCGACGCCGCCGGCCGCCAGCCGCCGCGTCCGTCGGGCAGGCCGCGGCTGGCCACGATGCGCCCCAGGTCGGTGAGGCTATGGCGCACGGTCTGGGGATAGCGAAAGGTGTAGGGGTTGGAGAACAGGATGTGGTGGCCCCCCGCGCCGGCCCAGACCCGGTAGCTGGCCATGGAGTCCCAGACCGTGAGCCGGCGGGGGTTGACCGCCGCGGCCAAATGGCAGAGCCCGCCGTCGCCGCCCACAAAGGCCGCCGCCTTGCCCATCAGCCAGGCCAGGTCCAGCAGGGTGGAGCCGGGGTCGTGCATGGGCAGACAGGCGTCAGCCGCCTCGCTCAGCTCGCCGTAATCGGCCGCCCCCACCAGCACCACCGCCATCTCGGCGCGCAGGCCGGTCAACAGCTCCCGCCACCAGGCCGGGTTCTGCCACAGGTGCCCGCGCCGGCCGGGGTTCTGGGGATAGGCCACCAGGGTGGGCCGGCCCCGGGCCAAGAGCCCGGCCAGGGTCCGGGGCCGGTCCGGGTCGATGAAGACGCTGGGCCGGTCGTCGTCGCGTCCCAGGCCGTAATAGCGGCTGTGGGCCAGGATGGGGTTGGCCCGCACCTGGTCCACCGGCAGCACCGGCAGGTCCAGGTCGAAGGTGGTGGCCGAGAGCCAACTGGCCCCCCGGCCGGCCCGGCCCACCGGCACCCGCACCAGGTCGAAGCGCGCCGCGGCGTCGTCGGGCGGGAGCAGCTCGGCCACCAGGGGATGGCTGGCCACCAGCTCGCGCAACGAGCCGGCGGGGTCCAGGTGCAGGCGCACCGGCCGGCCCTGGTTGCGCACCAGCCCCAGCACCATCAGGGTGTCGCCCAGGGCCAGGTTGGCCGGCGGCCGGCAGGCTCCCGGCTCCAGGTCGATGTAGATGGGCAGCTTCAGCCGCTCCACCGTGTTGCGCAGATGATAGGGGATGTCCTGGACCAGCATCGCCGCCCGCCTTTTTATTTCCGCCCCGCCTACGCCCGCGATCTTATGCCGCCGGCCGCGCCCCTGTCAAAGACCGCGGCCGCCAGGCTTTTTCAGCGGCCACCTCAAGTTCGGGGCCGATCTGGCCGATCAAATACCTGGGAGATGAGCAGCGGCGGCAATATTTGCAGCCCAAAGCGGGACGCGCGCGTCACCCTCTTGGCTTGCGTCGAGATATTGCTGTTAAATCAGCGAGATATAGGCGCAAATATTTTGGCGGCCGCAGGCATGCTTGTTGCTATGCCCAAGGGTGCGGCCCTGGCCAAGGCGGTCGGGCGGCAAGCGCGGCCGGGTGCAGACCCGGCCCGGCCCCACGCACCCAGGAAAGGCGACCATGGCCGACAGCAGCATCACCAGCACCGGCAGCCTGGTCAACACCACCGCCAACGGCGATTTCAGCCTGCTCAGCGGGTCCATCAACTTCACCGGCCTGGGCTCGGGCACTGATTTCAACGAGATCGTGGACCAGTTGGTGGCCATCGAGTCCATCAACAAACAGCGCCTGGAGACCTGGCGCACCTCGTGGCAAGCCAAGATCGACTCCATGACCGCCCTGAACCAGCGCCTGGGCTCCATCGAGGAGGGCGCGGCGGCCATGGACACCGCCGAGGAGTTCCTGGTGCGCGGCGCGGCCAGCAGCAGCACCAGCGTGCTCACCGCCAGCGCCAGCAACACGGCCGTCACCGGTGCCTACCGGGTGACGGTGGGCAGCGACACCAAGCAGATCCTGCGCGCGGCCGGCCTGGCCAGCACCGGCAGCACCGCGGTCTCCGCCGCCGGCGGCGACCTGGTCCTGCGGGTGGGCGCCACCGACTACACCGTGACCCTGGCCGGCGGCGAGACGCTCGAAGAGCTGAAGGACGCCATCAACGCCCAGGCCGGCGGCGCGGTCACGGCCAGCATCACCGACGACGGCACCACCAGCCGGCCCCAGCACCTGACGCTGACCGCGGTCACCGGCGGCGACGACGGCCGGGTGAGCGTGGCGTTAAACCCCACCCTGCTCTCCCTGGACGACAAGGGCGTGGCCCTGGCCGGCTCCACCCTGGGGGTGGACGTGGCGGCCGTGGGCCAGTTCACCGGCGATAAGGCCGACGGCGGCGTGGCCAGCTACAGCTTCACGGTGCAGAACGTCGCCGGCGGCGGGGTGGTGGGCACGGACAGCTTCGAGCTGAGCTGGACCCGCTCCTGGGACGGCGGTGCGGCCAGCGCACCCACGGTCATCACCGTGCCGGCCGACTACACCCCCGGCGACAGCATCGCGGTGGAGGAAGGGGTCTTCATCCAGCTCGACGCGGGCGCCGTGACCAACGGCGAGACCTTCAGCCTCAACGCATACGCCAACGACATCGACGACGCCGAGACCGCCACCTGGTCCGGCCCGAACATCACCACCAGCGGCAACTACCTGGGCTCGGTGAACAAGACCTACACCTTCGCGGTGGTCACCGCCGGCGCCATCGCCGACGGCGGCGGGGCCGACACCGTGGTCCTGCGCTGGACCGACTCCACCGGCCTGACCGGCACCGTCTCCATCTCCGACAGCGCCCAGACCTACGGCGTGGACCAGGGGGTGGAGATCAAGCTGGACGCCGGGGCCCTCACCAACGGCGACACCTTCCAGGTCAACGTCTTCGCTCCGGTGCAGCAGCAGGGCCAGGACAAGGGCCTGGCCCAGGGCGCCAAGGCGGTGCACAGCGGCTTCGGCGACAAGGACACCAGCGCCGTCACCGACAGCGAGGCCACCTTCAGCTACACCTACGGCGGCCAGACCGTGAGCCTGACCATCTCGGCCGGCGAGACCCTCTACGACCTGGCCACCGACATCAACTCCGACGCCGACAACCCCGGCGTCACCGCCAGCATCATCAACGACGGCCTGGGCCTGCCCAACAGCTACAAGCTGGTGCTCACCGGCAAGAAGACCGGGGCCCAGTACCAGATCACCAACATCAACCACACCTTCACCGGCACCAGCTTCGGCAGCGGCGGCGACCTGGGCGGCGGCTTCACCAGCACCCAGTTGTCCACCAGCAGCCAGATCAAGGTTGACGGCTTCCCCACCGACAGCGACCTGTATCTGCAGCGCTCGTCCAACCTGGTCCAGGACGTCATCACCGGGATCAGCCTGGCCCTGATCGACGCCGGCGAGGCGGTGGTGAGCGTGGCCACCAACGTGGACTCGGTCATCACCCAGGTCGAGGCCCTGGTCAACGCGGTCAACTACGCCCAGGACTACATCCGCGACCAGACCAGGTATGACTCCGACGCGGGCGAGGCCGGCATCCTCATCGGCAACTACACTTACTACATCATCAAGTCGCGCATCGACTCGGCCCTGAACGCCTCGGTGTCCGGCCTGGTGGACGGGGTGAACACCTTCACCCACATCTCCCAGATCGGCATCCACACCGACCCGGACGACGACGGGCGCTGGGTCATCGACGAGACCATGCTGCGCAACGCGCTGAACTCCGACGCTGACGCGGTGGCCAACCTGTTCGTCAACAACACCACCAAGGGCACCCAGGGCGTGGCCGGCCGCCTCAACGACGAGGCCGACGCCCTGACCGACTCCAAGACCGGGGCGCTCAACGTCCTGATCAAGAACTACACCGGCATCATCAGCAACATCGACAACAAGATCGACAACGAGGAGAAGAGGCTGGAGCTGTACCGCCAGCGCCAGGTGGAGCGCTTCGCCCGCCTGGAGGCCACCCTGGCCACCCTCAACGGAGTCTCCTCACAGTTGGAGAGCCAGATCGACCAACTGCCGGGGATCAACAGCAATAAATAGCCGCCGGCCCGGCCGGCTCCGCTAGAAGGCCAGCCGCCACCTCGGAGGGCGGCCCAGCCCTGGATGGGCGCAGGCAAACCAAGGATGGGGTAAGGACCATGCTCAGCTACGGACAGAACCAGTACCGCAAGACCCAGATCGCCACCGTGGACCGCGGGCGTCTCATCGTCCTTCTCTACGAGGGGGCCATCAGCTTTTTGATCAAGGCCAAGGCCAGCCTGTCGGACAACGACATCCCGGGCTACGCCGGCCAGATCAACCGGGCCCAGGACATCATCGACGAGCTCAACG
Organism: Pseudomonadota bacterium; assembly: GCA_043805555.1. Taxonomy (GTDB): domain Bacteria; phylum Desulfobacterota; class Desulfarculia; order Desulfarculales; family Desulfarculaceae; genus JACRDC01. The sequence goes on from JAZDHW010000353.1 coordinate 8,395, forward strand.
CCTCGCTGAACCTGGAGCAGGGCGGCGACATCGCCCGCAACCTGCGCCGGCTCTACCTTTTCATGGGCGATCAGTTGGTGCGGGCCAAGATCAAGCAGGATCTCCAGCGCATCGACGAGGTGATCCGCATGCTCTCCAGCCTGGGCGAAGCCTGGCGCGAGGCCATTGCCAAGCCCGAGGCCCAGGAGGTGCTCGCCCGCCAGCCCGTCATGGACACCGCGCCCCAGACCACCCGCACGGTGCGCGTCTAGGTGTGCGTCGGAGAAAGCCATCCATGGCTTTCTCCTCTTGGAACTTGCCAAAAGTGAATTTTGGCAAGTTCTCGGAATGGCGCCATAAATTAATTTGGCGCCATTCTGGTCGGGCCGTCCATGGCCCGCTCGGAAGCCTGTCGGAGGATTACTCCGACAGGCTCCTAGCGCCCCGTCCCGGCCCGCCTGCGCGGCCGGCGGGATGACCTCCCGCCGGCCGGGGCCGCACCCGGCCCCGGTCGCGCCCGCCGCGTCCGTCCG
>JAZDHW010000354.1:0-7579 GCA_043805555.1 Pseudomonadota bacterium
CGGCCGGCGGCCCGGGCCACGGCCGTGGCGGCCCGCGCCAGGCGGTGGGCCGCGTCGCCCCCGCCCACCTCGGCGGCCAGGTCCAGCCACTGCACCGGCTTGCCCATGAGGCGCAGCTTCAGCGTCTCCGGGGCCTGGGCCTCTGCCGCCGTCACCACCGCCGCCTCCACCAGCCCGCCCTGGTCCAGGGCCAGGCCGGCGGCACGGGCCACCTGGGCCGGGTCCAGGTTATTGAGGCCGGCCCCGCCCAGCCAGCACAACACCGGCCTAGGCATGGGCCACCTCCTTTGCCGGCGCGGCCACGTGGGCGGCGGCCAGGGCGGCGGCCAGGGCGGCGTGGTCGATGGACTCCACGATGGAGCGGGGCCCGGCCGCGGCCCCGGCCACGAAGACCCCCGGCGCGCTGGTCATGGCGTCGGCCCCGTCCTGGCCCAGGAAGCCGTCCCGGCCGCGGGCGAACCCGAACAGCTCGGCCAGGGCCGCGGCGGCCAGGGGCGGCTCCAGGCCGGTGGAGAGCACCACCAGGTCGAAGGCCCGGCTCTCGGGCTGGCCGGCGGCCCCGCTGAAAACCGCCAGCGGACCCTCGGCGCCGCCGCGCACCTCGCCGGGGATGGCGCGCACGAACTCGAAATCCTGGCGCATGGCGGCCAGGTCCTCCCGCCAGGCCTGGCCATAATCCTGCACGTCCATGTGATAGAAGGTCACCTGGCACTCCGGGTCCAGGCAACGGGCCAGCCGGGCCATGCGCAAGGCAAAGCCGCAGCAGACCCGCGAGCAGTAGTTGCGGTTCAGGGAGGCGTCGCGACTGCCCACGCACTGGATGAAGGCGATGCGCTTGGCCCCGGCCGGCAGCGCGCCGGCTTTGAGCGCCCGCTCCAGCTCGCCGGCCGTGACCACTCCCGGCACCCGGCCGTAGCCGAAGCGGCTCTTGCGGCGGGGGTCGAAGGGCGTGTGCCCCACGGCCAGGATCACCGCCCCGGCCGTCAGGCTGGCGCGCTCGGCCAGGACGGCGCAGGCCCCGGCGTGGCAGTCCGAGCCCGGCTCGGCCGGCTGGGGGGCGACGTCCAGGGACCAGCCCCGGCCCGCCGGCCGCGCCGCCACCACCATGGCCCGGGCCAGGGTGCGGATGCGCGGCCGGGCCGCCGCCTCGCGCAGCAAATCGCCCGCCCGGCAGGCCCCGCAGCGGGCGCAGGCCTCGCAGGCCCCGCAGGCCTTGCAAGCCTTGCAGCAGAAATCCGCCGCCTGGCCACCCAGACGGCAGGATTTTTCCACCACCAGGCTGGGCACCCCCCGGCGGTCCAGCTCCACCGCGGCGGCCAATCCGGCCACCCCGCCGCCCACGATCAGCACCGGCGTATGCTCCGCGCTCAAGGCCTCCTCCGTGCCCCTGGCAGGCCCCAGCGGAGCCCCTGCCAGCCGCACTGGGCTGGCCTCGCTTAGGGCTTGACAAGCTTTATTAGCCCTGTCTATATTGCTAATTAGCTAGATTGTAGCTAAGATGTAACCATCCTGTCCACCCCGATTTTGCCCCCGGCCTACATTTTTGGCGCAGGCCGCGCACGGGGCGGCGCAGCGGACCGGCCTGACCTGGGAGATATCATCATGCCCGACGCGCCCCTGCCGATCAAGGCCACCAAGCAGATGAAAAAGCTCATGGCCGACCACTTCTTAGGCCTGGACCGCGCCCGGAGCGAGGGGCGCAAGGTGGCCTGGTGCACCAGCGTGGGCCCGGCCGAACTGCTGCACGCCATGGGCTTCGACGTCTACTTCCCGGAGAACCACGGGGCGCTGTTGGGGGCCACCCGCCTGGCCACCGAGGTCATCCCCGCCGCCAACGCGGCCGGGTACTCGCCGGACATCTGTAGCTATCTCACCGCCGACATCGGGGCCTACCTGAAGGGCGTCACCCCGCTCACCCAGGCCTATGGCATAAAGTCCATCCCCCCGGCCGACGTGCTGGTCTTCAACACCAACCAGTGCCGCGACGTGGAGGATTGGTTCGCCTTCTACGCCCGCCAGTGGAACGCGCCCATCGTGGGGGTGCGCAGCCATCGCGGCCTGGGCGCGGTGGCCGGCCACCACATCGCCGACGTGGTGGAGCAGTTCAAGGCCATGATACCCACCCTGGAGCAGGTGAGCGGCAACAAGTTTGACATCGACCGCCTGCGCGAGACGGTGCGGCTTTCCAAGGAGTGCACCGTGCGCTGGCGCAGGGTGCTGGAGTACGCGGCCCACACGCCCGCGCCCATGAACTTCTTCGACCACACCATCCACATGGCCCCGGCCGTGGTGCTGCGCGGCCTGCCGGAGGCCGTCGCCTATTACGACCAGCTCCTGGCCGAGCTGGACCAGCGCCTGGCCGCGGGCGTGGTGGCCGTGCCCGGCGAACGCCACCGGCTCTACTGGGAGGGCATGCCGGTCTGGGGGCGGTTGCGCATGCTCAGCGACCTGATGCTGGAGCAGAAGGCCGCCATCGTGGCCAGCACCTACTGCAACTCGTGGATCTTCGACGCCTTTGACGAGCGCGACCCCTTCGAGTCCATGGCCAAGGCCTACTTGGAGCTCTTCATCGTGCGCGACGACGAGTACAAGGAGCGTTACATCCGCGACTGGGTGGAGCGCTTCAAGATCCAGGGCATCATCTTCCACGACGCCAAGACCTGCCCCAACAACAGCAACAACCGTTACGCCATGCCCCAGCGCCTGGCGGCCGAGCTGGGGCTTTCCACCCTGGTGCTCAACGGCGACCTCAACGACCTGCGCTGCTTCAGCGACGAGCAGGCCAAGACCAACCTGGAGGCCTTCGTGGAGCAGTTGGAGGAGTTGGCCGCGTGAGCCTGGCCGCGGGCATCGACATCGGCGCGGCCGCCACCAAGGCCGCGGTCATCGACGACCAGGGCCGGCTGCTGGGCAGCGCGGTGCTGCGCACCGGCATCGACTTCGCCCTGGCAGCGGCGCGGGCCTTTGACGAGGCCCTGGCCCAGGCCGGCTACGAACCCAAGGAGATCAGCCGGATTTTCGCCTGCGGCTATGGCCGCAAGAACGTGGGCTTCGCCCACGAGAGCCGCACCGAGATCGCCGCCCACGCCGCCGCCGCCTATCACTACTTCCCGCGCGCGCTCACCGTCATCGACATCGGCGGCCAGGACAATAAGATCATCAAGATCAACGCCTCGGGTCAGCGCACCTCCTTCAAGATGAACCGCAAGTGCGCCGCCGGCACCGGGGCGTTCCTGGAGGAGATGGCCCTGCGCCTGGGTCTGCCCATCGAGCGCCTGGACGCCCTGGCCCGCGCGGCCGAGGACGAGGCGGTGCTGGGCAGCTTTTGCACCGTCTTCACCGCCACCGAGGTGCTGGGCAAGATCCGCGACGGCGTGCCGGTGGAGGCCCTGGTCAAGGGCCTCTTTCATTCGGTGGTCAAACGGGTGCTGGAGATGGATTCCATCGAGGGGGCCGTGGTCATGACAGGGGGTGTCGTGGCCCACAACCCCTTTTTGGTGGAGATGATGGCCGAGGAGTTGGGCCGCGAGGTGCTCACCCCGCCGCGGCCCCAGTTGGCCGGGGCCATCGGCGCGGCGCTCTTGGCGCTGCGGGCCTAGGGGGCCTGGACCCCAGACACGCGCCGGCGAATACTGAGGGGTTGCCGCCGGCGCGCGGGACCAAGGCCCCTGCGGACCGGGGATGGCCCGCCCGCTTTCGCGCGACCCGCAAGGGCGGCGCAAAAGCGAGAAATTGCCGAAAGCTCCTTTTGGCAATTTCCAAGAGGCGAAAGCCGGGGATGGCTTCCGCCGGCCTGGAATGGCCGTGCGCGGGCGCGGCCGCACGGGGAGGAAAAGGCAGCCGCGCCGGGGTTTGGCCCCGGCGCGGCCCGGCAATCAACCGGCAGGGAGGACGATCGCCATGAGTCGCTGGCTGCATGCAGGGGACGTGTTGAGGGTAAACGCCACGCTGTATCCCGATAAGGAGGGCGTGGCCGACCTCCACCGCTCCTTGACCTTCAAGCAGTGGAACGAGCGCTGCAACCGCTTGGCCAACGGGTTCATGGCCAGGGGGCTCAAAAAGGGCGACCGCGTGGCGGTGCTGGCCTACAACTGCCTGGAGTGGATGGAGATCTACGGCGCGGCCGCCAAGATGGGCCTGATCCTGGTGCCCATCATGTTCCGGCTCACCCCGACCGAGTACACCTACATCGTCAACAACGCCGAGTGCGCGGGCTTCATCGTGCAGGATCCATTCGTCAAGGACGTGGACGGGGCCAAGGAAGACCTGGAAACCATCCCGGCCGACCGCTATTTCTTCTTTGGCGAAGGCCCCGCCCCGGCCGGCTACACCCACCTGGAGGACGTCTTCAGCGCCGGCGACCCCACTGAGCCGCCGGTGAAGGTGAACCACGACGACGTGTGGATCATCATGTACACCTCCGGCACCACCGGCCGGCCCAAGGGCGTGGTGCGCACCCACGAATCCTTCATCGCCCAGTACCTGACCAACATCGCGGCCCTGGAGTACAAGAGCGACGAACGCGGGCTCGTGGTCATGCCCATGTGCCACATCAACAGCGTCTACTACTCCTTCGTCTTCACCTACATCGGGGCCGCGGCCATCATCTACAACATGATCTCCTTCGACCCCGAGCACATGATCAGGACGCTGAGCGAAAAGCAGGTCACCTTCACCTCCCTGGTGCCCACCCACTACATCATGATGTTGGCCCTGCCCGAGGCGGTGAAGAACAAGTACAACGTGGACTGCGTGCGCAAGCTGATGATCAGCTCCGCCCCGGCCCGGCGCGACACCAAGATCGACATCATGGGCTATTTCAAGAACAGCCAGCTCTACGAGGCCTACGGCTCCACCGAGGCCGGCCTGGTCACCCTGCTCTTGCCCCACGAGCAGTTCGACAAGCTGGGCTCCATCGGCCGCGAGATCCCCGGCACCGATCTGATCAAGCTCTATGACGAGGACGGCAACGAGCTGGGGGTGAACCAGGTGGGCGAGCTGTATTCGCGCACGCCCATGGTCTTCAACGAATACTGGAAAAACCCCGAGCAGACCGGGGCCGCCTTCAAGGGCGAATACTTCAGCGCCGGCGACATGGCCTACCGCGACGAGGAAGGCTATTACTACCTGGTCGACCGCAAGAAGAACATGATCATCACCGGCGGCGAGAACGTCTACCCCTCCGAGGTGGAGAACTGCATCGGCGGCCACAGCGCGGTCAAGGACGTGGCGGTCATCGGGGTGCCGGACGCCAAGTGGGGCGAGTCGGTCACCGCGGTGGTGATCCTGCACCAGGAGTACCAGCCCGCGCCCGAGCTGGCCCGGGAGATCCTGGAATACACCAAGGGCAAGATCGCCGGCTTCAAGCGCCCCAAGAAGCTGGAGTTCATCCCCGAGGCCGACATGCCCCGCACCGGCACCGGCAAGATCCTGCACCGGGTGCTGCGCGAGCGCTACGGCCACTGGGCCGACCAGAACCAGAAGTAGCCCGGACGCGGGCCGCTCGGCCCGCCCCGGTTCCGACTTGCCAGGCCATGCTAGATATTTGGTTGGGCCGGAGCTTGCCGCCCGCCGGAACAAGGAGTGCACCATGTTCGAAAAAGCCTTCATCCCCCACAAGGGCTACTGGTCCTCGCCCTTCTCCCGTTGGCAGATGTCTTTCCAGAACCAGCACCCCATCAAGCTGGTGGCCGAGACCACCAAGAAGTTCCTGGCCCTGCGCGGCATCCCGGCCCAGGACTTCGACGGCTGCATCTTCGGCATGACCATCGGCATGCCCGCCTGGTTCTACGCCAACCCCTGGTACTGCGCCCTGATGGGCAACGACAGGATCAGCGGCCCCACCCTGAGCCAGGCCTGCGCCACCAGCGCCACCTGCATCTACACCGCCGCCGCGGGCGTGGAGAGCGGAACCTACGGCAACATGCTGGTGGCCGCCACCGACCGTTGCAGCAACGGCCCCCACAGCGTGTGGCCCAACCCGCTGGGCCCCGGCGGCGAGGTGATCCACGAGAACTGGCTGATGGACAACTTCGGCAAGGACCCCTACGGCGGCCAGGCCATGATCCAGACCGCCGAGAACGTGGCCGCCGACTGCGGGGGCGTGAGCAAGGAAGAGTCCGACGCCATGGCCTGCCGCCGCTACGAGCAGTACCTGATGTCCATGGCCAATGACCGCGAGTTCCAGAAGGGCTACATGATCCCAGTGGACATCGCCGTCAGCAAGAAGAAGACCGTGACCGTGGAGACCGACGAGGGCATCAGCCCCTGCACCCCCGAGGGCCTGGCCCCCCTGAAGCCCGTCATCCCCGGCGGCTGCCTCACCTTCGGCGCCCAGACCCACCCGGCCGACGGCAACGCCGGCCTGGTCATCACCACCAAGGACAAGGCCAAGGCGCTCTCGGCCGACAAGAGCGTGACCATCCAGGTGCTCAGCTACGGCTGCGCCCGGGCCGAGAAGGCCCGCATGGCCGCCGCCGTGACCCCGGCCGCCCAGATGGCGCTCAATAACGCCGGCATCAGCGTGGCCGACCTGGCCGCGGTCAAGACCCACAACCCCTTCAGCGTCAACGACATCATCATGGGCCGCCTGATGAACATTCCCGAGGGCATCTTCAACAACTACGGCAGCTCGCTGGTCTTCGGCCATCCCCAGGGCCCCACCGGCGCGCGCTGCACCGTGGAGCTGATCGAGGAGCTGGTCAAGCTGGGCGGCGGCTACGGCCTGTTCGCCGGCTGCGCCGCCGGCGACACCGCCGCGGCGGTGGTGGTCAAGGTCTCCTAGGCCCGCGCCACGCCCGTAAAAAAATCCGGGCCGCCCTTCCGCGCTGGAAGGGCGGCCCGGCCGCATCTGGGCGCAGGCAGGCGGCCGCGCAGGGCCTAATCCTCCTGCTTGATCTCCTTGACGTCCTTCTGGTTCAGGATCACCTTCTTGCCGTCCATCTGCTCGAACTTGTAGACCTTGGCGTCCTCATCGAACTTGGGCTGGCCTTCGCTGGTGTAGATCTGTCCGCTGTAGGTGGTCACTCGGTAGTAGTGCGAACAGCCGGCCGGCAGGGCGGCCAGGGCCAGCAGGGCCAAGAGGCCCAGCGACTTGACGAGCAGGCGTTTCACTTCGGCTTTCCTCCTTGCCCAACGGTGTGCTCCCGGCGCGCGGCCCCGGCCTGGTCCGGGCAGGCCGCGCCGGACTATTTGCCCTCTCCAATCCATTTTGCCCGCGACCAGAGCCGGCCCGCAAATTATTCGCGCCCCCCAACCGGTTTGACAATTGGGCCCCGGCTTGCCAGAATCGCTTAACTACGCGTAATTTCGAGGCCGCCACATGCCGCTCGTCAAGCACTATTGCCCGCTGAGTCCGCCCAGCCTCAGGGACAACACCGCCACCCTCGACCGTTTGGCCAAGCACCTGCGCCGGGCGGCCGGCGGCTGGCCCGTCGCCCCGCTGCCCCTGGTGGCGGATTTCGCGGCCACCATCCGCGCCGCTGGCCACCAGGTGACCGCCACCCTGGCCGCCGGTCCGGCCGGTCCGGTGCTGGTGGCGGTGGAGCCCGGCGACGTGAGCGCCCGGGCCCCGGACCCG
>JAZDHW010000355.1:0-5278 GCA_043805555.1 Pseudomonadota bacterium
GCCGCCGGCCGCGGGCGCGGGCAGGTCGCGGTTGGGCGTGGGCGGCAGGGCCCGCTCCTCACCGGCGGCCGGGGAGCGGTGGGGCAACGGGAAATAGGTCTCGCCCTCCTCCTTGGCCTGCGCTGGCGCTGGCGCAGGTGCCGGGGGGCGGGCGGCCACAGCCGGGGCGGGCGCGCCTGGGGTGGGCGGCGTGGGCCGGCTGGTCACGGCCAGCACCAGCCAAGCCGCGCCCAGCACAAGGAAAATCGAGCCGAAGATGATGAAGCGCAGGCGGTCCACGCCCCAGATGCGCGGTAATTGCGGGAAAAGCCGGCGGCGGACCAGCCAGCGGTATAAAAACAGCAGCGCTCCGGCCAAGCTGGCGCCTGCCAGGGCCATCAGGAGAACCAGCACCAGGTTTAGCAAGTTAAGGCCATTTTGCATCTTGCTTGCGACGCTAACATGCCCCTGGCAGCCAGGCAACTGCAAAGCGCCTCCGGCGGGGTTGGCACGGCGCGTGCAGACTGACTGGGCCAGGAACCAACCCAGGCCAACGGGCCCCCACCAGGCCCGGAGGAAGGAGCCCCCAGGCGGCATGCACAACCATCCCCGCACCCTCCTGCGCCGCTTTTACGACCAGGCGCTGTTATCGCCCGAAATGCTCTGCCTGCACTGCGCGCACTCGGCCTGGACCGGGGCGGTGAACCGCTGCCCGGCCGACCGCCGCCAGGACTGCCAGGTGTATGTGAGCGATATGCTTCAGCGCCTTTCCGCCGCGGCCCCGCCGGCCGCCGCCGGGGCCCGGCGTCAGCCCCCGGCCCAACCCCGGCCCTGAGGCGAAGTTTTCAAGTTCGTCCGGGGCATGGCCGATAAGACCACTGGAGGTGGACCATGCTGGTGGACATTGCCCTCATCTCGCCCATCCGCGACACGGCCTCGTCCCAGGGCGCCAAGCGCCGCCGCGAAGAGCGCGAAAGCAGCCAGAAGGTGCTTCCGCGGCGTCAAAACCGCGAGCCCCTGAACCAGGACCAAGCCCCCCGCGGCAATAACCGGGGCGTCAACGCCTACGCCTAGTCCGGCCGGGCCCCCGCCCCGGCCGCTTTTGCCGGCGGGCGCATTTTGCCGCCCCCGGGGCCGGCCTCCAGCCCCCCGCCCCTGCCCTGCCGCAGCGATCACTCCGCCGAACCCAGACCGGACCGCCCGCGCCACAACTTGACAAATCGACGGGTTGCGCGCAGGATGAGCGGCAAATCGTTCAGCCGGGAGAACACATGCCGGCCAATGCCACCTATCGCGCGCCCTCGGTGGGCCGCGCCCTCAACATCCTCTCCCTGGTGGCCACCAGCCCCGGCGGGCTGGGCATCAGCGAACTGGCCCGCCGCCTGGAGCTGAGCAAGGGCACCGTCTTCGGCCTCTGCCAGCAACTGGAGACCGGCGGCGCGCTGATCCGCGACGCCCGGACCAAGCGCTATTTGCTGGGCCCGCTCATGGCCACCCTGGCCGGCCGGGGCCTGGTCCACGCCCGCCTGCGCGAAGCGGCCGGGCCGGAGCTGGCCCGCCTGCGCGACCGACTCAACGAGTCGATGTTTTTGGGGGTTTTGGGACGCAACCAGATCACGGTGGTGGACACCCGCCAGCCGGCCGGGGTGATCCGGGTGGCCGCCGCGCCCGGCACCCGCCTGCCACTCACCGCCGGCGCGGTGGGCAAGGTTTTCCTGGCCGGCCTGCCGCCCGCGCGTCTGGAGGAAATCCTGGCCGCTGGCCTGGTTGCCCACACCCCCCGCACCGTGACCGATCCCCAGGCCTACCGCGACCAACTGGAGCAGGTGCGCCGCCAGGGCTGGTGCACCGAGCAGGACGAGTACCTGCTGGGCCTGTGGGGCGCGGCCGCGCCGGTGGGGGCCGAGGCCGGCCTGCCGGCGGCCATCTGGGCCATCGGCTTCACCAGCGCGCTCACCCCCGGCCGCCTGGAAGAGCTGGCCCAGGCCCTGGCGGCCGCGGCCCGCAACATCAGCCAGGCCCTGCACACCGCCTGAACATCCTAAATTTATTGATGGCAACTACGGGAGCGTGAAAGGCTGGCGCCTGGCCTGACGTCACCCGACCCGCTATGGCCGTCGCGGCACGCGACCGTCACCCGACCCGCTTCGGCCGTCGCGGCACGCGACTACACCAGGTCCGCGCCGCTGAGCACCAGCACCAGGTTCTTGTAGGCCTCCGGGTCCAGTTGGCTGCCCAGGGACTCGCGCATCACCGACAAGGCCTCGAAGGGGGTCTTGGCCGGTGAATAGGGCCGGGAGCTGACCAGGGCGTCGTAGGTGTCTGCCAGGGATGTGGCCCGCACCGACAGCGGTATGCCGTCGCCCTTGAGCCCGGTGGGGTAGCCCTGGCCGTCCAGGCGCTCGTGGTGGAACAGGATGCCGTGCACCGCCGCCTGCTCCAGCTTGACCTGGGTGCACAGGGCGACGCCCTTCAGGGGGTGGGACTCGATGAGCATGCGCTCCTCGGCGGTGAGCTTGCCGGACTTGTTAAGGATGTTTTTGGGAATCAAGGTCTTGCCCAGGTCGTGCATCAGCGCGCCCAGGCCGGCCTGCACCACCAGGTCCTCGGGCTGGCCCATGGATTGGAGCACGGTGGTGGTGTAGACAAAGACGTGCACGCAGTGGCTGTAGGTCTGGTAGTGGTGGCTGATCAGGCCGGCCAGGCTTTTCAGCGAGCCATTCTGGGCCAGGAACTTGATGCCCAGGCGCACGAAGCGCTCCACCCGGTCGAAGCTGTGGCTGACGCCCTGGCCGGGCAGGTGGTGCTGGAAGGCCTCCTGGATCAGGTTCAGGCTCACGCTGTAGAACATGCGCGAGCGCTCGCCCATGGGCACCGCGTCGTCCAATAGCATGCGCCCCAGGTGCTGCTCCAGGTAGCGCTCGAACTGCTCGCGCTGGGCGGTCAGGACGTAGACCTCCTGCACGCCATTGGCGAACAGGCGCTCCTGCTGCTCGTAGGTGAAGGCCTCCTCGGGGTGGGCGTAGAGCAGGTAGCGGCTCTTGACCTTTACATAGATGCCGAAACCGCCGCGGGTTTCCGGAAAAAGCAACAACGGGGAGATGGGGAAGTAGTAGCCGTTGGTGACCTTGATGGCTTCACTGGGCATTGCGAGTCTCCCACATGCAGGCACCGGGCAGGGCCGGGGGCGGCCGAAGCGCCGGTATAGGGTCCTCGCGGGCAGATGGGTTATTTTATCGAAGTTTTAGGTCTTTGACTAGTTTTTAATCGCAGGTGGCGGGCCATCCAGGCGAAACCAGGGGCCTTCCACCTGCTCCTGCTTGCAGCGCGGGCAGCGGCCGGGGGCGTCCAGGCGGGAGCGGTCGCGGAAGACATAGCCGCAGGAGCGGCAGCGGGCCGGGTTGATTTGCAGGCGGCCCTTTTGCGAGCGGGCCAGGTGGGGCAGGTGGGCCTCGATCTCGCGCGGGGTGAGCAGCAGGGCCCGGGCCAGGTCCGCGGCCGATTGCTCGCCCTGGGCCATGAGGGCCAGGATGGTCTGGCGCAGGGTCAGGGCCACGCGCGCCTCGGGGGGGTGGGGGGGAATGAGATGGCGGTGAATCCTGGGAGCCGTTCCAGAGGCATCCGCGACACGGACCGCATCGCTTACCGCTGCTTCCTCCCGGACCTGACGGGGTTCACGACCGCCCGTCGCGCGGAGTCCGGACGGACCCAGGACCACCGCCAAGCCAAGCAAACCAGACTTTGGCCCCCAGTGCAAGACCCGCGGGCATAATGGGGGAAGCGCGCGAAAATAGACCGCCCCGCACCAGGCCGATGCGGGGCGGATTGGGCTCCGGATCAGGGCCGGACCTACTGGTCCACCCGCTCCTTAAGCTCTTTGCCCACCTTGAAGAAGGGCAGCTTTTTCTGCCCCACGTCAATGATCTCGCCGGTCTTGGGGTTGCGCCCCTGGTAGCCATCGTAATCCTTGACCTTGAAGCTGCCGAACCCGCGAATCTCCACCCGATCGCCGCGCACCAGGGCTTCCTCTACGCTGCCGAACATGGTGTTGATCACCATCTCGGCTTTCTTGATGGTAAGACCCTCTGCCTTGGCCAAGGCCTCGATGAGCTGGGATTTGTTCATTACGGGCTCCCCTTCCGACGAAAATCACTAGGCAGCGTAGCCTCTTGCTGGCTGATATTATGCAGTCGGCCCGCGCCTGTCAAGGCCTGGAGCGCTATAACGGCCTTTTGCGGCCCCCCATGCGCCCCTGGGTCCATTCGCCATAGATTATGCCTAGTTGACCACCCCCCCTTCTGTCAAGTGTTTTCTGCGGCCTCCGCGGACCCGTCCGAGGGCGAAATCCGGGGGAAAGCCCTCGACTTGGCCCGGTCCATGGGCTATATTCCAGCAACCCTGGGCCAAGACGGGAGAGCGAGCGCGGATGGTCAGCAGCGGCCAAGCGGTGGTTTTGGGAGTCGTGCAGGGCCTGACCGAATTTCTGCCGGTCAGCTCCTCCGGGCATCTGGTCCTGGGCCAGCACCTGCTGGGCCTCAAGGAGCCCGAGCTGCTCTTTGACGTGGCCGTGCACGTGGGCACCCTGGCCGCGGTGGTGGCCTACTTCTGGCGCGACCTGTGGACCATGCTGCGCGGGCTCTGGGCCCGCGACGAAGACGCCGAGCGCGGCCGCCGCCTGATCATGCTGGTCGTCGTGGGCAGCGTGCCCACCGCGGCCATCGGCCTGTTCTTCCGCCATGATTTCGAGCGCCTGTTCGGCTCGGTGACCGCCGTGGGCATCGCCCTGCTCATCACCGGCGTTTTGCTCATGGCCACCCATTTCGCCCCGCCGGCCCGGCGCGAGCTTTGGCGCATGGGCGCCTGGCGGGCCTTGGTGATAGGCTTGGTGCAGGGCATCGCCATCACGCCGGGCATCAGCCGCTCCGGCTCCACCATCTCCGTGGCCCTGCTGTTGGGGGTGGAGCGCCGTTTGGCGGCCGAATACTCCTTCCTGCTCTCGCTGCCGGCCATCCTGGGGGCGCTGTTGCTGCACCTGAAGGACCTGGGGCCGGGCCAGGCGGTGGAGTGGACCCCGCTGCTGGCCGGGGGCGCGGTGGCGGCCGGCACCGGCCTGATCGCACTCAAGGTGCTCATCGGGGTGGTGCAGCGGGGCGGCCTGCACTGGTTCGCCTTCTATTGCTGGGCGCTGGGGGCGGCCAGCCTGATCTGGGCCTAGGTGTGTGTCGGAGAAAGCCATCCATGGCTTTCTCCTCTTGGAACTTGCCAAAAGTGAATTTTGGCAAGTTCTCGGGATGGCGTT
>JAZDHW010000356.1:0-5008 GCA_043805555.1 Pseudomonadota bacterium
CGGCTTTCCTGCTAGCCTAGCCCTTTGTAACATCACGGCAAGCTGGAGGTTCGCAAGCCATGGAGATCACGGCTAACTTGGAAAACGGGATAAGCGTGGTCCGCCTGGCCGGCCGTTTCGACGCCCAGACCGCCGGGATGGTGGACGAGGGGTTGCAAAAGGCCATTGCGGCCGGGAGCGGCAAGCTGTTGCTGGACCTGACCAAGGTGGAGTACATCAGCAGCGCCGGGCTTCGGGTCCTGCTCTCCACGGCCAAGCGCCTCACCGCCAGCGCCGGCAAGCTGGTGCTCTGCGGCCTGCAACCCTATGTGCTCGAAGTTTTCGACGTGGCTGGTTTCACTTCCATATTCCAAATCCAGCCCGACGCGGCGGCGGGGCTGAACGTCTTTTAGGCCCCGCCCGCCGCGGGCGTTTGGCGTCTGAGCGCCCGACCCGCCCCCTATTGCCGGCCGGGCCGGTGCATGGTTGCGTTGGCAAGCGAGGCTGAGCCGCCATGGCCGATTTCGCGCAAAACCAGCCCATCGCCACCCTGCACCGCCTGGGCGAACCCGACCGGCCGGCCCTGGAGGCCGACCTGATCCCCTGGTCCGCGGCCCGGCCGCCGGCGCTGATCCTGCCCGCGCTCATGGCCGACATCCAGGCCCCGTCCTTCGCCCGCCTGGTCGAAGAACTGGCTGGCGCGAGCTACCTGGCTGAAATCATAGTGGTGCTGGGCGGGGCCGACAAGCGCGGCCTGGCCGCGGCCAAAGCGGCCCTGGCCGGCCTGCCCCAGCCCTGCCTGGTGGTGGACGAGCAGGGCCGCCGCCTGGCCAAGCTGCTGGGCGAACTGGCCCAGGCCGGCCAGGCCCCCAGCCAGCCGGGCAAGGGCCGCGCCGTCTGGCTGGGCCTGGGCCTGGCCCTGGCCGGCGGCCGGGCCCGGGTGGCGGCGGTGCAGGACGCGGACATCGCCGACTATGACCGGGCGCTCCTGGCCCGGCTGCTCTATCCGGTGCTGCACCCCGGCCTGGGCTTGCGGTTGGCCAAGGGCTACTACGCCCGCTACACCCACGAGCTGCACGGCCGGGTGACCCGGCTCTGCGTGGCCCCGCTGCTGGCCGCGCTGGAATCCAGCCTGGGCCGGCTGCCCTACCTGGCCTATTTGCAGGCCTTCCGCTACCCCCTGGCCGGCGAGATCGCCCTGGACCTGGACCTGGCCGCCGCCCTGGACTGGACCGGGGGCTGGGGCCTGGAGCTGGGCCTTCTGGGCGAGGCCTGGCGCAGGCTCTCCCCGGCCCAGATCTGCCAGGTGGACCTGGCCGAGCGTTTCGACCACCGCCACCAGGCCCTGGAGGACGAGGCCGGCCAGGGCGGCCTGGGCCGCATGTGCGCCGAGATCGCGCTGACCCTGTGCCGCGACCTGGCCGCCGAGGGCGCGGTGCTCACCCGGGGGCTGATGACCACCCTGGAGGCCGCCTACCTCCGCCAGGCCCGGCGCTGCATGGAATTCTACGCGGCCGATGCGGCCATCAACGGTCTGGAATATGATTGGGCCCGCGAGTCCCTGGCGGTGGAGGTCTTCGGCCGGGGCCTGGTCCGGGGCCTGGAGGCCTTCCTGGCCCGTCCGCGCGGCGGCGAGGGCCTGCCCGCCTGGCGGCGGCTCTTGGCCACCCGGCCGGGCTGGTGCGCGCGCCTTTTGGAGGCCGTGCGGGCCGACCACCCCTGACCCGTTGACCATAACCATCTTGCCGCCCTGGAGCCTGTCGTTTGTCCCCCACCCCGCACCACGAATCTGAGAGCGCGCGCGCGCGCCGCCACCGCAACCAGCGCCAGGCCCTGTGGTGGGGCCTGGGGCTCTGCCTGGCCCTGGCCCTCGTCATCTGGTGGCTTTGGGACCCCATCTGGCGCCTCATTCTGGAATGGTGGGAGCTCTTGCGGGACAAGGAGGTCTTCCGCCAGCGCATCGAGTCCTACGGGGTCTGGGCCCCGCTGGTCTTCGTGGTCTTCCAGGTCTTCCAGGTGCTCGTCAGCCCCATCCCCGGCGAGCTGGTGGGCGCGGCCGGCGGCTATGTCTTCGGCTGGTGGCCGGCCCTGATCTACTCCAGCATCGGCCTGACCATGGGCTCCTGGATCAACTTCTTCGTGGCCCGGCTGGTGGGGCGCGCCTTTGTGGAGCGCATGATCCCGCCGGACTACCTGGCCCGCATCTCCTACCTGATGGAGCGCCAGGGGGTCATCGCCTCCTTCATCCTCTTCGTCATCCCCGGCTTTCCCAAGGACTACTTCTGCTACGCCCTGGGGCTCTCACCCATGAGCACCCGCATCTTCCTGGTGGTCAGCTCCCTGGGCCGCATCCCAGGCACCCTGCTCCTGAGCCTGCAAGGCGCGGCGGTCTACCACGAGAACTACTGGTCCGCCGCCTGGTTGGTGGCGCTCAGCCTGGCCTTCATCCTGCCGGTCTGGCTCTGGCGCGAGCGCATCTACCAGTGGCTCTACCGCCTGGAAAAGGGGCGCGGGCCGCTGGAGGTGCCGCCGGAGGAGCCCGAGGGACCCCAGGCGGAATAGGCGCTGGCCGGGGGAGGGGGGATGATCGGAAAGGCGCGGGCAGGCCGGGCCACGCGGGTGCATCCCCTGCTCTGGCCGACGCTGGGCCTCATCATCGGCATCTGGCTGGCCGACCTCTGGCCCCGGCCCGAGACCTGGGCCCTGGCCGCGCTGATCGCCGCCGGCCTGTCGCTCATCCTCTGGCTGATCCTGGGCCCGGCTCGGGGGCGTCACCGCCTCACCTGGCTGGCGGTCAGCTTCCTGATCCTGGGCGCGGGCCTCATCTGGTGGCAGCGCGCCCAGCCCCTGCCCGCCGACCACCTGCGCGCCCTGGCCGACAACACCCCACGCCTGTTGGTCGCCCAGGTGATCGCCGCGCCCCAGCCCAGCGGCCGCAGCCTGCGCCTCATCGCCCGCACCGAGAGCGTGGACGGCCGCCCGGCCTCCGGGCTCATCCAGCTTTACCTGCCGGCCGAGGCCCCGGAGCCCGGCGTGGGCCATCGCCTGCGGGCCCTGGTCAAGCTCAAGCCGGTCACCGGCTTTGCCAATCCCGGCGGCTTTGACTACGCCGAGCACCTGGCCCAGCAGGATCTCTACGTGCAGGCCTACGCCGGCCGCCGGGCCGACCTCGCAGACCTGGGGCCGGGCGAGATGACCCCGGCCCTGGGCCTGGAGGCGGCCCGCCAGCGCCTGGGCCGGGTCATGGCCGGCCTGGACCGGGGCGAGGCGGCCGGGCTGATCCGGGCCCTGGTCCTGGGCCAGCGCGGCGGGCTCACGCCCGAGACCCGCCAGGCCTTTGCCGCCACCGGCACCGCCCACCTGCTGGCCATCAGCGGCCTGCACCTGGGCCTGGTCTGGGGCTGGTCCTACCTGGCCCTGCGTTTCGTTCTGGCGGCCTGGCCCGGCCTGGCCCTGCGTTTTGGCGCGCCCCGGCCGGCCGCGGCCCTGGCGCTCATGCCGGCCCTGGCCTACGCGCTGATCGCCGGCGGCTCCACCCCCACCCTGCGGGCGCTGATCATGGCCGCCTGCCTGGTGGCCGCGCTCTGGGCGGCCCGGCCCTACCGCGCCGACGGCGGCCTGGCCCTGGCCGCCATGGTCATCGCCCTGATCTGGCCCGAGGCCCCGCTGACGCTCTCCTTCCAGCTCTCCTTCACTGCCGTGGCCGCCATCCTGCTGGCTGCCGCGCCCCTGGCCCACCGCCTGCGCGGCCGCGCGGGCTGGCGCAAATGGTTGGGGGCCCTGGCCGGCTGGCTGGCGCTGTCGGGCCTGGTGGCCCTGGGCACCTGGCCGCTGACCGTGCTGCACTTCCACGCCGCGCCCTGGCTGTCGCTCATGGCCAACGCCGTGGCCATCCCCCTGATCGCCACCATCGCCCTGCCCCTGGCGCTGGCCGGCTCGGCCCTGGCCCTTATTTGGCCCGGAGGCGGGGCCTGGCTCTTGGGCCTGGCCCTGTGGCCGGCCGGGGCAGGTCTCAATGCGGTGCAATGGCTGGCGGCGCTGCCCGGCGCGGTGACCTACCTGGCCGGGCCTGGTCCCTGGGCCGTGGCCCTGATCTACGCCGCGGCCCTGGCCCTGTTGGCCCTGCCCCGGCCCTGGCGCTGGGCGGCCGGCGGGGCCCTGGCCGCCCTGGCCCTGGCGGTGGGGCTCATGGAGGCCCGCACCCCGCCGCCGGACGGGCTCTTGCGGGTCTGGGTGGTGGACGTGGGCCAGGGCTCGGCCGCGGTGGCGCGCCTGCCCGATGGCCAGGTGCTGGTGGTGGACGCCGGCGGCGGCCACGCCAGCCTGGACACCGGCCAGGCGGTGCTGGCCCCGTTGCTGTGGCATCTGCGCCTGGGCCGGGTGGACTGGCTGGCCGCCAGCCACCCCCACCCGGACCACGCGGGGGGGCTGCCCTTCCTGGCCCGCTGGTTCGCCCCGGCCGAGGTCTGGACCAACGGCGAACCGGGCGGGAAGGGGCCCTATGCCGAGCTGCTGCGCCTGGCCGCGGAGCGCGGGACGCGGGTGAAGGGGCCGGCCGAACTCATGGCCCGCACCGAGCTGGGCGGGGCGCGGCTGCTGCTGGCCTGGCCGACGCCCTCGACCGACCTGGCCCGCTACAGCGAGAACGACCGCTCGCTGTGGCTGGGCCTGGGCCTGGGGAGCACCTGGCTCTGGCTGCCCGGCGACAACGGGGCCAAGATCGAGCGCGCCATCGCGCCCGGCCTGCCCGAGGGCGGCGACCAGGTGCTGGTGGCGGCCCACCACGGCGGCCGGGGCTCCTGCACCGAGGCGCTCCTGGCCCGGCTGCGGCCCCTGGCGGTGGTTTTCTCGGCCGGCTGCGCCAACGGCTTCGGCATGCCCCGGCCCGAGGTGCGCGCCCGCGCGGCCGCGGCCGGCGCGGCCATGTACTACACCGGCAGCCAGGGCTGCATCGCCCTGGTCAGCGACGGCAAAGAGTGGCGCATCTCGCCCTACCTGGACCCACCGCGGGACTGCCCGCTGCCGTGAG
>JAZDHW010000357.1:0-6768 GCA_043805555.1 Pseudomonadota bacterium
CGCAGCCGGCCCGGCCGGAGCGGCCGGGGTCGCGGAGACCGGCGCGCTGAGGCGGGCCCGGCGCTGGGAGAGATCGGCCACGCCGCGGGCCCAAAGGCTGGCGGCCAGCTCATCCAAAGCCCGGCTGATGGGATGCCGCGGCCGGTCCAGGATGAGCAGCGAGCGCTGGTGGAGGCTCTGGGCCACCGCGGCCGCGTCCTCGGGGATCACCCCGGCCAGCTCGCGCCCCAGGCGGGCGGCGACCGCCTCCGGGCCCAGCTCGCCCTTGGGATCCTGGCGGTTGAGCACCAGTGACACCATCTGGCGGGCGAAGCCCAGGGCCTGCAACTGCTCCAGGCCCTGGCAGGTGTGGTTGACCGCGTAGAGGTCCGGGGTCAGCAGCATGAACAGGTGCGAGGCCTGATCCAGGCAGGCCTGGTTGAACGGTCCGTAGCCGGTGTCCAGGTCCAGGACAAGGATGTCGAAGGCTTGGCTGAGCAACTCCAGGCAGCGGGCCACTGCCGCGGGCTCCAGGCCGGCGGCCTGGTCGGGGCGGTGGCAGGCGGCCAGGTAGCTCAGCCCGCTAGGGTGCACGTCCAGGTAGCCTTTGAGCATGCTGGCCGGCAGCGAGCCCACCAGGGGCGCCAGGTCGCTGAGGGCCCGGCGGGGCGGATTGTTGCCCAGCGGCGCCAAGGCGTCGCCGGCCCAGGCCAGGTCCAGGTCCACCAGCAACACCCGGCCCTTGGTTTCGCGCATGAGGGCCACGGCGAAGTTGGGCGCGAAAAAGCTCTTGCCCACGCCACCCTTGGCGCTGGTCACCGCGAAGACCGCTGCCTGGCTTCCGTTCAAGGCACGCCTCCCCGCACCCCGCCTTAACGCTTGTATTCCTGGTAGGTGCCGAACTTATCCTCCACGATGCCCTTGAGATCGCGGTGGGCCTCGCCCGCGCCGCTCTTGAGCACGGCCGGGGTGACGAAGACCACGAACTGGGAGAGCTTCTTCTGAAACTCCTCGGAGGTGTAGAGCTGGAACAAGGCCCCGCTGGCGCCGGTGGGCAGCTTGTCAAAGGTCTTGCTGTCGCGGTTGGTGATCAACCCGCCCACGGCCACGCTGTCGCCCGACCTGCAGAACTGCACCGTGGAGACCCGGCTCTTGGTGAAGTTGTAGGCCCCGCCGCCGGGCTGGGTTTCGGTGGGCGCGCTGACGATCACCTCCATCTTCAGGGAGACCGTGTCGCCGTCGCTGATGGGCAGCACGTTGAGGAAGACGCCGTATTCCTTGTACTGGATGGTGATCGCCCCCGAGGACTGGGACACCGGGATGGCGATCTCGCCGCCGGACTGGAAGTTGGCCGGATCGCCGGAACGCACGCTCATGCTGGAGGTCTCCAGGATGCGCGCCCCGCCGATCTCCTTGGCCCGGGTCAGCTTGGGGAAGAGATTGGTGATGGTGCCCACGATAGAGCCCACGAAACCGCCGCCGCCGCCGATGTCCTGGGCGCCGGTGATCTGGTTGCCGCTGGATTCGGCCAGGGGCAGCCAGGAGATGCCCCAGCCGTCGATAGTGGCGTTGTTGACCTCCATGAAGTTGGCCGTGACCTGGATCATGTCGCCGGCCCCGGGGCGCAGCTCGGAGGGTTGCACCACCAGCAGGTTTTCCACCTCGGGGTAGTACAGCTTGGCCAGGGCCACCAGGCGCGCCGCCTGCTCCTTGCCGTAGACCACGCCCTCCAGCGCGATCTTCTGGCCCACAGGCCGCACCCGGACGTTATGCCCGCCCATGTGGGCCCGGATGGTGTCGGCGATGACCGACAGGGCCAGGGGGGAGAGGGTGACCATCTTGATCACCTGGGGGGAGTCGCCCACCATCTTGTCCAGCAGATCGCGCTGACGGGGCGTGGCCACCTCGCCCTCGATGACCAGCTTGTCGCCGGCCACCCGGTAGTGCAGGCCCGGGGCCCGGCCCACCACCGCCTGGATCTCCTTGACGTAGGCCTTCAGGTCCTTGACCAGCACCGTGAGGTTGTAGGTGTCGCGTTGCTGGCCCTGGGCGTCCCAGACCAGGAGATTGGTGGTGCCGGCCTTCTTGCCGTTGAGCAGGATCTCGGCACCGTCGGGTTCGTTTTTTTGCACCAGGTAGTCGGCCACCGCCGGATCGCCCACGGCCAGCTTGGAGAACTGGTAGGGCAGGGCCAGGGTGGTGGACTCACCCATGAAAATCTTCAGCGCCTGCGCGCCCATGGTCAGCCCGGCCAGGGCCAGGACCGCGAGCACGGCTGCCGCCAACACCATCGTCAAGCGCGCCAACTTCATCGCCTGTCCTCCCGCCGCCTTTTGCCCCGGCGGCGCGCAATCGATTGCCATCAAACTACTTGGTCAGCTCCGTGCCGCGGATCTCCCGCCAGGCGTTGGGCTGGAACAGTACCTTGTCACGCACCCCCAGCAGGCCCTCCAGACTCACCGGGGCCAGGGGGGCGCTCTCGCGTCCCTCGAACAGGGAGCGCAGGACCAGGCTGAGCTGGCCGGCGTTCTGGGCCAGGACCAGCCCTTCGGTCTGCTGGGGGTCCAGGGCCAGGGTCACCGTGCGCACCGCATCCGGGCGGCCCAGGCCGGACATCCCGGCCGGTACGCCGCCCAGGCCTTCGCGCTTGTTTTGCTCGGCCATGGTCAGGGCCTTGGCGGCCTCGCTCTCCGGCCCCATCTGCTGGCCCACCGCCAGCACCAGCACGTTCTGGAACACGGTGAAAGTCTTCTGGTCGCTGCGCTTCATGTCGCCGAACTCAAAGGTGCCCAGCACGTCCACGTAGTTGCCCGGCTTGATCAGGCCGGCCAGCCCGCTGACGTCGGTGACCGACAGGGTGACCGCCCGCAAGCCCTTGGGCACCTTGACCGCCAGGCCCGTCTCCACCCCGTAGGCCACCAGCTTGGTGCCCAGCACCTGCTCGCCCTTGAGGATGGGCGCCGCTGTGACCTGGTTGAGGGCTTCCTTGACCGCAGTCAGGGCCCCGGGTTGCAGGTATTGCCGGGGCACCTGGGTGACCTCCACCACGGTCTCGTCCAGGCGGGTCATGCGCGGCAGATCCTGCTTGGCCATCAGCACCGGCACCGGTTCGGCCATCAGGCCCAAGGCCTTCTCGCGTTGGCTGATGTACTGGAAGGTCAGCAGCAGGGCGATGACCCCCAGGGCCAGGGGGATGATGAGCCCCTTTTTGCCCGCCAGGAACGATTGCGCCACGATTGCCCCTTTCTCCCCGCGCGCGATCCGGGCCGCGCCCTATTCGATGGGCCGGGCCAGGGCCAGCCCCACGTCCGCGGTGCGCCGGCCGTTGCCCAGGCCATAGATCAGGCTGTCGGGCATGGCCGGAATAAGCCAATGGAACTTGCTCTCACCCTCGCCGGCGTAGGAGCCGCCGAACACGGCCAGACGCCTTTTCACCGTGTAGCTTTTGGACGTGCCTTGCTGGTTGAAGTGCCGCAGGGCCATCTCCACCCCGGGCAGGGCCTCGATGCTCTTCTGCACGGTGATGACCTGGTAGGCGGCCTTCTTCTGGTCGTCCAGCTTGTGGATGTCGGTGGTGGCCTGGTAATGCACGGCGGCCATCACGTAGGAGGCCAGGTCGGAGACGATGAAGAGCTGGGCCATGACGACCAGCAGCAGGACGAGCACCGTGACCGCGAACATGGTCTCCACCACCGCCTGGCCCCGGCTCTGGCGGGCCAGGCGGCGCCAAAGCGGGCCCCGGCCGGCGGGCGGGCTCTGGCTCTGGCGGTGGCGGTGGCGGCCGGGCATGGCGCTCATCCTAGTGCAGGTACCTGTCGCGGAACAGCAACAGGGGATAGTCGAACTTGAACTCGCTTTTCACCGGCGCGAAGCGGGCGATGTAGTTGGACTTGCGGTTCTCGATGTTGCCGCCGGTGGGCATGGCCAGGCTGGTGGCCTCCATGGTCGGTATCTCCACGTCGAAACCCAGCTCGGCCAGGTTCATGAAGGGCTTGATCGGCGGCCGCCAGACCCTCACCCGGTAATAGGTGGCCGTCTCCTCGTCGCGCTTCATCCAGCCGTCCCAAAAGGCCGCGCCTGCGGCGGGTATGCCATAGGCCACGATCCGCACCACCGGCATGACCCGGATGGGAATGAAGCTGCCGGCCGGCACCAGGGGGGCGATGGGGCTGTAGACCAAATGGCTGTAGATCTGCTGTCTCTGGCCGATGTGGTCTATGGCCGTGAGCCGGAAACCGGGATAGACCGGGTGCACCATGATTTCCATGTTGAAGGGGCGCGACCCGCCGTACTCCCGGTTGTGCCAGGCCAGCACCCGCCAGGCCGCGACGTGGGCCATGCCGGCGTAGATGGTGCTCGCGGCCTGCTGCATCGCGGCGTTGATGGTCATGAAGTTCTGGAAGAACATGACAAGGTTTTGGGCTTGCCCGGCGTTTTGCCAGGGGCTGCCCATGGGCAGGAACTTATACAGGTCCCGGTCCAGGGCGTAGTATTCCCGGTTCAGGTCGGCGATCTCGTTGAGCCCCGCGGCCTGCACGTTGGCCGCCGACAGGGTCACCATGTCGGCGATGTTCTGGGCCAGGATCTTGTCGTGCACCAGTTGGCCCACGTTGACCATGAAGGCCAGGAAGCACACCAGCACCATGGCCGCCAGGGCCACGAAGATGGTGGTCTGGCCGCGCTGGTCGGCCAGCAGCCGGCGCGTCAGGGCGCCCCTATGTACTGCCAAGCGCCTCATCTGGGATGGTTGTCCCCGCGAAACTCGGGCTCGCGGCCCAGGAAGGTCTCACGCTCCAGCCAGGTGCGGTCGCTGTCGCCAAAGAGGGTCTTGATGGGAAAGGCTTCGCGCACCTCCACCGAAAGCTTGACGCCCTGGTTCTGGCTGACCTGCACCCTGACCTGGCCGGTGGCGCCGGGCACCCAGGAGGCGGCTTTTTCGGCCGCGGCCTGGTGGTCGCCGTGGGAAAGGTAGGCCCGGGCCCCGAGGTAGGAGGCGTAGCGGGTGAGCAGCAGCTCGCTGCCCAGCCAGGAGATGGAGAAGATCACCAGCACCACCAGCAGGGTCACCACCATCATCAGCATGAACTCCACCGCGACCTGGCCGCGCTGGTGGACCAGCAGGGCCTTGAGGGCGAGGCGGCGGTTCAAGTGACGACAGGTCATGCGCTGAACCTTCCCGGCATCAGATCGAAGAAGCGAACCCACAGGGCGCCGGCGGCCAGGCACACGGCAAAGGGGATGCCGGGCAGGCCCAGATCCTGGGGCGGCTCGGCGCGCAGCCCCGGCACCGCCAAGCCGCGCAACAGGCGACCCAGGTTGGCCAGGCCCTGGCCCAGGCGCCCCTTTGCCAACATCACCACCAGGGCCCAGGCCCCGCCCACCAGGCAGGCATAGAGGGCGGTTTTAAGGGCGAAGCCAGCCCCCGCCAGAGCCCCCATGGCCGCCAGGAGCTTCACGTCGCCCCCGCCTATTGCCCCCAGCCAGAACGGGGCTAGGAGTAAAGCCCCTCCTACTAAAAGCCCCAAACCCGATAAGCCCAGGCCCAACCAGCCGCCGTGCCACCAGCCCAGCATAAGCCCCACCAAGGCGGCCGGCAGGGTGAGCCAGTTGTAGACCATGCCCTTACGCAGGTCGGTGGCCACCGCCACGCTCAGCAACACCCCCATGACTGCTTGGCTGGCTACCGTCATGGCTGTGCGACTGGCCGGCCCCCCGGCCGTGACCTCACTTGGATTTGAAGCCTTGACTAAGCGTGTCTTTGATGTTTTTGGCCATGGTCTGCACGCCCTCTTTAAAAGGATCGATGAAGACATAGGCCGCGGCCAAGATGGCTGCCACAATGACCCCGATGATGAGCATGTACTCGGTGGTGGTCTGGCCCCGCTGATCGTTTAGGAGGCGGCTGAATGGCTGCATAGGCTCCACCTGGCAAGGTTTGGTCCGCGGAGTTGGAAGGTCGCCCGGGGCAGGTCGGCCCACCTGGCGGTGATATCCGGTCACGACACCTAACTAAAATCTGTAAGCCTTGCGATCGACCCAGCACTACCGGCGGCGCGGCCATGAACCTCTAACGAAAATGGTTATCGCGCTGCCCGGCTTTTTGGGAGATGGGTGCATGGTGGCAGGCAGGTCACCTATCTCCCAATCTAAGATGGTCTATGGTTATCACAGCCTGGCGGGGCAGGTCAATACACCATAACTTATTGGATATTAATGAAATATTACCGGAGGATGTCGTTTGCGTAACAGATGGGTCATTTTCGATGATGGTTTCGGATGGTCGGGGGAGGCCTTTGTAAAGCGCCATCCGGGTCAGAGAACGCCTGGGGCAGGAGCGGGCTCGGGGCCGAAAAATAGGTTGGAAGAATATAAAGGCCGTAAATGCAAATAGATATGCGAGGCTGCCACCACAGTTCGGTCAGGCGGGGGTTTCGGCCTGTGTTCTAGGTGTGTGTCGGAGAAAGCCATGGATGGCTTTCTCCGACAGGCTCCTAGTCAAATCAGAATGGGGGCTCAAGCCTGCTCTCATTGTGTCAGCACGCCCCTGACGGCAAGAAAAATGTCTGGGCCGGCTGGCTGCGTGGCCCCGGTGCAGCCTGGCGGCTGGCGCGGTCAACCAGCGTTACCCTGCCAGACATTTTTCTTGCCAGCCAGGGGGCGTGTTTTTTGCAGCAAGGTCAGCCGGAGCCTGTCAAGGCCGAGCGTAGCGAGCCCTTTGGGCTTGGCCTTGACTGGCTCCGGCGGCCTTGCTACTTCCAGATGCCTTCCAAAACCGCAGATCGTAGGAGC
>JAZDHW010000358.1:0-5477 GCA_043805555.1 Pseudomonadota bacterium
TGGCTGTCATCCTTGGCGAAGACCACGGTCTTGGGCACCTCGGTTCGGTCGGGGAACATCTCGGGCAGCTTGTCCCGGAAGGTGCGCACCACCGTCCGGATCTGGTCCAGGGCCACCACGTCGCGGTCAAGCTGGTTGGACTGGTAGACCAGGTCCTCGTCAAGCTGCTCCCAGCGCTTCTCCCGGGTCTGGCGGTCGCGCTTGTCCACGTAGTAGCCGGCCTCCACCTGGCTGCCGGCCTCAAGGTCTCGATGGGCACCGCCGGGTTGTACACCACTTCCCTGGGCTGCTCCCAGAGCCTCAATCCGCCAAAGTCCGGAGTAGTCCTGCCGACGGTGAGAGTGGGTTTTTGTAAGCTGAGCCCCTTGGCGGAACAGGCCGACACATAGGCCGGTAGTTCAGTGCGATCTGTGCACATGCGCCTCGCTCGATCCAAAATTAACCGGTCGTGGGTTCAAAATTCATCGCCGACGCCCAGGGTGCGGTCAAGTCAGAGATACGCTTCCACGAATCGCGCAGTGGGTTGCCCCTTGACAGTCCCAGGCTAGGCGGGCATAGTTCCGAGTGGTTGGTGCCCACGGGCGCAAGAGGGAAGCCGGTGCGATTCCGGCGCGGTCCCGCCGCTGTAACCGGGTACGAAAGCCGCACTCATGCCACTGCCGGTCCTGCCGGCGGGAAGGCGCGGCCAGTAGGCTGATCCGGGAGCCAGAAGACCTGCCAACCGCATAGCCCGCTTGAGCCGGCGGAGAACCGGAGGAGCATTCCGGCGGGCATAGGGGTGGATGAAGAAGACGGGTGCAATCCCCCAGCCGTAAGGGCTGGGGGATTTTTATTTTTCGCCAAGGAGACAACCACGTGCACCGCCTCGTTTTTGTATTTTCATTCTTGGCGGGCCTTGGCGCGTGCCAGACGGCCCTGGCCGCCGAGCAACCCGGACCGTCGGCCGCCCAGGTGCAGAAGCAGGCGGTCAGGGTCGTAGAGGTCATGGCCCAGACCCAGAAGGAGACCGACGCCTGGGTTCTGGAGGAGGCGCGCCTGCTGGACCAGGCCGAGCAAGTGCAGGGCGAACTGGAGCGGGTCGGCCGCCAGCGGCGCAAGACCGAAGCCTATGCCGCCGGCCAGCAGCAAAAGATCGACGAGCTGACCCGCCGCCTGGAGGAGACGGCCAAGCTTCGTCACGACCTGGAGCCCCTGCTGGACCGGACCTTGGCCCGCCTGACCCCGGACGGCCAGGCCTGGCCTGACTTCCTGGCCCGGCCCCGGACCGAGCGCCTGGCCCAGGTGGCCGCCTCCTTGAACGATTATGACCTGGGTTTGGCCCAAAAGGCCAAGCTGGTGCTGGACACCCTGGCCCACGAGGCCCGGTTGGGGCTGGCGGTGGAGGTCAGTGACCAGGAGTTCGCGGTCGCGGGCCGTCTGAACCGAGGGCGGGTGATCCGGCTGGGCGGGCTGGCGGTCTATGCCCTGGACGCCCGGGAGGAGCGGGCCTGGGTCTGGGATCGCCAGGCCGGTCGATTCACCGAACTGGACGGCTGGAACCGCAAACTGGCCCAGATGGCCGACATGGCCCAGCGCAAGCGGCTCTTGTCCCTGGTGGAGGTTCCCCTGGACGCGCTGGCCCGACCCGGAGAAGCGAAATGAGGCGCCTGCCCTGCCTGCCTGGTCTGCTCATCCTGCTCATCCTGCTCTCGGCCAATCCCGCCGCGGCCGCGGCCGACTTTGCCGAGGCTGCCGCCGCGGTGGAGCGCGGCCTGGGCCAGGCGCAGTCCCAACAGGCCCAAACCCAGCGGGAGAGGGCTGAGCGCAAGCGCCTGCTGCAGGAGCGCCTGGCCGGCCTGCGCGAACAGGTCCGGCTGGAGAACGAGGCCCTGACCCGGGCCCAAGCCCGCCTGGAGCAAGCCGGCCGACATCGCCAGGACCTGGCCAAGCAACTGGCGATGGAAAAGGGAGGCCTGGACGAGTTGGCCGGCAACGTGCGCGCCGCCGCCCGCGACCTGCTGACCATGGCCCAGCGTTCACCCTGCACTGCTGAAGCCCCGGGGCGGTTGGGGGAGCTGGCCGGCTATTTGGCCGACGACCACTTCCCCGGGCTGGCCGAAATCGAGCGCCTGATAGAGCTGTACTTCGCCGAGATACAGGCTGATGGACAGGTCGTGACCCGGCAGGGCCCCCTGGTGGACCGGCAAGGGGCGGAGATCTCGGGCGCCATCACCCGGCTGGGCGGCTTCACCACCCTCTACCAGGCCGAGGGCGAGACTGGCTTCGCCCTGATCTCGCCCACCAGCGGGCGCCTGCTGGCGGTGGAGGCCGCTCCTTCCTGGTGGGAGCAACGGGCCCTGGCCAGCTACCTGGACGGCTCCAGCCGTACCGCGCCGCTGGACATCAGCACCGGCGCGGCCTTGCGCCAGCTTTCCCACCAGTCCGACTTCTGGGAGTGGCTGCAAAGCGGCGGGCCCCTGGTCTATCCCATCATCCTGGTGGGTTTCATTGCCCTGGGCTTGGTGGTGGAGCGCCTGGCCTTCCTGGGCCGGGTGCGGACCAACACCGACGTCCTGATGGGGCAGGTGAACGCGCTGGTGGACCAGGGTGACTTTGCCGGGGCCGAGCAAGTGGCTGGGACCCAGGCCGGCCGGCCAGTGGGCAACATTATCAAGGCCGGCCTGGAGTTGCGCGGCTGCCCGGCCGAGGCGGTGGAGAGTGGTCTGAGCGAGGCCATGCTGCGGGAGCTGCCCCGGCTGGAGCGCTTCCTCACCGCCCTCAAGGTCCTGGCGGCGGTGGCTCCCCTGCTGGGTTTGCTGGGCACGGTCACCGGCATGATCAACACCTTCAACGTCATCACCATCCATGGCAACAGCGAGCCCCGCTTCATGGCCGGCGGAATCAGCGAGGCCCTGATCACCACCGAACTGGGCCTGGTGGTGGCCATCCCCGTGCTGGTGGCTGGCGCGCTGCTGAGCCGCAAGGCCCAGCGCCTGATCGGGGACATGGAGGAGAAGGCGGTGTCCCTCTCGGCCGCCCTGATGCGGGAGGGGGCCTGAGGATGAACCTCTGGACGCCGGCCTGGGATTACATGCAGGCCGGGGGGCCGGTGATGGCCCCCCTGGTGGCGGTGTCCTTGTGGCTCTGGGCCCTGATACTGCGCAAGGCCCTGTGGCTGATGACGATGCGTCGCGAGAGCATCAACTTGGCCCAGGCCCTGGGCAGCCTGGCCGGCCAGGCTCCGCCCCCAAGCGGCCAGTCGCCGCGGGGAGAGGCCCTGGCCCGCTTCCTGGCCCAGCGCACCGGCTATCAGGCCCGGGACCTGCGCCTGTGGGAGGCGGCGGTGCGCCATCAGGCCCCGGCCATCTGGCGCCACCTGGCGGTCATCACGGTCCTGGCGGCGGTGGCCCCCTTATTGGGCCTGCTGGGCACGGTCACCGGCATGATCGAGACTTTCAACGTAATTCAGACCTATGGCACCGGCAACGCCCAGGGCCTGTCCGCCGGCATTAGCGAGGCCCTGATCACCACCCAGACCGGCCTATTGGTGGCCATTCCGGGGCTGTTCGCGGCCCATGTCCTGCGCCGGCAGGCGGGCAAGATGCAGGGTGAACTGTACCTGTTCCAAAGCGGGGTGGAACGCTGGCTCAAGGAAAGCGAGGCGCGGCGATGCTACGTTTGAGGGGTCGCCTGGCCGGCGGCATAACCAGCGACGGCGGGGAGCCTGGCATCGACATGGCCCCGCTCATCGACATGGTGTTCATCCTGCTCATCTTTTTCCTGGTCACCACCAGCTTCCAACGCGACGCCGGGGTCAAGGTGGACCGGCCCCAGGCCCTGACCGCCCAGGCCCAGAACAAACCCTCCTACGTCGTGGCGGTGGACAAACAGGGCCAAATCTTCATCGACCGGCGGCGGGTGGCCGTGACCTCGGTGCGGGGCCTGGTGGAGCGCTTCCTGGCCCAGGAGCGCAACGGCGCGGTGGTCATCGTGGCCGATGCGGCCAGTTTCACCGGCCGGGTGATCGAGGTGCTGGACCAGTGCCGCCTGGCCGGGGCCCGCGACGTGGCCGTGGCGGCCAATAGACCGCAATGAGCGCCGCGCTCATGGCCAAGCGCGGGTTGTGGACCCGCCGGACCCTGGCCGTGTTCTGCGCCCTGGCGGTGAACCTGGCCGTGTTCTGCGCCGCGCCCTGGTTAATCGACCGGCGGCCGGCCCCGCCCCGCGCCCTGGCCGAGCTGCCCCTGGCCTATGTGCCCCTGACGCCGCCGCCGCCGCCACGGGACGAGCCCCCTCCGCCAGAGCCCGAGCCGCCGCAGTTCAAGGTCAAGGAGTTCACCGTCGCCCCGGCCCCCCAGGCCCCGCGCATCGACTTGGCCGCGCCCAGCCTGGACGCCAGCCTCGGCCTGTCCCTGCCGGTCGGCCTGGGGGCGGTGGCCTCGGGAGTGATCAAGGGCCCCAGCGGTCTGGGCGGGGTGGTGGACCACCCCCCGTTGGTCACCGCCCGGGTGCCGCCGCCTTATCCCTATTTCGCCCGCAAGCGCGGCATCACCGGCCAGGTCTGGATTCGCCTGCTGGTGAGCGAAAAGGGCCAGGTGATGGAAACCAAGGTGATCCGGGCCGAACCGGCGGGGGTGTTCGAGGAAGCGGTGCTGCGCTGCGTGGAGCAGTGGCGCTTCTCACCGGCGGTGGTGGGCGGGCGGCCCACCGCGGCCTGGCTGGAAACCGCGGTCAAGTTCGAGCTGCAATGAAAACGCGTCACCTGATACCGCTACTGACGTTCCTGGCCCTGGCCTGGACCGGCCCGGCCTTCGCCGCGCCGGAGCCCTGCCCGTCCGAACCCTACCTGGACCAGGCCGCCAGCCAGTTGCTGCAACGCGCCCAGCAGGCCCACGAGCGCGGCCAGGCCGGCCAGGCCATCGCGCTGTTGAACGAACGCCTGGCCGATGACCGCCAGCCCCACCCCCACCTGCCCTACATGCTGGGGGTGCTGCAATACCAGCGCGGCCAGAAGGCGGCGGCGCGCGACGCCTTCGCCCAGGCGGTGCGCCTCTGGCCCTGCTTCGATCCCGCCCTGCGCAACCTGGCCACCCTGCAATACGAGCTGGGCCAGCCCCCGGCTGCTGCCGAAACCGCCAGTCGGGTCTATGGCCTCAAGGACCCGCCCGAGGCGGAGTGGGCCTACCTGGCCGCCATGTTCTACCAGACCGGCCGCCGGCCCGAGGCCGCCCTGACCTGGTTGCTGCGGGCCACGGCCGTGGCCCATCCCCAGCGCGAATGGCTGAAGGCCTTGGCCCGGTTGCGCATGGAGCTGAAACAGTGGGAGCCAGCCCGGGAGGTGGTGCAGCGCCTGCTGGAGATGGGTCCGGAGGACCCCCAGCTCTGGCGGCTGCTGGCCAGCCTGGAGGTGCACCAGCAGCGCTGGGCGCCGGCCGCCGCGGCCTTGGGCCTGGCCGTGCGCCTGGCCGGGGCCCAGGCCGGCGACTGGCGCACCCTGG
>JAZDHW010000359.1:0-2976 GCA_043805555.1 Pseudomonadota bacterium
CGGGCAGGGGCTGGCGGCGCACCTGCAGGGGGTCGACGCTGGCCGGCTCCTGGGTCTGGGGCGGGCGCAGGCGCGGCCGGGGCAGGGCCCGGACCGGCGGGGCCTGGTCCATCAGCCCCACCCGGATCTGGGTGTAGGTGCGCACCTGGATCAGCCCGCTCACGTGCAGGATCAGCACCAGGTGCGCGGCCACCGACAGGGCCAGGAAGATGCGCAGGGGCCAGTTGGGGCCTTTGGCCGCGGCGGTGGGCATGGCTAGAGGTCCTTCTCCGTGGCCAGATAGAGTTGCCCCGCCCCGGCCGCCTTGGCGATGTCCATCACCTTCACCGCCTGGTTGAGCATCACCCGGCGGTCGGCCTTGATCACCACCTGGGCGTCTTTGCGCCCGGCGATGCGCTCCTTCAAGAGCACCAGCAGCCGGTCGGCGGCCACCTCCTCCTGGCCCAGCAGGATGCGCCCATCCGAGGCCACGTAGATGGTGATCTGCTGCTCCATCTGGGCCGCGGCCGAGCGGGCCTGGGGCAGCTTGAGGTCGATGGCCTCGTCCACCATGAAGTTGGTGGTCAGCAGGAAGTAGACCAGCAGCAGGAAGACGATGTCGATCAGCGAGGTGAGCGGCAGGGCCACCCCGGCCCGCGGCCTGGCCTTGGCGTGGATGAGCATGACGCGCCCTCCTAGCGGCTGCCGTTAAGGGCCTTTATGAAGGCCACGCTGCGGCTGGCCAGGTCGTCGTGGAAACGGTCCACCCGGGCGGCCAGGTAGGAGTGGGCGGCTATGGTGGGCAGGGCCACGATCAGGCCGAAGGCCGTGGTGAGCATGGCCTCCCAGATGCCGCCGGCCAGCACCGCGGCGTTGACCTTGCCACCGGTCTCCTGGATGATCATGAAGGCCTTGATCATGCCGGTTACCGTGCCCAGAAGGCCCAACAGCGGGGCCAGGTTGCCGATGGCGGCCAGCACCGGCAGGTAGCGCTCCAGCTCGCGCACCTCGTTCTGCTGGGCGTCGATGAGCACCGTCTCCATGGTCTCGCGGTCCTTGGGCTCCACCTGGGCCGCAGCCAAGAGCACCCGGCCCAGGGGCCCGGGGTCCTCGCCGGCCTGGGCCAGGGCCGCCTCGCGCTCGCCGCGGGAGAGCGCCTGGCCCACCCGCTCGGCCAGCACCTCGCCGGTCAGGCGCACCCGCGAATAGCGCCACAGGCGCTCGGCGGCCAGGGCCAGCATCACCACCGAACAAAAGAGGATGGGCCACATCACCCAGCCGCCCTTGGTGAAGAATCCCAGCAGGTCCATGCGACTTACCTCCCCGCATCCGCGGCACGTTCGAAATCAATCACATCCGGTTGGCCGTCGTGGTCCAGGTCGCGGCGCACCCGCACCAGGGCCTCGGACTCGTCATAGTCTTCCCAGAGGTCGGGGCGGCCGTCGCCGTCCTTGTCCTCCTCCACCCGGCGCACCAGGCCGTTTTCATAGAAGAACCACAGGTCCACCCCCTTGCCCTTGCGGTCCTGCTCGGCCCGCGTGGCCTGTCCCTCGGGGTTGTAGAAAAACGTGAAGTCCAACCGGCCGCCGCCCTCGCGCTCTTCCTCGCTCTTGGTCAGACGGCCCTGCTCGTCAAAGTGCTCGCGCAGGGTGATGCGCCCCACCCGCTCCTCGTCGGATTCCTGCAGGGCCAGGCGGCCGTCGCGGTAGAAGGAGCGCCGCACCAGGCGGCCGGCGTGGTCCACCACCTCCACCACCGAGGACCAGCCCTTGCGGTCAAAATGCTGGCGGGTCTCGAAGTGCCCGTCGCGGTCCAGGTCCTGCTCCGAGCGCACCCGCTGGCCCTGGCGATAGAAGACCTTCAGGTCCACCTTGGCCGCGCCCTCGCCGCGCCGCTCCATGCGCACCAACTGGCCGTCCTGGTAGTACTGCCAGGTGTCGATGTCCCCGTCGCCACGGCTGGCCGCCTGCACCTCGGCCTTTTCGCCCTTGGCGTCGAACAGGATGATCAGGCTGGGCTTGCCCGCGCCCTTCTCGTCCACCTCCTGGCGATGGGGCTTGCCGTGCTTGAAGAAGGTCACCTGCTCAAAACGGCCGTCCCCGTCGGCGTCCACCTGGTCGCGCACCGGCTCGCCGTCCTGGTAGGTCACGACCCGGTCGCTGGACCCGTCGTGGTTGGTGTCCTGGCGCAGCTCGGCCGGCCGGCCCTGGGCGTCAAAGCGGGTGAAGCGATCGGCCCTGCCGTCGGCGTTGGCATCCTCCTCGCGCCGCTGGGGCCGCCCGCCCTCGTAGATGGTCAGCATCAGCACCAGGCGGCCTTCGGCCGAGCGCCGGGTCTCGCGCGCCAGTTGGCCGTCCTTGAAATCGCGGGTGGTCTCCAGATAGCCGTCGTGGTCCAGGTCGTGGCGGCTGATCACCGGCCGGCCCTGGCCGTCGTAGTCCACCACCTGGTCCACCCGGCCGTCATGGCGGGTGGCGGTCTTGCGCTCTTTGGCCTTGCCGTCGCGGTAGGTGGTCCACACGTCGGGCCGGCCGTCGCGGTTCAGGTCGCGGGTGCTCAGGCTGGGCTGGCCGGCCTGGTAGGTCGTCACCTGGTCGAAGTAGCCGTCGGAGCCGGTGCTGCGCTTGACCTCCTGGATACGGTCCTGAGCGTCGAAGGTGATGACCACGTCCACCCGGCCGCCGGGCTGGCCGGCCCGCTCCTGGCGCACCCGCTTGCCGTCGGCGAAGTAATCCCAGGTGTCCATGGCGCCATCGCCGTTGGTGTCCCGCTCCAGGCGCTGGATCTGCCCGTCCTTGAAATGCTGCACCTGGTCCACCCGGCCGTCGTGGTCGCGGTCGATCTCCACCTTGACCACCTCGCCGTCGGTGCGGTGGATCCAGCGGTCGGGCTTGCCGTCGTTGTTGCTGTCCTGGGTCTGGACCGCGGCCGCGGCCGCGGCCGCGGCCGGCCCGGCCCGGCACAGGGCCAGCAGCCAGGCGATGAGCCGGATGGTTC
>JAZDHW010000360.1:0-2930 GCA_043805555.1 Pseudomonadota bacterium
TATTTGAGTTCGCCAGCGCCCTGGGCACGGTGGGCCTGTCGGTGGGCGTGACCTCCACCAGTACGCCTCATTCGGGCCTCTGGGCGATGACCATCGCCATGTTCCTGGGCCGGCTGGAGATCATCATCGTGATGGTGGGCATAGCGAAGGTTTTCGGCGACGTTCGCCCCGGCAAGTCATAGCCGTTGGCCTAAGACAGAACTTCAATTATCGGGCCGATCAGTGGACCTTTTTCTTCCGGACAGGGGGGCAGCCGGCAAGGGCAAGCTAGTTCTTCTGCCACCAACTTGGGGACAAGCCCCTATCAATTGGGGATTCCTGTGGGGAATATTGCGGGGAGCCAAGCAAAACCATAAAAAAAGGAACCTGGGATTGCTCCCAAGTCCCTGATTTTATTTTGGTAGCGGGGACAGGATTTGAACCTGTGACCTTCGGGTTATGAGCCCGACGAGCTACCGAACTGCTCCACCCCGCGTCAATCATGCAAATATACCGATGACCCCCCATACTGTCAACTTGCGCCCGATCAGACGCCGATCAGGCCGGGCTTTACCCCAGGCCGCGGCTTTGCTAGGCTGGAGTGGCCGCCCGGGGCGGCGAGCATGGGCCGCGGTTTTAGGCAGGGGAGGATGGCATGGAGCTGGCCAGCACGCATGACGGCAAGTCCTTGATCGTGGCGCTGAGCGGGCGCCTGGACGTGGTCAACGCCCCGCGCTTTGAAAGCAGCCTGCTGGAGGAGGTGCAGCGGGGGGAGACCAGCTTCATCCTGGACCTGGCCGGCCTGGACTACATCTCCAGCGCCGGCCTGCGCGCGCTGTTGGTGCTGGCCAAGCGGGTCCAGGCCCAGCAGGGCCAGCTCTTCCTGTGCGGACTCTGCGGGGGGGTGCGGGAGGTCTTCGACGTCTCGGGCTTCAGCGGCATCTTTGCCTGCTGTGCGGACCTGCCCGCGGCCCAGGCCCGGCGCGGCTAAACAACCCCAGGTCCGGCGCGAGAGAGCATGCCCCCCGCACATCGCAGTGAACCGGCCTGCAACGAGGCTTTGCCGGCCATGATCGATTTCGTCATCCAGCAGGCCACGGCGGCCGGCCTGGCCGAGCATCATCTTTTCCAGGTGGAGCTGGCGGCAGAGGAGATCCTCACCAACATCATCAAGTACGCCTATCCGGACCAGCGCGGCGACATGGCGGTGGCCTGCGAGGCCGGCCCGGACGGCTTTTGGATGGAGTTCAGCGACCAGGGACCGCCCTTCAACCCCCTGGCCGTGGCCGAGCCCCCCCTGGACGCCCCGGTCAGCGAGCGCCAGGTGGGCGGCCTGGGGCTGTTTTTGGTGCGGCGCTTCATGGATCGGGTGGAATACCTGCGCCAGGACGGGCGCAACGTGCTGCGGATTCTGAAATCCAACCGCGCCCCGGCCGGGGGCTGAGCCCGGCCGACTCTACCCCCCCCAAAAAAAACAGGCAGCGCGGCTCAGGCTTGATAGGGCAGCCAGCGGCCGCGGTCGTCCACCAGGCGGCTGGCCCGGCCGGCCGGGCAGGGCTGGCCCATGTCGGCCGGGTCTGCGGGCCGGCCCAGGGCATAGTCGCGGTCCCAGGGCAGCAGCACCACCCGCAGGCCATCGCCCGCCCACAGCACCGGCATCACCGGCGAATGGTCCAGGGGCTGCTCGGAGCCGGCCAACAGCGCCTGCACCTGGGCCAGGCTCAGGGCGGCCAACTGGCCCAGCAGGCGCACCTGGGGCGGGGCCAGGCCCACCCGGCCGGCCTGGTTGGCCATCAGCGCGGCGGCCGGGCCCAGCCAGAGCCCCTCGCTGGTCTCGTGCTGGTCGCAGGCGGCCTCCTGGCCCGCGGGCAGGCTGGCCAGGAAGAACATGGTGTCAAAGCGCTGGGGCCGGGCCACGGGCGTGATCCAGTTGTCCCAGAGCCGCAGGCGGCCGGGGTCCAGGTCCAGGCTCCCGGCGGCCAGGGCCTGGCCAAAATCCCAGCCGGCGGCCAGGGCGGCGGCCAGGCGGGCCTGCTCGGCCGCGCCGGCCGGGCGGCCGTCAACGTGGCTGGCGATGAGCACCCCGGCCTCCTCCCAAAGCTCGCGCAGGGCGCAGCGGCGCAGGGTGGCCCGGGCGGTGGCGTCGGGGCCGTCGGCGGGCTCCACCCGGCCGCCGGGAAAGACGAAGCGGTCGGGCATGAAGCTGGATTTTTGCGAGCGGCGCAGGAGGAAGACCCCGAAGGGCTCCTGGCCGCCCCGGCCGGGATCGATCAGGATCACCGAGGCCGAGGCCTTGGGCTGCACGGGCGCGGGCATGCGGGCTCCCAGGTTGCGGAAGTGGTGGGTTGCGCTCCCGCCATTGCTACCCCTTCGTTCGGGCCGGGTCAAGCCGCTACTTGACGCGGGCCGCGGGCGGATTTATGTTTACGGGCAAATGCTCATAACAACCAATGGCAAGGAGCCCCGCACATGAGATTAGCCATTCCTTCCGAAATCCCCGGCGGCTTGGAGTCGGCCTTCTGCCCCCATTTCGGCCACGCCCCGGCCTACACCCTGGTG
This sequence comes from Pseudomonadota bacterium, assembly GCA_043805555.1. Lineage (GTDB taxonomy): Bacteria > Desulfobacterota > Desulfarculia > Desulfarculales > Desulfarculaceae > JACRDC01. The sequence continues at coordinate 2,539 of JAZDHW010000360.1, forward strand.
GAGCTTGACGGCACGGAGTTCAACGAGTTGCAGGTGGTGGCCAACGCCGGCCACGAGCCCGGCGGCTGCATGGGCCCGGTGGGCATGCTCAAGCAGGCCGGGGTGGAGGCCCTGGTGGCCGGCGGCATGGGCGCCCGCCCGTTGGCCGGCCTGCAAGATAACGGCATCACGGTCTATTTCGGCGGCCAGGCAGCCACGGTGCGCCAGGCGGCCCAGATGGTGGCCACGGGCCAGGCCCCCCAGTTCAGCCCGGCCCAGGTCTGCGGCGGCGGCCACAGCGACTGCGGCCAGCACTAGGTGTGTGTCGGAGAAAGCCATCCATGGACTTCTAAACCCAAGTTGGCCGAAGAAAATCCGGCCAACTTGGCGAAAAGCTTGGCCTCGATGAGGCC
>JAZDHW010000361.1:0-20691 GCA_043805555.1 Pseudomonadota bacterium
AGGGGATGCTCGGGATCCCACTGGATGAGGAACTCGAAGTAGGAGGTGTGACCCATGTCGGTCATCTGGATCCAGCCTTCCTCGCCGTACTCGTCGACCAGCGGCGGGGTGAACTTGGATTCCTTTTCCTTTAAGAGCGTCTTGCCCCGGGCGAAGGAGTGCTCGAGGGTTTCGACCACGAATTCGACGGAGACGTAGCCGCCGGCGGGCCACCACATGCCGGCCGAGTCGGCGTTCTTGATCCAGGACTGGTCCGACTGCTTGGTGCGGCCCAGGTCAGCGCCCAGCTCGTTCATGATCTCCATGAGGATGCCTTCCTCATACTGGAGCTGGGCCTCGCTGGTGTAGCCGATCAACAGCACCCGGCAGACCGAGGAGGTGGCCCGCCCGTCGCGGATCTTCTGCTCGTCGGGCCCCCACTTGCTCCAGAAGTCCTCGCGGCTCACCGACTTGCCGCGGTAGCGCCAGATGGTGGGCACGCGCATCACCGCCGCGCCGATCTCGCAGCGGGAGATCTCGCGCATGGCCTTGCGCATGGCCTCCTCGTTGGGCATGCGGAAGTTGTACCACTTGATGCGGTTGTCGGGGAACTCCAGGGTGCTCATCATGCCCCGCTCCACCGGCTGCATGCGCTCGGGCAGGAACAGGGGATGCATCTTGATGGCCATCTTGGTGATGATGCCCACCTTGCCCCACCAGCCCAGGTAGCCGCGCAACAGGCCGCGCAGGTCCGGGCCGGGGCCCTCGCCCCAGTAGGGGTCGTCGGAGTTGGACAGCGAGCCCAGGCGGATCACCTCGCCGTCGGGCAGGACCCACTCCACGCCCAGGATGCGGCGGGTGGCCAGGCCCAGGCGGTAGTTGAGCGGCGAGTAGTTGCAGGTGAGCATGTTGCCGATGACCGCGGCCTGGGAGCCGCCGCCGGGGGTCATGGTGTAAAGCCCGCGCTCCTGGGCCTCGGCCTGCAGGGGCGAATGGATCAGGCCGGGCTCCACGATGGCCACCATGTGCTTCTCGTCCCAGTCCAGCCCGCGCATGCGCGACAGGTCGATGGAGACGTGGAAGGGCACCTTGCCGCCGCAGTGCACGCCCCAGAAGGCCCCGATGGGGGTGTAGGGCAGGTGGTAGCGGAAGCAGACCTTGACGATCTTCTGCACCTCATCGGTGTTCTTGGGCATCACCACCACACCCGGAGGCTGCTGGCCGCGCTGGTAGATGCAGTCGTGGATCTCGCCGCCCTTGACATAGCTCTCGGTGATGCAGGCGTCGTCGGTTATCCACTCCGGCCCCACGATATTGGTCAGGGCGGTTATGGCCGCCTGGGAAACCTTTTCGGTGACTTTTGACATGGACCGCATCCTTTCTCGGCCTAGAGGGCCTGGGCGATCAGCTCGGTGATGTCAAACACCGGCACCTGGTGGTCGCGATCTTTCAGGCCGTCCTCAAACTGCTGCTTGCAGTAGGGGCAGGCGCTGACCAGGGCCTCGGCCCCCACCGCCTTGACCTCCTCCAGGCGCTCGTCCACCGCATAGGACGCCAGGTCGGGATAGGCCTCGGGCACGCCGGCGTGGCCGCCGCAGCACCAGGAGAACTCGTGGTGGCGGGGGAGCTCCAGCACCTGAACGCCGGGGATGGCGGCCAGGATGTCGCGCGGGGCCTCGTAGACGCCGGCCGTGCCGCGGTTGAACTGCTTGGCCGCAAACCCCTCGCCGGGCTCCAGGCAGCCCCACTGACCGCGGCCGCCCTCCCAATGGGTGTAGGGCTCGGACATGCGCCCCAGGTTGCAGGGGTCGTGCCAGGCCAGCTTCATGTCCACGCGGCCCTTTAGCTTCAGATCGCCCTGGGCCACGGCCGGGGCCACCAGCTCGGTGATATGCAGCACCTCGAAGGGCAGGTCGCTGGTGTTCTGCTTCAGCAGGCGGGGGTAGTCCACCTTCCAGGTCTTGTAGCACTCGGCGCAGGCGGTCACGATGCGCTTGGCCCCGGTGGCCTTCATGGCATTGAGGTTGGCCTCCATCTGCTTGCGGAAGGCGTCATAGTGGCCCATGGCAAACAGCGGATGGCCGCAGCAGGACTCGCCCGGCAGCAGCATGTAGCCGCCCAGCGCGCCCAGGATCTTGTCCGTGGACTTGGCCAGGTTCTTATCCTGGTAGGACGCACCGCAACCGGCGAAGTACACCATGTCGCTCTTGGCCGCGGCGTGCTGGGGCTGCCAGGCGGTGCGGTCCTTGGCCGGCGCGCCGAAGCGGTTGCCGGTGCGGGCCAGGTTGTCAATCATGCGCTGGTGGGCCGCGGGGAAATGTCCGCTGGCGGTCATGTGGCCGCGCAGGGCCTCCAGGGAGTTGGTGATCTCCAGGTCCAGGTTGCGCTTGCAGCCCGAGTCGCAGGCGCCGCACATCAGGCACTGGAAGACCATGTCCTGCATGCCGGGCGTGTCTTTCAGGCGGTCCTCGCACAGGGCCAGGCCCAGCTTCAGGCGGCCGTAGGCCACCTTGGAAAAGTAATATTTGGCATAGCTCGGGCAACGGTAGACGAAGCGGTTGTCCGGCATGTAGATATGGTCCAGCCATTTGCAGCTGGCGCAGCGCATGCAGCGCCGCATCTCATACATGTAATCCTTGAGTTCCAGCGACCCTGAAACGATCATTGCGCCGCCTCCTTTAGAAACAGACGTTGCCGGGGCACATGACGTAATTGGGATCCAACACCTCCTTCACCTTGGTGATGGTGTTGGTGTAGCCCCGGGCGTGCTCATAGACCATGGGCGAGAGCAGGGTGTAGGGCCGCGAGAAAAAGGCCCCCTGCTTGAAGAGCTGCTTGGCCGCGTCCATGTAGAGCGCCTTGAGGCGTTCGCGCGCGCCGGCCCCGGCCGGGTCGTAATAGAACTGGAACTCCAGGTGGCAGGCGCGGCCCTGCTCGATGGGCTGCAGATAGACGCCCAGCTCGTTCACGTCATAGCCGTGCAGGCCGGCCACCTTGAAGACCGTCTCGGCAAAGGCCGGGGCCTGCTCCATCTTGGCGATGCACAGCAGATCCTCGCAGTCGCCCCTGAGCGCGTGCTTCCACCAGGTGCGCTCGGCCGGCCAGGGCTGGCGCAGCATGCCGGGCAGGCGGCGCTCCAGGCCGGGCGCGCCGGCCAGGCTGTCGTCGATGCGCTTGACCTGGGGCAGGGAGGCCGCGATCTCGTCCATGGCGGCCTTTTCATAGGCCAGCTTTTTTTCGGGCATGCGCGGCGGACCGGAGAGGACCATCACCACGAACCAGGGCGGCAGCAGGCGCTTGAGCTTGTCGTAGCTGCCGGGGGCGCCGTCGTCGAAAACCAACGCGCCCACCTGGCGGTTGAGCAGGAAGCACTCATTGCCGATCATGCGCCGCTGCATCTGGTAGAGCGGCTCGATGGCCTGGGAGATGTCGTCGAAGGTGATGAAATAGGTCTTGTCCAGCACCGGCAGGTATTCGAACTTGGCGATGGACCAGGTGACCACGCCCATGGTGCCTTCGGCGCCTTGCAGGAAACGGTACCAGTTGGTGCCCGGCCCCTCGGGGTTGCCGCCCTTGGAGTCGGCCTTCTCCGGGAAGCCCGGCGCGCTGGCCGAGCCGGTGCGGAAGCGCATGCCCGAGCCCCAGACCACCTCGGTGGAGGTCATGGGCTCGCCGTACTCGAAACGGGGGTTGGTGGGGGGCTCGCGCTCCAGCAGGCTGGCCACCACCGAGCCGTCGGCCATGGGCAACAGCGGCATGACCATGCGCTGGCCGATCTTGACCAGCTCGGCCTGGGCCTGGGCCCAGGTGACGCCCGGCTGGATGCGGAACAGGCGGTCGGGCAGGTCCACGTCCAGGATGTTGTTCATGCGGCGCAGGTCCATGATGACCCCGCCCATCTTGGGCAGGGTGCTGCCATGGAAGTGCTGGCCGGAGCTGACCGGGATAACCGGCAGCTTCAGTTCGTTGGCCAACTGGATCACCCGCTGCACCTGTTCGGCGTCCTGGGGCCAGACCACCGCGTCGGGCGGGCCTTGGGCGGTGAGCAGGCTGTGGTCACGGGTGTATGCAGCCAGCACCGCCGGACTGTCGTCGACCTGCGCCGATCCCACGATCTCGGCCAATTGATCCTTCAGTCCCATATGGAGTCTCCTCATGCCACCCAGGTTAATTAGTTTGTAATTTATATATATGTTAAAAGTTAATATGTCAAGTATTTCAAAGGCCGGCGACCCGCCCCGCAATTATTCTTTTACTGGCTGTTATTATTGATTATTCATAAAGCGACCCATTGTGATCGCCGCCGGCCCCTGCCTGGCCACCCCATTCCGCGTATCCTTTATATATAGTGCCCCTGCCCGGCCCCCAAAAGCCAGGCGCTGGCCCGCGGCCAACGCGCACACCCATACGCGGCCGGCCAGGATGTTGCAGCTCGGGTTGGGGCTGCATGCGCGGGTCATGTTTTCCATCTGGCGGAATGCGCGCAAAAAATGCAGCGCCAGCAGGCGGGTGCAAGCGGCGCGGCCGTTCTCGGGCTCATGGCCGGGCCGCAAACCGGGGCAAGATTCGCATTGATCTGACCGAAAAGGGGTTGACAGCGTCTTTATAATTTATATATAAACTATTTAATAATTACTTATTGAGACGTGCAAACGACATGGGCTCTCCCGCTTGCGGCTTCCACACCTGGTCCGGGCGACCGCCGCCGCGCACCGGGCTGACGCTCCAAGCCCATCCGCCCACAAAATTCGCGCCTCCACTCGGACCGCAACGCCTCCTTGCCCGGCAGCGATCCCGGATGATTGGGTCAACCAACCACCAGGAGCCTACGCCATGACCATGGGAGACATCCTACGTCGGACCGCGGGACGTACGCCGGACAAGACCGCCTTGATTATGGAGCAAAGCTCCCTCACCTACGGCCAGCTCAATCGCCGCGTGAACCGCCTGGCCCACGCCCTGTTGGCCCAAGGCCTGCAAACAGGCGACCGGGTGGCGGTCTACACCCACAACTGCCTGGAGTTCTACGAAATCTACCTGGCGCTCTGCAAGAGCGGCGGGGTGCTGGTGCCCATCAACAACCTGCTGCGCGAGCATGAGCTGACCCGGGACCTGGCCTATGTGCGGCCGCGGTTCATCATCTACCAGGCCGAGTTCGCCCCCATGGTGGCCAAGGTCATGGCCAGCACGCCCTCGCTGGAAAAGGCCATCTGCCTGGGCGCGGGCGGCCAGGCCGGCCACCTGGACTACGAGCGGCTCATGGCCGGCGCAAGCGAGGACGAGCCCGAGGTCGCCATCGACGAGAACGACCTCATGAGCATCTTCCTCACCTCCGGCACCACCGGCCGGCCCAAGGGCGCCATGCGCACCCACCGCCACAACTGCCTCAACGCCCTGGCCGCGGCGGTGGAGCTGGGCCTGACCCCGGATGACCGGGTGCTGCTGCTCTTCCCCTTCTTCCATGTCACCCTGGAGGATCGCTTCTGCCACCTGCTCCGGGGCAACACCATCGTCATCCGGCGGGAGGGCTCCTTCAACGCGGCCGAGGTGCTGGGGCTTTTGGCCGAGCACCGCATCAGCATCTGCCAGTTCGTGCCCACCATGATCAACACCATGCTGCAGGAAAAGGACATCGAGAGCTATGACCTCAGCAGCCTGCGCCTGATCCTCTACGCCGCCGCGCCCATGCCGGTGGAGCTTCTCAAGGCCGCGTTGCAGCGTTTCAAGTGCGGGTTCATGCAGTTCTACGGCCAGACTGAGACCGGGCCCATGACCACCGTGCTGCGCCCCGAGGACCACCGCATGGCCAGCGAGGCCGACGTGGGCCGCCTGGCCTCCTGCGGCCAGTCCTCGCTGCTCTTTGAAACCCGCCTGGTGGACACCCAGGACCGCGAGGTGCCGGTGGGCGAGGTGGGCGAGCTGGCCGTGCGCTCGGAGGCCATGACCCGGGGCTACTGGGACCTGAGCGAGGAGACCGATCGCCTCCTGGCCGGCGGCTGGCTGCACACCGGCGATTTCGCCCGCCGCGACGAGGATGGCTTCATCTACATCGTCGACCGCAAGAACGACATGATCATCAGCGGCGGCAAGAACATCTACCCCCGCGAGGTGGAGGAGACGCTCTACGGCCATCCCGCCGTGCTGGAGGCCAGCGTCATCGGCGTGCCCGATCCCCACTGGGGCGAATCGGTCAAGGCGGTGGTGGTGCTCAAGCCCGGCATGGACGCCACCGCCCAGGACCTCATCTCCTTCTGCAAGGCCAATCTCGCCAGCTACAAGAAGCCCAGCACCATCGAGTTCCGCGACGCCTTGCCCAAAAGCGCCACCGGCAAGATCCTCAAGCGCATGCTGCGCGACGAGTTCTGGCAGGGGCGCGACCGCAACGTCTGAGACGGGGCCGCGACCAGGGCCCGCCCCGGTCGCGGTTCGGCAAGCCAAGCCGGGGTCGGCTTTGCTTGCGTGGTTGGAACTGGCCCGGTCCCGCCGGCCAAGCGCAAACCTTGTAGTTAGGCACCCGCAAAGCGAAAGGAGTCGACATGAAACGCCACGCCGTGGTCCTCGTGGTCCTGCTTGCTCTCTGCCTGTGGACGCCGGCCGCCATGGCCGCCGGCCAGGTGGACTTTAAGTTCGCCCACTTCATCAACCCCATCGAGCCCGGCCCCGAGTCTGGCGTGTGGATCGAAAAGGACCTTAACGACCAGATGGGCGACAAGGTCAAGGCCAAGTTCTTCCACTCCGGCCAGATGGGCAACGAGATCGAGATCGTCAAGAAGGTGCGCATGGGCATCCTGCAGGGCGCCTACTGCACCGGCAACTACGCCCCGGAGCTGGACCCCAAGTTCGGCATCGGCACCCTGGCCTACTGCATGGACACCTACGCCAAGTGGGAAGCCTTCCAGAAGACCCCGGCCCTGCGCAACACCCTGTTCAACAGCCTCAAGGACAAGGGTCTGCTGGTCATCGACATGTGCTACTTCGGCTCCTACGGCTTCGCCACCACCAAGCCGGTGGAGAGCCTGGAGGAGCTGAAGAGCTTCAAGATGCGCACCACCCAGGCCCGCTACCCCCTGGCCTTCTGGAACGCCCTGGGCGTGAACCCGGTGCCCATGGCCTGGGGCGACGTCTTCCCGGCCCTGAAGCAGGGCGTGGTGGACGGCACCGACCAGACCGAGAACGTCGCCCGCCTGCGCCTGGCCGACGTGTGCAAGTACTTCACCCGCACCAAGCACATGATCGGCCTGTTCTTCTTCATGGTCAACGACAAGTGGTGGAACAGCCTGGATCCGGCCACCCGCGAAGGCATGACCAAGATCATCGCCGCCGACATGGCCAAGGCCCGCCAGGCCAGCATGGACCTGACCAAGACCTCGGGCGAACAGCTCAAGGCCAAGGGCGTCACCGTGCTGGAGCTGCCCCCGGCCGAGATGAAGAAGTTCCGCGAGGCCGAGCGCAAGGTCTGGAAGGAGTTCGAGCCCGAGGTGGGCAAGGACTGGCTGGACCAGGTCACCAGCTTCGCCGCCCAGATTCCGGAAAACTAGCCCCGCGCCCCGGCGCCGCCCGCCCGCACCCGACGGGCGGCGCCGGCGGCCTGGCCCGGGGTGCGCCCCCATCCTCCGCCTGCTAGGAGAAACCGATGATGCGAGCCTTGAGCGCGATTCTGGATCGCCTGGAGCGCTGGAGCATCCTGGTCTGCTTCGCGACCAGCCTGGTGGCCTTGATGATCAGCGTCACCACCCGCTATGTCTTCCAGCGCCCGCTGACCTGGCCTGACGAACTCACCACCTACCTGTTCATGCTCATGACCTTCCTGGGGGCCAGCGCCGCGGTCAAGACCAACCTGGAGCTCAAGGTGGATGCGCTCTACGAGGCCTTCCCCGGCGCGCGCTTCGGCTTGGACCTGCTCTTGCACCTGATGCGCCTGGCGGTGAGCGGCACCTTCATCTACGCCGGCTGGAACTTCATGCTGATCGAGGTGGAGATGGAGACCGTCACCCCCATCCTGCTCATCCCCAACAGCCTCATCGCCGCCATGCTGCCCATGTTCGGCCTGCTCTTGGCCCTGCGCTCCATTGAGGCGCTGGCCAAGGTGGTCGCGGGGCGGCGGACTGGGAGCAAGTGAGCCATGGAAGCCATCTACATCCTGGCCATCCTCTTTGCGCTTCTGTTCATGCGCGTCCCCATCTACATCTGCCTCTATCTCACCGGCGTGCTGGGCCTGTGGATCTTCACCGATCTGGACTTCAGCTTCGTGGCCCAGACCATGCTGAAGAAGCTGGACAACTTCTCGTTGCTCAGCATCCCCTTCTTCATCCTGCTGGGCGCGGTCATGGTGCGCGGCCAGTCGGCAAACCGCCTGGTGAACCTGGCCTGGAAGTGCGTCTCCTGGCTGCCCGGCGGCCTGGGCATCACCTCGGTCATCTCCTCGGGCGTGTTCGGGGCCATCAGCGGCTCGTCCATCTCCACCGTGGTCACCATCGGCGGCGTGATGTTCCCCCACATGGAGAAGTTCCACTACCCCAAGGCCTTCTCGGTGGGCCTGGTCACCAGCGCCGCCATCCTGGGCATCATCATCCCGCCCAGCATCATCATGATCATCTGCGCGCTCACCGCCGGCGAGTCGGTGGTGCGCCTGTTTGCCGCCGGCTACCTGCCCGGCGGCCTGATCATGCTGATGCTCTCGCTCTATGCCTGGTGGGAGTCCCGGCGCAAGGGCCTGGCCACCGAAGAGGCCCTGGAGCCCTTTGACCCCTCGGCCCTGCTCAAGGCCACCGGCCAGGCCTTCTTCCCCCTGTTCATCATCGCCATCCTTTTTGGCGGCATCTACTCCGGGGCCTTCACCATCACCGAGGCCTCGGTGGTCTCCTGCGCCCTGGTGCTGCTCGTGGAGGTGCTCATCTACCGGGCGGTGAGCCTGAAGGACTTGAAGGACCTGCTCATCTCCTCGGGCATGGTCAGCGGCGCGCTGGTGATCACGGTCAGCGGCGCGGGCGTGGTCTCGGAATACATCATCCTGCGCGAGATGCCCCAAAAGATCCTGGAAGCCTCCATGGGCTTCATCCCCAACCAGTGGACCTTCCTGCTCTTCACCTGCGTGGTGCTGCTGATCATCGGCACCTTCATGGACCAGATCGGCGCCATCATGATCCTGGTGCCCATCATGATGCCCATCGCCAGCAAGCTGGGCGTGGACCCCATCCACTACTGCCTGCTGTTCACGGTGGGCCTGGGCATCGGCTACATCACCCCGCCGCTGGGGCTGTTGCTCTACACCGCCCAGGCCATCACGAGGCTTGATTTCGTGGATGTGTCGCGGGCCATCATGCCGCCGCTGGTGATCTACATCGTGGCGCTGGTGATCCTGGCCATGGTGCCCTGGCTCTCCACCGTGGTGCCCAACCTGCTGCTGGGCCCGCAGTAAACCGGCTATAAACGCTGGTGGGGCCGGGCCTGGGTGTGAACCTAGGCCCGGTCCTCCAGGATGAAGCGCCAGGCGCAGGCCCACTGGGCCGGGTGCTCATCCGGCGGGCAGGCCAGGCACTGGGTGGCGATGCGGCCATCCAGGGCGCGGGCGAAAAAGCCCTGCTCCACCAGGCCGGCGGACTTGCAGGGATAGTCGGGCAGGCCCCGCCGGCGGCGGGCCTCCTGGATGCGGCAGTCGGCCACCCTGAGCACCAGGGCGCCGTCCGCTTCCCACTCGTAGCGGTAGGTGTTGAGCAGCCCGGCCGAGCGCAGGGGCAATGCCGCGCGCAGGCCGGCCAGGCCGCAATCCGGCCCCAAACCCAGGAAGGCCCGGATCTGGCGGGCCTCATAGGGCGCGTAGCGGGCCCAGACCGAGTCGTTGGCCCGCTTGGCCAGGTCCATGTCGTAGAGCCCCTCCAGCTCCTGGAACCAGATGCCGTCGGCCGCGTACCAGTTCACGGCCAGGGCCTTGACTGCCGCGGCCAGTTCGCTCCGGTCCATGGCCGCCACCCGCTCCGGCACCCCGCGTTCGTCCACCGCAAAGCCCAGCACCCGGCCCAGGCGGCGCAGGTTGTTGGCCATGGCCGCCCGGAACACCCGGCGCTCGGCGGCCGGGAAGCGGTCGGGCTCCACCTGCAGGCCGGCGTGGTGGAACCACAGGCCGTAGTGCATCCAGGAGCGCTGCACCATCTCCAGGAAAAACTCCGTCAGCTCCGCCTGGCCCAGATCATCGATCCGCTCGATGGCCTTGTCCGTCACCGCCGCCCTCCCCGTTTGGTTGCCCGCCCATCCCCGGCGATCAGCCCGCCGCGAGGCCGCCACCCGTTCGCCCGGCGGCCACGCGGCAGGTCTCAGCCGCGCTCCACCATAGCAAAGCCTGGCCCGGCCTGCATCAAGGGCCGAGGCCGGACCAGGATTTTGGGGCTGGGGCCGGGGCGGGCCGGACGCCCTCCGGCGGATCAATGCCAGAGCAGGACTTCCTTGACCGTGGCCAGCAGCTCCAGGCGGGTGTAGGGCTTGGGCAGGAAGGATCTGGCCCCGGCCTCCAGGCAGGCCTGTTGCTGGCCAAAGGCGGAATAGCCGCTGGCGATGATGACCTTGGCCTCGGGGCTCAGCGCCAACAGCTTTTGCATGGCCTGGTGGCCGTCCATGCCCGGCATGCTCAGATCCATGACCACCAGGTCGATGGCGTCCCGCTGCTGGGCATAGATATCCAATCCCTCCTGGCCGCTGGCCGCCTTGAGCACCTGATAGCCGGCCATGGCCAGCATCTCGGCGCTAAGCTCCCGGAGGTCGTCCTCGTCGTCGACGATCAGCACCGTTTCGTTGCCCTTGACTATGTCCGCGCTGATGGTCAGGGGGGCGAACTCCTTGCGCGCACGCCTTGCCGCAACCGGGAGATAGATCGAAAAGGTGGCGCCCTGGCCCGGCTGGCTGGTGCAATAGACCTGGCCGCCGTGGCCCTTGATTATGCCGAAGACCGTGGAGAGCCCCAGGCCGGTGCCCTTGCCGATCTCCTTGGTGGTGAAGAACGGGTCGAAAATCTTTTCCTGGGTCGCCTGGTCCATGCCCTGGCCGGTGTCGGAGAACTCCAGGCGGACGTACTCGCCCGGAGACATCCCCAGGGGCTGGCTCCGCTCGGAGCCCACGCTGACCACGCCGGTGGTGATCCTGATCACCCCGCCGGCGGGCATGGCGTCGGCGCTGTTGGTGGCCAGGTTGACCACCACCTGCTGCATCTGCCCCGCGTCGGCGCTCACCCGCGGCAGATCCGCCGCCAGGTCGGTTTCGATATTGACCGTCCTGGGCAGGGTCTGCTCCAGCATGCGCAGGACCTCGTGCACTACGGCGTTCAGATCCAGCGGCTTGAGGTCGGCCTCGGCCTTGCGGCCAAAGGTCAGTATCTGGCGCACCAGGTTGCGGGCCCGCTCGGCCGAGCGCAGGATGCCCTCCAGGGCCTCCTGGTTGGAGAGATCTTCGCGCCCCAGCTCCTGGGCCAGCTCGGCGAAGCCCATGATGGCGCCGATGATGTTGTTGAAGTCGTGGGCTATGCCCCCGGCCAGGGTGCCCAGGGCCTGGAGCTTCTGGGCCTGGCGCAGGAAATCCTCCATGCGGGCGTGCTCCTGTTCGGCCCGCTTGCGCTCGGAGATGTCGCGGGTGACGCCGACGATGCCCGCCGGCCGGCCGGCCTCGTCGCGGATGAAGGTGACGGTGGCCTCGGCCCAGTGGTAGGAGCCGTCGGCGTGGGACTGCTGCACCTCCAGGGTCCGGACCCGGTTGGGCTCCACCCCCGCCTGGCCCTCCAGCGCCAGTTCCTGTTGCAAGAGGGCCATGATCTCCCCATGGGACAGCGGCGAAACGGTCTGTTCCAGGCTTTGGGCCATGGCCTGCGCAGGGGTCAGGCCCCGCATCCGCTCCACCGAGGGGCTGACATAGGTGAACTTAAGGTCCGCCAGGTTGGCGGTCCAGATGATGTCGGTGACGTTCTCGGCCAGCAGGCGGTACTTGGTCTCCGAAGCCTGCAGCTCCGCGGTGCTCAGCTCCAACTGGCGCTGGGACTGTTGCAGCTTTTGGTTGGCAGCCTCCAGCTCCACCAGGAGCCGCTTGACGTCATCGTACTTTTCCTGGATGGCGCGGTTGGCCGAGTTGAGGTCGTCGATGGCCTGCTGGTACACCTTGCGCCGGGCAAAGATGCGCCGCCGGAACGAGGGCAGCTTGGTCTGGTCCCATTCCACCCGGTACAGGCAGCCGCGCTGGTCAAAGTTGGGCGCGTCCGGCCAGGTGCGCTGGCCGTAGGCCTCTGGCAAGACCTGGCAGGTCAGCTCCTGCACCCTGGCCAGGGGCATGCCGAACAAGATCGGGATGCCGGCCAGCACCCCGCGGGTGTAGTCGCAGTCATAGCGGGTCTTCTGGCCGGGGTCGTGGTAGCGGTCCTCCAGCACCACCCAGGAGTCCCCGATCTCGTGGACCACCACCTCGCCGTTCTGCTTGAGCATGCGGTTGTACTTGGGGGCCTGGGAATAGAGTAGCTTGGGATTGCCGATCAGCCGCGCGATGCGCTCCAAAAGACCCAGGGCGTGGGTGTGGTCGACGCTGAGCGTCATGTTGTACACGGCGTTGTCGTCGCCCAGCAGGGCGATCATCCGCCGGTAGAGCTCTTGCAGGAAGGCGTGGGACACCCAGTTGTTGGTGTCCATCAGGTAGGCCTCGTCCAAATCCAGGCCCGCCAGCAGATCGCCCAAGGAGCCGTGGTTGCTTTCGCGGGTGTAAAACAACAACGTCCGGGTGACCCGGCAGCTGATCTCGGGCAGGGTGGGGGACGTGGACGGCGAGATTAGGCCGGGGCCTTGTGGATCGGTCAAAGTATTTAAATCGCCTTGCGGGGCAGGCACGGCAATTATGGACTGCGCGGGGTGGCCAAGGCAGCCGGGAATAATACTGAAAGGATTGATCGCCCACCCATGTGAATATTTGGCACTCCCCCCTGAATGCCCATATTTTGGTTCAGGCTAATATAGGGCTCTGATGAATGGCTAGTCAACCAGTGAAAATGTGGCATTGTTATGCACAGCCACCGCGGAAACGGGCGCCCGCCGCGCCCGGGCGGCCTCTGGCAAACCCGGCCTTGCCATTCCGGGCGTGGTGTGCTTTCCTGCCACCTGGGCGTATGCGCGGGGGCGTCCGCGCCAGGTGAGGGGGGCGAAGCATGGTCCCAGACCCGGCCCTGGCCAGGCAGGAGATCGGCTGGCGGCGGCTTTGGCAGCCGCTGAGCATCCGCTTGATCCTGCCCGCCCTGCTCACCGTCATCCTCTTCTCCCTGGCCATCTTTGCCATCATCCTGCCCGCGCTGGAGGAAAACAGCCTGGAGCGCAAGCGGGAGATGATCCGCGAGCTGGTCCACACCGCCTGCGACTCCCTGGCCTTTTATGAGCGCCTGCACCAGGAGGGCAAGCTGACCCTGGCCCAGGCCCAGCAACAGGCCCGCGAGCTGTTGCGCGGCCAGCGCTACGGCCAGGACCTCAAGGACTATTTCTGGATCAACGACCTGCACCCGCGCATGATCATGCACCCCTACCGGCCCGACCTGGAGGGCGCGGACATCTCCACCTACAGCGACCCGGAGGGCAAGCGCATCTTCGTGGAGTTCGTGGAGGTGGCCAAGGCCCAGGGCCAGGGCTACGTGGGCTACATGTGGCAGTGGATGGACGATCCCCGGCGCATCGTGCCCAAAATCTCCTACGTGCAGCTCTTCCAGCCCTGGGGCTGGATCGTGGGCACCGGCATCTACGTGGAGGACGTGGCGGCGGAGATCACGGCCATGATGAGCAAGCTCACCGCGGTCAGCCTCACCATCCTGGTCACCATCTTCCTGCTCTCGCTCTACATCATCAAGCACGGCCTGGACACCGAGGCCCGCCGCCAGCAGGCCCTGGAGGATCTCAGCGCCAGCCGCACCATGCTGCGCCTGGTCATCGACAACATCCCCCAATACGTCTTCTGGCAGGACGGCCAGTACCGCTACCTGGGCTGCAACCAGAACTACGCCCGCCTGGCCGGGGTGGACTCGCCCCAGGCCATCAAGGGCCAGAACGACTTCGACCTGGGCTGGGGGCTCAGCGCGGCCCACGCCCTGCGCCAGGCCGACGCCCGGGCCATGGAGGGCGGCCAGGCCGAGCTGCGCGCGCCCGAGCAATGGACCAGCCCCAACGGCCAGCGGCGCTGGATGGAGGCCAGCCGCATCCCCCTGCACGACGCCGAGGGCCGGGTGGTGGGGGTGCTGGGCTCGCTGGAGGACGTCACCGAGCGCCGCGAGATGGACGAGGCCCTGCGCCAGAGCGAAAAGCGCTTCCGCGACCTGGTGGAGCACTCCCTGGTGGGCATCTGCATCCTCCAGGCCGGCCGGGTGGTCTACCGCAACCCGGAGTTCGTGGCCCTGCTGGGCGACCTGCCCCCGGAGTTCACCTTCGCCGACTTCCGCGACGCCCCGCCCGAGGATCTGGCCCGTCTGGCCGGCCTGGACGTGGCCGCGGTGGCGGCCCAGGGCGGCCGGGTGGAGTTCGAGCTGCGCTATTTCCCCTATGGCCGCATGCCCAGCGGCCAGGGCCTGCGCTGGGCCTTCTGCCGCGCCAACCTCATCGACTTCCAGGGTAGCCCGGCGCTACTTGTCATTTGGCTGGACATCACCAAGGCCAAGGAGCTGGAGCACCTCTTGGGCATCCAGGACAAGATGGCCTCCCTGGGCCGGGTGGCCGCCGGCCTGGCCCACGAGATCCGCAACCCGCTCTCGGGCATCAACCTGTACCTGAGCGCGCTGGCCGACCTCATCGACCAGCCCGGGCGCGCCGCCGACGCGCAACGGGTGCTGGCCAACATCAAGAACGCCTCGGCCAAGATCGAGGCCGTCATCAAGCGGGTGCTGGATTTCTCCAAACCCAGCACGCCCCGCATGGGCTGGATGAACGTGGGCCAGGTAGTGGAAGAAGCCCTGGAACTTAGCGCTGTCACCCTGCGCAAGGCCGGCATCAGCCTGGAGCGCGACCTGGCGCCCAACCTACCTTTGTGCTACGCCGACCGCCAGCTCATCGGCCAGGTGCTCCTGAACCTGATCACCAACGCGGTGCAGGCCCTGCGCGAGCACGAAGGCGACAAACGCCTGGTGGTGGCCGCGGCGCTGGAGGGCGACCGCCTGGTGATCAGCGTGGGCGATTCCGGCCCCGGCGTGCCCCTGGAGCTCCGCGAGAAAATCTTCGACCCCTTCTTCTCCATCAAGCGCGAGGGCTCGGGCATCGGGCTCAGCCTCAGCCACCGCATCGTCACCGACCACGGCGGCGCGCTCAAGGTTGGCGTCAGCCGCTGGGGCGGGGCCGAGTTTCGGGTGGAGATCCCGGCCATCGTGTATTGGGGCTATGACAGCCACGGCTAGGCCGTGACCCGGAAAAAGCATGATCCGTTACTCGATCTACGTAGTCGACGACGAGGAGAGCATCCGCGACGCGGCGTTGCTCACCCTGACCTCGTACGCGGTGCGGGCTTTTGCCAGCGCCGAGGACGCCCTGCCCGTGGTGGACGAGGCCCCGCCGGACCTGATCCTGATGGACATCGGCCTGCCGGGCATCAGCGGGGTGGAGGCCATGAGCCGCATCCGGGCAAAACACCCCCAGGTGCTTTTCATCATGATCACCGCCTACGAGGACGCCGAGACGGTCATCGCGGCCATGAAGCAGGGGGCCTACGACTACATCGTCAAGCCCCTGCAGATGGACACCCTGCGCAAGACCATCGCCAACGCCCTGGAGACCATCCGCCTGCGCAAGGAGGTCCAGGCGTTGCAGGCGCGGCTCATCCAGGACAACCTGCCCATATTCATCGGCCAGAGCCGGGAGGTGGCCGATCTGTGGGAGTTCGTGGGCCAGGTGGCCGCCAGCCCGGACGCGCCGGTATTGATCGTGGGCGAGACCGGCACCGGCAAGGAACTCATCGCCAGCGCCATCCACTACCACAGCCCCAACTTCAACGGCCCCTTCGTGAGCCTCAACTGCGCGGCCATCCCCGCCGAGCTGATCGAGAGCGAGCTGTTCGGCTATGAGTCCGGGGCCTTCAGCGGCGCGCGGCCGGGCGGCAAGCCGGGGCTGATCGAGCAGGCGGCCGGCGGGACGCTGTTCCTGGACGAGGTGGGCGACCTGAGCCCCGAGGCCCAGGCCAAGCTGCTGCGCTTCCTGGATGCCGGCGAGTATTACCGGGTGGGCGGCACCAAGAAGCACGCCACCCAGACACGGGTGGTCTCGGCCACCAACCGCGACCTGGCCGCCATGGTCGAGGCGGGCGGCTTCCGCCGTGACCTTTACTACCGCCTGGCCGTGCTCAAGGTGGAGGTGCCGGCCCTGGAGCGCCGCCGCGAAGACATCCTGCCCATCGCCGGGCATTTCCTGGTGCAGTTCGCGGATAAATACCAAAAAAGCTTCACCGGCATGGCGGCGGCGGCCGAGGCCGCTCTCATGGCCCACCCCTGGCGCGGCAACGTGCGCGAGCTCAAGGCCGCCATCGAGCGCGGGGTGCTCTCCGGCCACGGCCCGGAGTTGCAGCCCGCGGACCTGGGCCTGGAGGCCCCACCCGCGGCGGCCATGGCCCCGGCCGGCGCCGGCGGCCCGGCCGGCGGCCTGCCCGCCCTGGGACCCGAGGGCCTGGACTTAAGCGCGGTGCTGGAGGAGGTGGAGCGCGACTACCTGCGCCAGGCCCTGGAGCTGGCCGAGGGCAGCGACGTCAAGGCGGCCCAGCTTTTGGGCATGAACTACCACACCCTGCGCTACCGCAAGAAAAAATTGGGGATTTTATAGCCAATTAATAATGAAGTGCGCCTATACTCTTGTTCCATCCGAGCTCAACGTTGCGAAGCGGAACACGAATATCCTTCTGTCATTGCGAGGCGCGTCAGCGCCGTGGCAATCTCTTAAAGAGTTAAAACAACATACCAAAGAGATTGCTTCGCTTCGCTCGCAATGACAGTATCGGGCTCTATTGAAAAATGCGGCTCCGAAGGATTTTCTGGGACACATTGTTTGATGGTATAGGCGCATAATGAAGAATCCAGGGACTTGCCCCTGGGTTCTTCATTCACGGAACACCAAAGCAATAACTCGAAACGTTGAGGCTGTGGTGTGATATTTAAATCCCTTATCTACTACAGTCACTAAGTTATCTTCCAGTTATTACACAACTTAGTAAAAGGAGTTCGTGCGTTGGACATCCCACGTATCTTCAACATCACCGAAAGTGCTCACCGCATCCATAACCCGTTCACACCAGAAAAGCTCGCCACTCTCGGCGCAGCGTTGCGCCTGGAATCGGGGGCTCGTGTGCTCGACCTCGGCAGCGGCTCGGGCGAGATGCTGTGCACCTGGGCGCGCGATCACGGAATCGTCGGCGTCGGCATCGACATGAGCCAGTTGTTCACCGGGCAAGCCAAACTCCGCGCTGAAGAACTCGGAGTCGCCGACCGGGTCGAGTTCATCCACGGCGACGCCGCCGGCTACGTCGCCGACGAAAAGGTCGATGTGGCAGCCTGTGTCGGCGCCACGTGGATCGGTGGAGGAGTAGCCGGCACCATCGAGCTTCTGGCGGAAAGCCTCCGCACCGGAGGGATCATCCTCATCGGTGAGCCGTATTGGGTGCAACTACCGCCGACGGAAGATATTGCCAAAGGATGCTTTGCCGGTTCGGTTTCCGACCATCTCATGCTTCCAGAGCTTCTCGCGTCTTTCGGCGACCTCGCCTACGAAGTTGTGGAAATGGTTCTGGCTGACCAAGCAGGCTGGGATAGGTACGAAGCGGCCAAGTGGCTCACCATGCGCCGATGGCTCGAAGCGAATCCCGACGATGACTTCGCGAAAGATGTTCGAGCCCAACTAACCTCGGAACCAAAACGCTACGCCGCGTACACGCGTGAATACATGGGTTGGGGCGTGTTCGCGCTGATGGCGCGGTGAGGGGGATATATGAAATTCTAATTTAGTACAGCCTCCTAAACTACGTAAGGAGCAAATGCATATCGAAACGCTCTGCCTGACGCCGGTGATTAGAAGTTTTTCTAACTGCGCCTGGCAAATCTTCTAAGCTTGGCAAAATCTCTAAGCTCCCGCCCGCCTCCCCGCCGGCTAACAGCCCGTAATCCATGTTTGTAACGCATGCACCTCGGCTTGGCACACCCCCTGCATCCATATATTGGTGCGGGCAGTGAGCCGCCATCGCCCGCCGCAGTCATCCCAGCGGGGGAAGGGTTGGAAAGACCATGAGCCAAGTGCAGAACAAGGGTTGGACCGTGACCCTGGCCGGGTTGGGCATCAACCTGGCCTTGGGCATCCTCTACACCTGGAGCATCTTCAAGGAGTCCATCGCCTCCTCCATCAAGGCCCATGACGGGCTCTTCACCTGGGACCTGGCTAACCTCAACGACCCCTACGCGGTCTGCTGCCTGGCCTTCGCCGCCACCATGATCCTGGCCGGCCGGGTGCAGGACCGCCTGGGCCCGCGGCTGACCGCGGTCATCGGCGGCATCCTCACCGGCCTGGGCCTGATGTGGAGCTCGGTCTCCTACTCGCTCATAAGCTGGGTGCTGGGCTTCGGCGTGCTCACCGGCATGGGCCTGGGCTTTGGCTACGCCTCGGCCACCCCGCCGGCCATCAAGTGGTTCGCGCCTTCCAGGACCGGGCTGATCGCCGGCATCGTGGTGGCCGGCTTCGGCCTGGCCTCGGTCTACATCGCCCCGCTGTCGCAGTTCCTCATCGCCAACTTCGGGCTTTCCACCAGCATGCTCATCTTCGGCGCGGCCTTCATGCTGGTGGTCTGCGGCCTGGCCCAGGGCCTGGTCAACCCGCCGGCCGGCTACCGGCCCGAGGGCATGCCCGCCCCCAGCCAGGACGCGGCCACCCACCAGCGCGACTTCGCCCCCGGCGAGATGCTGAGGACCCGCACCTTCTACATGCTCTGGATCATGTTCGCCATCGGCTCCGGGGCCGGCCTGATGATCATCGGCAACGTGGCCGGCATGGCCAAGCAGAGCCTGGGGGCCATGGCCTGGGTGGTGGTGGCCCTGATGGCCATCGGCAACGCCGGCGGGCGGGTGGCGGCGGGCGTGCTCTCCGACCGCATCGGCCGCACCCGCACCATGCTGCTGATGATGGGTTTGCAGGCGGTGGTGATGTTCGCCCTCTTGCTGGTGGGCTCGGCCCAGGCCTGGTTCGTGGTCACGGCCGCCACCCTGATCGGCTTCAACTACGGCACCAACCTGTCGCTCTTCCCCTCGGCGGCCAAGGACTACTTCGGCCTGAAGAACTTCGGCGTCAACTACGGCCTGCTCTTCACCTCCTGGGGCGTGGGCGGCTTTGTCCTGCCCAAGCTCTCCCAGATGGTGGTGGCGGCCACGGGCAGCTTCAGCACCGCCTACCTGGTGGCCGGCTGCCTGCTGCTGGTCAGCGCCGGCCTGAGCCTTTTCACCAAGGCCCCGCAGAAGGAGGCCATGGGCGCGCTGCGGCCGGAGTTCGCCAGAACTGCGGCCGGTCCGCAGACCGCCATGGCCACCAGCCCCTTCTTCACCCACATGCTCCAGAAGGGCCGCGAGGCCAAGTAAGCCTCCTGACCAACTCCGGGGCGGAGCCGGTTCGCACCGGCCCCGCCCCGGGGTTGACTTTTTGGGGGCCGCGCTTGGCGGCTCAATGGTCGATGGGATTCGCTATTACGGCGCGCGGAAGCTCTCCACGGCCGCGTTGAAATCAGCCAGGCGGCGCTCGTGGTCCGCGGACGGCCAGGCCCCGGTGAGCACGTACATGCGCTGAAGCCGGCTGATGAAGACCACCACCGTGCGCACGTCGTCGCCCAGGTACTCAGCCCACCAGGCGCGCCCCACGGCCAGGGCGCGGGCCCGGCTGGCCAGGCGCTGGGCGCCGGGCTGGGTGTCGCGCAAAAAGCGCTGTTCCCACAGCACGGCGTAGGCGCCGGCGTCCACCTGGCGCTCGGTGGGGATGGAGTTGACCTGGATGAAGCCCTGGCCCTGGGCCGGGACCAGGCGCAGGTCGGCGTCGGCCGGCGTGTCGCCCCTCTGCCAGCCCGGCGGCAAGGTGAGGCTGAAGCCCAGGCCGGGATGGCGATAGGCCCCCGGCGCGGCCGGGGCGGCGGTTGCGGGCGTCTCCGGCGCCTCGTAGCGGGTGAGGTCAAAGGCGATGCTGGTGGTGGTGCGGCCCTTGATCTCCACCGCCTGGCTCTGGCTGGCATCGCCCGCGCGCACTTCCACCTGGTGGCGGCCCGCGGGCAGGTTGTCCAGGGCCAGGGGGGTGGCGCCCACCGGGCGGCCATCCAGGAAGACCGAGGCCGGCTGGCGGCAGGTCACCCGCAGGTGGCCGGTGTCCAGGGAGGCCAGGGTCTTGCGGGTCAGGGCCAGGAAGTGCTCGCCCTGGTTGTCGCCGGGAAACACGGCCAGGAAAGCCAGGAAGCGCTGCTCGGCCTCGGCGTAGCGGCCGACGTTGAAGAGATCCACGCCCTCCACAAAGGTCAGGCGGGCCTGACGGCGTTGTTCGATCAACTCCTGCTGGTCAAAACGGGGCTCGGCGGCTGGAGCCTGTTCCACGGCCGGGGCCGGGACCGGGGCCGGGGGCAGTTCGGCCTCGCGGATGGCGTGGGTCGGGGCGGCCGCCTGGGGCAGGGCCGTGGCGGGTGGCGGGGGAGGCGGCGGCTGCGGCAGCGCAACCGGGGGGGCGGGCGAGG
>JAZDHW010000362.1:0-10652 GCA_043805555.1 Pseudomonadota bacterium
GGGCCGGGGCGGGCAGGCGGGCCGGGTCAGGTCGGGCCGCTGGGGCAGGCGGGCCAGGAAGGCGTGTTTATCCATCGCCGTCCTCCCGGGCCTGGCGGCCCAGCCAGGTGTGGCCCTTGAACTTGGGCAGGGCCCGCCCGCCGGCGCGCCAGGCCCGCCAGGGGCCGGGCGGCCGGGCGGATTCCGGCAGGGCGTCTAGGGCCACCAGCGCGGCCGGGGCCAGGCGGCAGGCGGCCTGGAACAGCCCCCGCCGGCTGAGCGCCTGGGCGGCCAGCGCGGGCAAAAGGGCCTGGGCCGGGGCCTCGCGCTGGCGCAGACGCAGCAAGAGGCCGGGCAGGTCGATGCCCATGGGGCATTCGGCCTTGCACAGGCCGCATTGGGTGGAGGCGTGCTCCAGGCCCAGGCCCCGGGGCTGGCCCTCCAACAGCGCGGTGAGCACGCTGCCCATGGGGCCGGGATAGACCGAGTGGTAGGCGTGGCCGCCGCTCATCACGTAGACCGGGCAGAAGTTCAGGCAGGAGGAGCAGCGCAGGCAGAGCAGTATCTCCCAAAAATCGCCGGCCAGGATGCGGCTGCGGCCGTTGTCCACGATGACCAGGTGCTGGGCGCGGGGCCCGCCCGCGCCCGCCAGGCCGGCCGGGGCCAGGAGCCAGGAGGCGTAGGACGCCAGCGGCGCGCCGATGGCCGCCCGGCAGAGAAGTTCCAGCAGCGCGCCCAGGTCGGCCAGGCTGGGCACGGCCTTTTCCAGGCCCATCACCGCGATGTGCAGTGGCGGCAGGCTGGTGACGAAGCGGCCGTTGCCCTCGTTGGTCACGATGGCCAGGAGGCCTTCCTCGCAGGCCGCGGCGTTGACCCCGCTGATGCCGGCCTCGGCGGCCAGGAAGCGCTGGCGCAGCACACGGCGGGCCAGGGCGGTCAGCGCCTCGGGTTCGGCCGGCACGCGTTGGCCCAGCTTCTCGGCGAAAAGCTCGGCGATCTGGCCGCGGTCGCGGTGCATGGCCGGGCCCAGGATGTGGAAGGGCGGCTCCTCGGCCAGTTGGATGATGAACTCGCCCAAGTCGGTCTCGCTCACCGCCACCCCGGCCTTCTCCAGGGCGGGGTTGAGGCCGATCTCCTCGCAGGTCATGGACTTGCCCTTGACCACCCGCGTCGCGCCGGCCGCCTGCAAAATGCCCAGGATAATTGACCGGGCCTCGGCCGCGTCCGCGGCGAAGTGCACCCGCACCCCGCGGTCCTCCAGGCGCTGGGCCAAGAGCGCCAGCCAGCGGGCCGGATCGCTGAAATAGGCCAGCTTGGCCGCCCGCGCCCGGCCGTGCAGGTGGGCGCGCAGGCCGGGGTCGGCCAGGCCGTTGGCGTGCATCTGGCGCAGGCGGGCGCTGAAGCCCTCCAGGGCGGCCCGGCGGCGGGGATCGCCAGTGGGCAGCACGCGGTGGGCCGGCATCAGTCCACCTCCCCGGCCAAGACCTGGGCCAGGTGCACCACCGTCAGCCCGGGGGCCTGTCGGGCCGCGCCGGTCATCAGATGCAGCAGGCAGCCCACGTCGCCCACCACCAGCACCGCGGCCCCGGCCTCGGCCGCGGCGGCCAGCTTGTCGCCCAAGAGCGCGCCGGAGACCTCGGGGTGAGTGACGCTGAAGGGCCCGCCAAACCCGCAGCAGCGCTCGGGCCGGGGCAGGGCCAGGCGGGGCCGGCCGGCCAGGGCGTCCAGGAGCGCCAGGGGCGCGGTCTGCTCGCCCAGGGCGCGGTGCAGGCCGCAGGAGGCGTGGTAGGCCCAGGGCCGGCCCGGCGCTTTCGCCCCGGCCAGGGCGGTCAGGCCCAGGACGTGGTGCAGGTATTGGCTCAGCTCAAAGGTGCGCCCGGCCAGTTCGCGGGCTTGGGCGGCCAGGTCCGGCCAGGGGGCCAGCAGGCCGGGCAGGTGATGGCGCACGTGGGCCACGCAGGAGCCCGAGGGCGAGACGATGGCGTCGGCCCGCACGCCGGCCATGGCCCGCACCCAGGCCGCGCCCACCGTGGCGGCCTGGCGGGCGTGGCCGGCCTTATATAGGGAGTTGCCGCAGCAGACCTGGTCCGGCGGCAGGCTGACGGCCACGCCCTGGTTGGCCAGCACCCGCCGGGTGGCCGCGGCCGCCGGGTGCAGCAGGGCGTCGGCCAGGCAGGTGACGAACAGGGCGGTTGTGGGCTGGGCGGCCATGGCCGATGTGTATACCCCATGCGGCCGGTCGGCACAAGCCGGGCGGCGGGCGGCGGCAGGTTGCGCCGGGAAGCGGTAAAGGTATATTACAGGCGCGTCACAATTGTGTTACAAGATAAAGTCGGGTCAGTTGTACGAATCTGGCCGCCCCACCAAGGAGCTTTAATGGGCTTCAACTTTTTTCCCAAAACCACCAAGTTTGACGAAATGTTCCTGGAGTTGATCGGCAAGACCGCCGCCGCGGCCCAGGTTTTGGCCGAAATGTGCACCGAACCCAGCGATTTCCGCGAGAAGATCATCCAGATCATGGACCTGGAGAACGAGGGCTCCAACCTGTCCCAGGACCTCTCACGTCAATTGGCCGCCACCTTCATCACCCCCATCGACCGCGAGGACATCCACGACCTGAACAAGGCCATGCTCAAGGTCCTGATGCTCATCAAGCAGATTTCCCTGCGCATCGGCGAATACAGCCGCATCCAGATCCCCGAGGCCGCCCGCCGGCTCACCGCCCACCTCAGCGAGATGGTGGGCCAGGCGGCCAAGATGCTCTCCAAGCTGGGCAAGAAGGACCGCGACCTGCAGGACCACCTGGACGCCATCGAGGAGGCCAAGCGAGAGTCGGACCTGGTGCTGATGGAGGAGCTTACCCGGATGTACGCCCCCCGCGAGCTGGACAACCAGGAGTTGCTGACCATCATCCGCTGGTCGCGCATCTACGACCGCCTGGAGCGGGCCATCAACCGCACCGACACCCTGGCCGAGCTGGTGGAAGGGGTGTTCGTCAAAAATGCCTGAGCTGAGCCTGCTGTTGGTCCTCATCATCCTGGTGGGCCTGGCCTTTGACTACACCAACGGGGCCAACGACTGCGCCAACGCCATCGCCACGGTGGTCTCCACCAAGGTGCTGAGCCCCCGCCAGGCGGTGATGATGGCCGCGGGCCTGAACATGCTGGGCGCGCTCTTGGGCACCGAGGTGGCCGAGACCATGGGCAAGGGCATCATCCGGCCCGAGATGATCATGGGCTCCCAGCTCATGGTGCTGGCCGCGGTGGTGGGCGCGGCCAGTTGGAACGGCATCGCCACCTACTACGGCTGGCCCATCTCTGCCTCCCACGCCCTGATCGGCGGCCTGGTGGGCGCGGGCCTGGCTTTTGGCGGCTGGTCGATCCTCAACGTGTCCAGCATCCTGGCCAAGGTCATCGTGCCCCTGGTGCTCTCGCCGATCTTCGGCTTCCTGGGCGGCTACCTGCTGCTGCTGGGCCTGGCCTGGGCCTTCCGCAACGCCTCCTGGAGCAAGTCCAACCGGCTTTTCCGCAAACTGCAATTGATCTCCTCCGGGGCCATGGCCTTGAGCCACGGCATGAACGACGCCCAGAAGACCATGGGCATCATCACCCTGGCTCTGTACATCTCCCACTGGCTGCCGGCCATGGTGGTGCCGCTGTGGGTCAAGCTGGTCTGCGCGCTCACCATGGGCCTGGGCACGGCGGTGGGCGGCTGGAAGGTGATCCGCACCATGGGCCACAACATCTTCAAACTCGAGCCATTTCACGGCTTCGCCGCCGAGACCTCCGCGGCGCTGGTCATCGCCGGGGCCTCGCACTTCGGCGCGCCCATCAGCACCACCCACATCATCTCCACCTCCATCATGGGCGTGGGGGCTTCCAAGCGCTTCAGCGCGGTGCGCTGGGGGGTGGCCGGGCACCTGGTGGTGGCCTGGATCCTGACCATTCCCGCCTCGGCCCTGGTCGCCGCGGTGGCTTTCTGGGCCCTGGCGGCCATCGGGCTGGGCGGCTGAGGCCCCGGCCCGGCGATGTAACTCAATTGCCACAGATTGGCAGGCGACAACGTCTGGTTACGCCTGGGAAAGTGCGGGAGCAGGGGTTAAGATGCACTCCAGTGCCACAGGACTTGCATAGCCAGCGGAGATTCATATGGGCAAGCCGACGGTGTTGGTGGTGGAGGACGAGCGGGACATCCAGGACCTGGTGGAGTTCAACCTGCGCCAGGCGGGCTACAAGGTTATCAAGGCCGGCGACGGCCTGGAAGGCCTGCGCCTGGCCCAGAGCGAGCATCCCGACCTGGTGGTGCTGGACCTGATGCTGCCCAGCATGGACGGCAAGGAGGTCTGCCGGCGGCTCAAACAGGGCGAGGGCACCCGCGGCATCCCGGTGCTCATGCTCACCGCCCTGGCCGACGAGACCGACCGCATCATCGGCTTCGAGATCGGGGCCGACGACTACCTGACCAAGCCTTTCAGCCCCCGCGAGCTGGTGCTGCGCATCCAGGCCATCTTGCGCCGCAGCGCCGAGCCGGAGACCGGCCAGGCCGTGCTGCGTTTCGACAACCTCGTCATCGACCCCGAGCGGCACCGGGTGGAGGCCGACGGCGAGGAGCTGGAGCTGACCGCCACCGAGTTCCGCCTGCTGCACCACCTGGCCAGCCACGCCGGCAAGGTGCAGACCCGCGAGGTGCTCCTGGAAAAGGTCTGGGGCTATGCCTACGAGGGCTATGCCCGCACCGTGGACACCCACGTGCGCCGCCTGCGCAAGAAGCTGGGCGACATCTGCGAGGTTATCGAGACCATCCGGGGCATCGGCTACCGTTTCCGGGGCGGGGAATGAGGCTCCGCTCCTCCTACCAGGCCCGCATTCTGGGTGGTTGCCTGCTGGTGGTGCTGTGCACCCTGCTGGCGGTGGGGGTGCTGCTGCAAAGGTCGCTGGGCGGCAGGATACTGAGCCAGGCCCAGGACGGCCTGGAGAACCAGCTCGCCCTGGTCAAGGAGCTGGTGCGTGGGCGCTGGCGGCCGGGCCAGGACATCGACGCCACCCAGGCCCTGGCCCGCGAGCTGGCCACCGGCCTGAACCTGCGCCTGACCCTGATCGAGCCCCAGGGCCGGGTGGTGGGCGATTCCGGGGTGGAGCGGCCGGGCCTGGACCACCTGGAGAACCACGCCCACCGGCCCGAGGTGCGCCAGGCCCTGGCCGAGGGCCTCGGCGCCAGCGTGCGTTTCAGCACCACCCTGGACGTGAACCTGCTCTACGTGGCCGGCCTGGTGGGCGAGGTGAGCCACCCCGGCCTGGTGGTGCGCCTGGCCCTGCCGCTCGCCGACCTGGACCGCACCCTGTCCAGGGTGCGCAGGCTGGTGCTGGGGGCGGTGCTCCTGGGCGCCCTGCTCAGCATCGGAGTGGCCTACCTGGTGGCCCACAATGTCTCCCGGCCGCTAAAGGACCTGACCGACACCGTGCAGGTGATCGCCGCCGGCAACCTGGCCGCCCGGGTGCGGCGCTATCCCCGCCACGAAGTGGGCGAGCTGGGCCGCGCCTTTGACACCATGGCCGAGAGCCTCCAGCAGAAGATCGAGGACATCACCCGCGCCCGCGACCGCCAGGAGGCCATCCTGGGGGCCATGGTGGAGGGCGTGATGCTGGTGGACCCCAACGGCTATATCCTGCTGGCCAACCAGGCCCTGGTCCGGCTGCTCAACCTGCGCCGCGATCCCCTGGGCTGCACGCCCTTGGAGATGCTGCGCAACCCCGAGTTGCAGGAGGCCATGCGGGCGGTGCTGGGCGGGGAGCCCCACGCCTCGCGCGAGATCCGGGTGCTGGGCCCCGGCACCCGCCACCTGGAGGTGCAGGTGGCCCGGCTTTCCAGCAACGGCCCCCAGACCGGCGGCGCGGTGGCGGTGTTCCACGACATCACCGAGCGCAAGCGGGTGGAGAAGATGCGCCGCGAGTTCGTGGCCAACGTCAGCCACGAGCTGCGCACCCCCCTGACCGCCATCAAGGGCTCGGCCGAGACCCTGCTGGACGGCGCCCTGGACAGCCCCCAATACGCCCGCCATTTCGTGGAGATGATCGAGCGCCACACCCAGCGCCTGCAACACCTGGTGGAGGACCTGCTGGACCTGGCCAGCATCGAGAGCGGCGAGGCCGCGCCCCAGAAGGAGATCTTCAGCGCCGCGGACCTGGCCGACGTGGCCCTGTCCACGGTCAGCGAGCTGGCCGCCCACAAGAGCGTGGAGCTGGTGCGCGAGCTGCCCTCGCCTCCGCCCAACCTGAACGCCGACCGCCAGCAACTGGAGCAGGCGGTGCTGAATCTCTTGGACAACGCGGTCAAATACAGCCAGGACGGCGGCCGGGTGGTTTTCGGGGTGCAGCAGGACGGCGACAAGATAATCATCAGCGTCAGCGACAATGGCCCCGGCATCGCCGCCGAGCACCTGCCCCGCCTTTTTGAGCGCTTCTACCGGGTGGACAGGGACCGCTCCCGCCAGCAGGGCGGCACCGGCCTGGGCCTGGCCATTGTCAAGCACGTGACCCAGGCCCACGGCGGCCGGGTGGAGGTGGACAGCCATCCCGGCCGGGGCAGCACCTTCCGCCTGGTCCTGCCGGCCTGAGCAGAGGCCGCGCCGCAAGCCATCCCCGGCCCGCGCGGGCGCGCCGCCCCCCGTCGGGGCGGCGCGCCCCAAAAAGGCCTGCCCGACCGCGCGTGGCGGCCGGGCAGGGTGGGACGGGGCGTCGCCGGGCCCAACTGAACTCATCTCCCGAGGCCGGCAGGTCCCCTCCTATTTGCGCTGCCGGCAAGCGGCCGCGCACCGGCGGGGAGCTGGTCAGGGGCCCCGACTGGCGACCCTCAGCGCAAGGTGCGCTCCGAATAGCGGGAGCGCACGTTGCGTTTAACAACCGTGCGGGCAAGGGGGCGGACCGGGATCCGGGTCAGGGCCAGGCCGACCAGAACCAGGGCCCAGGTCAGTCCGATCAGACTACAGATTAAGTTGGTCAATTCCATCACAGTCTCCGGACCGGGTGCTTGGTTGCTTATCTTTTCGGCCCCCGCGGCCCACGACTTGAGCAAATAATGCGCCTCTCCCGGCCAAGGCCCCGACATTTTGGGCCCGCCGCAGCCCGGCCCCGCCCAGACCGGCCCACGGCCTCCAGTTTGGGCTTGGCCGCGGGGCCGGCCTGGGTTACAAAAGGTGCGTCAAACCCCCAGCCAGCCCGGAGGTTCATGGCCGAAAAACCGCCGCTTTGCGTGGACCTGGACGGCACCCTGGTGCTCAAGGACACCACCGGCATTTCATTCGGCCTGCTCCTGCGCCAGAGCCGTTGGCACTACCTGTCGGTGCTGGCCTGGCTGCTGCGCGGCCGCGCCCACGCCAAGCAGGAGATCGCCCGGCGGGTGGACCTGGACCCGGCCCGCCTGCCCTATAACCAGCCCTTCCTGGCCTTTTTGCGCCAGGAGCGCGCCCAGGGCCGCCGCCTGGTCCTGGCCACGGGCAGCGACCGGTCCATCGCGGCCAAGGTGGCTCAACACCTGGGTATTTTCGACCAGGTCC
This sequence comes from Pseudomonadota bacterium, assembly GCA_043805555.1. GTDB lineage: Bacteria > Desulfobacterota > Desulfarculia > Desulfarculales > Desulfarculaceae > JACRDC01. The sequence goes on from JAZDHW010000362.1 coordinate 7,532, forward strand.
TGGCCAGCGACGGCGTGACCAACCTCACCGCGGAGCGCAAGGCCCAGGCCCTGGTGGAGCGTTTCGGGCCCGGCGGCTTCGACTATGCCGGCGATCACCGCAAGGACCTGCCGGTCTGGCGTCAGGCCCGGCTGGCCATCCTGGTCAACGCCTCGCGCCAGATCCGGGCCCAGGTGCTGGCCGAATGCATCAACCACCTGTTATTCCAGGACAATTAGCCAGGTTCCCGGCCGGCAAAATAATGATGGACGCCGAAAATACCGATGGACAATTCCGCCGGGCCCGCCGCATACTGATAACTAGGGAGACGGACGAGACGAGACCCGTAATGGAGTGATCGAATCGTCTAGTGTTTAGGCTAGGATTAAGGACCGCGGCGCAGGGAGCGCGGGCGGTCGGACCAAGACCCTGGAACCAGAACCTTTAACCGTCTCCCTCAGGCCGGCCCCCGTGGGCCGGCCGTCAATTTGCCCCCCGCAGCGGCCCCGGGCCGCTTTTTTCGTCCCCCACCGGCCCTGCGCCCACGGCCCCTGGCCGGCGATTTCCTGGCGGCCTGGGTCCGGGCCTGGGTAAAATCATAGACAAAGCTCCCAACCCCACTTCAAGGAGTGGCCCATGCCCGGCGAGCCCGCCCCGGTCAACCCTGCTCCCCGCCCGGTCTGGCTGCGCCGCGCCCTGATCGCCCTGGCCGGGCTGGCGGGGCTGGCAATGCTAACCCTGGCCGCGCTCTACGTTGTCCTGCTCAGCTTTGACTACGACGCCCTCAAGCCGCGCCTCATCGCGGCGGTGCGGGCGGCCACCGGCCGCGAGCTGACCCTGGGCGGCCACCTGGGCCTGGCGGTCTCGGCCCGGCCGCGCCTGGAGGTGGAGGATGTGGCGCTGGGCAACCCGGCCTGGTGCAGCCAGCCCCGGATGTTCAGCGCCCGCAAGGCCTTGATCGTGGTGGACCTTTGGCCGCTCCTGCGCCAGCGGCGGCTGGTGGTGCGCCAACTGCGCCTGGAGGGCCTGGATCTTGACCTGGAGCGCGACGCAAAGGGCCGCACCAACCTGGAGTTCGCGCCCGTGCCGGCCGCCGGGGCCGCCCCCGCCGCCCCTACCGCCCCCGCGCCGGCCACGGACCAACCCGCGGCGGGCGAGACCCTGGCCCTGAGTTTCCAGAGCGTGGAGGTGAAGGACGCCCGGCTGCGCTGGCGCGACCAGGGCGCGGCCTCTCCCCTGGACCTGGAGGTGCAGGGCCTGAAGCTCAGCCAGGCCGGCCCGGACCAGGGCCTCAGCCTGGAGGCCACGGGCAGCCAAGGCGGCCGGGAGTGGCGGGTGCGGGGCCGCCTGGAGCCCGCCGGCGCGGACGGGGTCCAGGCGCTGGGCCTGGAGGCCGCCTGGGGTGGGGCCAGCTTCAGCGCCCAGGGCCGGGTGGCGGACCTGGGCGATTCGGCCGGTCCCCGGGGCGTGGATTTGCAGTTGGCGCTGAAGCTGGTGGATCCGGCCGAATTGGGCCTGGCCGGCCCGCCGGGACCCTGGCTGGTGCAGGGCCGCCTGCGCGACGGCAAGGCCGGCGCGTGGCGGTTGGACCCGGTGACTTTACAGGCCGGGGCCAGCGATTTGCAGGGCTGGCTGGAATACCAGGGCGGTGGCCCGCGCCCCCGCCTGACCGCGGACCTGCGGGCCAAAAAACTCGACCTGACCGCCTGGCGACCGGGGCCGGCCGCTAAAAAGCAGGCCCAGGCCCAGGCCGGCGGCGGCGGGACGGCGGCGGACAAGGTCTTTTCGGCCGAGCCCCTGCCCCTGGACTGGCTGACGGCCCTGGACGCCCAGTTGGCCCTGAAGGCGGCCCAGTTCGCCGCGCCGGGCCTGGCCTGGTCGGACCTGGACCTTAACCTGCGTCTGGCCGATGGCCGCCTGGGCCTGGAGCCCCTGCGGGCCGGCTGGAGCGGCGGGAAGCTGACCCTCAAGCTGGGCCTGGCCCCGGCCCCGGCCCCGGCCGGCCAGGCCTATGCCGTGGACCTGGACCTGGGCCTGGCCGGCAGCCAGTTGGGGCCGATCCTGCATGAGGCCGGGGTGCGCGAGGTGCTGCAGGGCGAATTGGAGGCCGGGGCCAGCCTGCGCGGCCGGGGCCGGTCCGTGGCCGCCGTCATGGCCGGGCTCAACGGCAAGACCTGGCAGGTGCTGCGGCGCGGGAAGCTACACCAGCGCGGCTTCGCCATCCTGGGCGACCTGGCCGGCGGGCTCGGCGGCCTGGTGGGCGGGCTCTTCGGCAGCGGCGACGACACCTCGGTCAACTGCCTGGTGCTGGGCCTGGTGGTCAGGGACGGCCTGGCCAGCACCACCGCCCTGGCCCTGGACAGCGAGCGGGTGGTCATCCTGGGCCGGGGCCAGGTCAACCTTAAGACCGAGGAGCTGGAGGCGGCCTTCAACCCCCAGGCCAAAGGCGGCATCACCTCGCCGGGCGGGGTGGGCCTGAACCTGAGCGAGCTGGCCAAGCCCTTCAAGCTCGGCGGCACTCTGGCCCAGCCGCGCCTGAGCCTGGACCAGTTGGAGGCCCTGGCCACCCTGGGCAAGAGCCTGGGCGGGGTGCTTTTGCTGGGGCCGGCCGGGTTGGCCGCGGGGCTGGCCTCGGCCGGGGGCGAGCCCAGCGGCCTCTGCCAGGACGCCCTGGCCGCGGCCCGCAAGGGCGAGGCGTATCAGCCCAAGGGCGGCGTGACCGAGCCGGTGAGAAAGCTGGGCGAGGGCATCGGCGGGGCCATCGAGAAGCTGTTCGGGCGCTAGGCCAGACCGCCCAGACCGCCCAGGCCGCCCAGGCCGGGCAGGGACGGCAATTCGCGGGCCAAGGCCTGGGCCAGGCCGGGCTCCAGGGTGGGCAGCAGGCGGGCCAGCCCGGCCTGCAGGCTGGCCGCGTCGCGGTTGGCGGCGATGAGGGCCAGGTGCACGCGGCCCACGAGGTCGGCGGCCGGCCCCCGGCGCGAGAGATCGGCCGGGCCGGTGGCGCTGACCAGGATCGGGCGGCCGTCCGCGTCCGCGCCGGAGAGCTTCACGTGGCCCAGGCCGCCGGGGCCCAGGGCCGCGGCCACCAGGGCCGCCACCAGGTCCAGGGCCGCCTCGGCGGCCAGGCCCCCGGGCGGCAGGT
>JAZDHW010000363.1:0-11691 GCA_043805555.1 Pseudomonadota bacterium
CGCAGTCCAGGCAGGCGCTCATGAATGCGTTGCCGTGCAGCTCCCAGACCGCGTTCGCGTCCACCCCGCCGGCCTGGTGCAGGCCGTCGATGTTCTGGGTGACCACCCCGCGCAGGCGGCCGGCGGCCCAGAGCCGGCCCAGGGCCAGGTGGCCGGGGTTGGGCCTGGCCTTTAGAAAGACCGGGAAGAACTCGCGGTAGTAGTCCCAATAGCGGCGCTGGCCGGCCGGGCCGGAGCGGAACTCGCCCAGGGTGGGCGGGCTGGTCTGGGTCCACTGCCCGCCGGGCGAGCGGTAGTCCGGGATGCCGCTTTCGGTGGAGATGCCGGCCCCGGTGAAGACCACCAGGGACCGGGCGGCCCGGACCAGCGCGGTCAGGTCCGCGAACCCGGCTGCGGGGGAGGCGGTGCGCTCTGACATGGCTTCTCCTGGGCGGTGGTGGCGGGGCCCGCCGCCATGTTAGCACAGACCCCGGCCGGCCGGCGGGGCGGCGATCCGGGTTTTGCCTATCATGGTGGACAAGTATGGAATGGCGGCGGTAAAATAGCGATATTCGGTGCCAATATAAGTATTTTCCGATGCCGGCGCGGCAGTGACGGCCGGCGGGGACGGATGGGTTTCCCGCCATGCCCGCCTGGTGGGGCTGTGGCGGGCAGGAGCGGGGAGCGGCATGGCGGGCGGTCAGAGCATCAAGCGGCACCTGGGCGTGTTCCTGCCGGCTATGCTCAGCGTTGCGCTGTTCGGGGTCACCATCTTCTGGGTGGTCCTGCCCCAGGTCCAAGACGCCATCCTGGCCAAGAAGCGCGAGATGATCCGCGAGCTGACGCTGACGGTCACCTCCCTGCTGTCCACCTATGAACAGCAGGCCCGCACCGGCCTGCTCAGCGAGGCCGAGGCCCAGCGGCGCGCCCTGCTGCGCGTGCGCGACCTGCGCTACGGCGACCGGGGCAAGGACTATTTCTGGATCACCGACCTCAGCCCCCGCATGCTGATGCACCCCTACCGTAGCGACCTGGAAGGCAAGAACGTCGCCAACTACGCCGACCAGCAGGGCAAGCGCCTGTTCAGCGACTTCGTGGCGGTGGTGCGCCAGCACGGCGAAGGCTATGTCTCCTACATCTGGCAATGGAAGGACGATCCCCGCCACCTGGCCGAGAAGATCTCCCATGTGCGGCTATACAAGCCCTGGGGCTGGATCGTGGGCACCGGCATGTACGCCGACGACGTCCAGGCCGAAATGGGCATCCTCACCGGCAAGCTGACCCTCTTGGGGGTGCTGGTCTGGCTGGTGGTCACCCTGCTGGCCGGATTCATCACCTGGCGCAACCTGCGGGTGGAGCGCGAGCGGCGCGAGGCGCAGGAGGCCCTGGTCGAGAGCGAGGAGAAGTTCCGCGGCATCAGCTCCGGGGCCCTGGACGCGGTGATCATGATCGACCCCCAGGGAAAGATCATCTTCTGGAACCGGGCCGCGCAGCGGATGTTCGGTTATGCCGGGGATGAGGCCCAGGGCATGGATTTGCACCTGCTGCTGGCGCCCCAGCAGTTCCACCCCGCCTACCGCGAGGCCTTTGAGGACTTCAAGCCCTCGGGCGAGGGGGCCATCATCGGCCAGACCGTGGAATTGACCGCCCGGCGCAAGAACGGCGAGATGTTTCCGGTGGAGATTTCGGTCTCCTCCCTCAACCTGCGCGACGGCTGGCACGCGGTGGGCATCCTGCGCGACATCACCGCCCGCCGCCAGGCCGAGCGGGACCTGGAGGAGCGCGAGAAGCTCTACCGCGCCCTTTTTGAGAGCGCCGGCGACGCCATCATCCTGCTGCGCCGCGGCGTGATCGTGGACTGCAACAGCGAGACCCTGCGCATGATGAGCAGCCCGCACGACCACCTGGTGGGTCGGCCCATGGAGGTGCTTTTCCCGGACCAGCAGCCCGGCGGCGAGCCGTCGGTGCGGGCGGCCCATGACCGGTTCCGGCTGGCCATGCAGGGCCAGACCCAGCTTTTCGACTGGGTGCATCGCCGCCTGGACGGCACCTGCTTCGACTCCGAGGTGCGCCTGAGCCGGGTGGATCTGGGTGAGGTGGAGTACGTCCTGGCCCTGGTGCGCGACACCAGCGCGCGCAAGCAGGCCGAGGCCGCCCTGCGCCAGAGCGAAGCCAACCTGAGGAAGGCCCAGGCCATCGCCCACCTGGGCAACTGGTCCTGGGAGGCGGGGCGGGACCACCTGGAATACTCGGACGAGGTGGCGCGCATCCTGGATCTGCCGCCGGCCGCCGGCCGCTGCGCCAGCGCCCAGTTCCTGGAGCGGGTGGCCCCGGATCAGCGCCAGGTGGTGGAGGCGTCCCTGCAGCGGGCCCTGGCCGATGGCGAGGCCTTCCAGATCGAGCACCAGGTGGTGCTGCCCATCGGCCGCACCCGCTGGGTGGTGCAGCAGGGCGGGGCCGAGCTGGACGAGGCCGGCCGGCCCTTGCGCCTGCTGGGCACCATCCGCGACGTCACCGCCGCCAAGCAGGCCCAGGAGGAGAAGGCCCGCCTGGAGGAGCAACTGCGCCAGTCCCAGAAGCTGGAGGCCATCGGCACCCTGGCCGGGGGCATCGCCCACGACTTCAACAACGTGCTGCAGACCATCTCCGGCCACGCCCAACTGGTGCTGGACGAGGAAGGGCTTTCCGCGCCGGCGCGCGAATGGATTGGGCGCATAGAGCAATCCACCCAGCGCGCGGCCGAGATGATCAGGCGGCTGATGACCCTGGGGCGCAAGGTGGAGACCCGGCGCGAGAAGGTGGACATCAACTGGGAGATCGGCCAGACCATCCAGGTGCTGACCCACACCCTGCCCAAGATGATCAGCATCAAGGCCGGCCTGGATCCCGAGCTGCCGCCGGTGCTGGGCGATCCCGGCCAGTTGGAGCAGGTGTTTTTAAACCTGGCCAACAACGCCGGCCAGGCCATGCCCGAAGGCGGGGTGCTGGGCTTCGCCTCCCGGACGGTGCGCCTGACGCCCGCGCAGTGCAAGGCCATCGCCTGCGTGGAGCCCGGCGACTACGTGCAGGTGGAGGTGAGCGACACCGGGGAGGGTATGAGCGAGGCGGTGCGCGCGCGCATCTTCGAGCCCTTCTTCACCACCAAGCCCTTGGGCCAGGGCACCGGTCTGGGGCTCAGCACCGTCTACGCCATCATCGCCAACCACCACGGCCAGATCATCTGCGACAGCGAGCCCGGCCACGGGGCCTGCTTCCGGATCTACCTGCCCGCCCAGCCCCGGCAGGCGGCCCAGGACCCGGCCGCCACGGCCCCGGAGGACGGACCGGTCACGGGCAGCGAGACGGTGCTCCTGGTGGACGACGAGGAGGCCATCCTGGAGTCCTGCGGCGAGGCCCTGGTCCGGGCCGGCTACCGGGTGCGCATGGCGGGCAGCGGCGAGGAGGCCCTGGCGGTGCTCTCCGCCGACCCGGCCGGGGTGGACCTGGTGGTGCTGGATCTGGGCATGCCGGGCATGGGCGGGCTCAAGTGCCTGGAGGTCATCATGGCCCTGGGCGGCAAGGTCCGGGTGCTGATGGCCACCGGCTACGCCAGCGAGACGGTGGTGCGCCAGATCATGGCCCTGGGGGCCGGGGGCATCATCAACAAGCCCTACGGCTTCGGGCAACTGCTGCACACGGTGCGCCAGGTGCTGGACGCCTGAGGCGCCGCCTCAGCGCCGGGCCCCGCCCAGGCTGCCCCAGAGCCCGCCGGCCAGGATCAGCCCGCCGAAGACCAGGTGGGCCGGCCCCAGGGGCTCGCCCAGGAGGGCCGCGCCCAGGATGGCCCCATACAGCGGCAGGGTGTTGTAGAAGACCATGGCCCCGCCCGCGCCCAGGGCCTGCACGGCCCGGTTCCAGGACCAATAGCCGATGATGGTGGGCACCAGGCAGATGTGCACCATGGCCGCGATGCTGCCCAGGCGCAGGTTTAGCGGCAGGTGGTTGAGTTCGATGGCCGCGCCGAGGATGAGCAGGGGCAGGCCCACCAGGTTGGCGGCCACGGTGGCGGCCAGGGCCGAGCGGCCGCGCATCACCCGGCGGCTGAAGACCGAGTAGAAGGCCCAGTTGACCGCCGCCAGCAGGAAGAGCAGGTCGCCGGGGTTGAGCCTCAGGTGCAATAGATAATCCAGCGAGCCGCCGGAGATGAGCCCGGCCACGCCCACGAGCCCCACCACCGCGGCCACGCCCTGGCGCAGGCTCACCGCCTCGCCGATGATCATGCCGGCGAAGAGCGCGGTGATCAGCGGCGAGAAGCCCTGGATCAGCGATGAGTTGACCGCGGTGGAGTGGTGCAGGCCCCAGTAGAGCAGGGGGCTGAAGCCCGCCACGCCGGTGAGCGCCATGCCCACGATCCACCAGCGGTCCGCGCCCAGGCGGCGGGCGGGGCCCGGTTCGCCGCGCATCAGCGGCAGCATCAGGGCGGTGGCCACCGTGAAGCGCAGGGCGGCCAGGGTCAGGGGGCCGATGTCGTCGCGCAAATAGCGGCCCAGCACCGCGTTGCTGGCCCAGGCCAGGGTGGCGGCGTTGACCAACAGCACGCCCCAGACCCGCGCCCGCCAGGCGGCGGAGGCCGCGTCCGCGCTGATTTCCCGGCTCGCTGGCATGCCGCCCTTTGCCTCCCTGCCGCGCGTCAAGCGGCGGCGGCCAAATGGTGCCAGGTTTGGCCGCCCGTGGCAACCGGCAACCTCGGCCGCCGGTTCGCCAATTGCCCCCCCGCCGCGCGGTGGGGGCCGGCCGGGACCGGCCGGGCCGGCCGCCGGCATTTTGGGCGCGGGCGGGAAACGCGGGCTGTGGTAATAATTACTCTGCATCGCCGCTTAGTTGTGATGGAGCGGCGGCCGACCCGACGCAGCCTGGAGAGCAACCGGAATGAACGACGCAGACAAGCAGGCCGTCCAGGGGATCGTGGGCGCGGAGAATTTCAGCGACGCGCTCATCGACATGGTGACCTATTCCTACGACGCCTCCGACCACGACCATAGGCCCGAGGCCGCGGCCTGGCCCGCCACCACGGCCCAGGTCTCGGCCATCCTGGCCCTGGCCAACACCCGCGGCTTTGCCGTGACCCCCCGCGGGGCGGGCACCAGCCTGGCCGGCGGGGCGGTGCCGGCCCAGGGCGGCCTGGTGCTGGACCTGGCCCGCATGAACCGCATCCTGGCCGTGAACATCGAGGACCGCCAGGCGGTGGTGGAGCCGGGGGTGGTCTACGCCGATTTGCAGAAGGCCCTGGCCCGCCACGGTTTCTGTTTCCCGCCCGACCCGGCCTCCGGCAAGGTCTGCACCATCGGCGGCAACGTGGCCACCAACGCCGGCGGCATCCGGGGGGCCAAATACGGCACCACCCGCGACTACGTGCTGGCCCTGGAGGTGGTGCTGCCCGACGGCCGGGTGACCCGCATTGGCAGCCGCTGCATGAAGAGCGTCTCGGGCCTGGACCTGACGCGGCTTTTCGTGGGCAGCGAGGGCGTGCTGGGGGTCATCACCGAGATCACGTTGAAGGTCAACCCCAAGCCCCTGGCCTTTTGCACCTGCCAGGCCTCTTTCGAGACCCTGGACCAGGCCGGCCGGGCGGTGACGGCCATCATGCACTCGGGCGTGGTGCCCAGCGTGATGGAGATCATGGACGAGAACACCATCCGGGTGCTGCGCGAAAAGGGCGGGCTGGACCTGCCCCAGGTGCGGGCCATGCTGCTGGTGGAGACCGACGGCTACACCGCCGGCGAGGCCGACTTTCAGATGGAGCGGGTGCTGGCCATCTTCCGCGCCAACCAGGCCTATGGCATCCAGATGGCCGAGACCCCCGAGCAGGTGGAGGCGCTCTGGGCCGCCCGCCGCCGGGCCGGCAGCACCGCCGGGCAACTGCGGCCCTACAACCTGAGCGAGGACGTGACCGTGCCCATGAGCCAGTTGCCGGCGCTTCTGACCGGCATAGCGCGCATCGTGGAGGGCTACGGCCTGCCGTTCGTGGTCTTCGGCCACGCCGGCGACGGCAACCTGCACCCCAAGATCATGTACGACCGCCGCGACCCGGTGCAGGTGACCGACGTGCACAAGGCGGCCGACGAGATCTTCGCCCTGACCTGCTCCCTGGGCGGCACCCTGACCGGCGAGCACGGCGTCGGCCTGGCCAAGGCCCCGTACATGGGCCTGGAGCACGACGACGTGGCCCTGGAGCTGATGCGGGGAATCAAGCGCCTGGTGGACCCCCACAACATCCTCAACCCCGGCAAGATGAGCCTGGACGACTGATAAAACAGTAATGCCGGGGGCCGCGGCAACCGTAATCCGGGAGGATGTTGTTTCTTGGCAGGGGCGGGGTTTATCCCCGCCCGTCTTCATTCCCCGCAGAAATGCGCGGGCGGGGATAACCCCCGCCCCTTGTATGTTAAGACATGGCTGCTACGGGAGCGGGCGAGGCGGGTGCGAAGCCGGGCGTCTCCCGACCCGCGATGGCCGTCGCGGCACGCGACCCCCGCCCCTACGAAGATAAATACATCGGTTGACTGAGGCAGGCCGTACCGCCGGGCATCGCGCAGCCTTATGCGCGGTTGCTCCTTCCTGTCTATTTTAAACCCGGCTCGGCCGCCGGGGCGCTGTGGTCGTCCACCGCGTCGTGGCGGTCGCTGACGTTCTGGGCCGGCGCGCCGTTCTGGCCCACGTAGTAGTTGATGGGCGACTGCGGGCCCTGGTTGTTGAAGCTGCCGGTGATGTGGGTGCCGGCCGTGCGGCCGATGGAGTCGGCCAACTGCACCGCCACCTGGCCGCCATAGTAGATGCCGCCCACGGTGCCGATGATGCCCAAACCCTCGCGGGCCACCGGGGCCCACTCGTTCTGGTGCTGGCGAATCAGCGAGCCGCCGCCCGCGCCCAGGGGCTGGTAGACCGCCAGCTCCTCCAGCCCGCCCAGGGTGATCTGCTCGCCGGGCTTGGCCTTCAGGTACAAGAGCGGCTTTTGCAGCTTGAGCGCCTCCAGTTGGGCGTTCAGGTAGGCGTTCTTTTCCTCGCTGCTGGCGCAGCCCACGGCCAGGACGGCCAGCAGGGCCAGCAGGGCTAGGTTGGGCCAGGTCGGCCAGGGTTTCGCGCGCATGGTTCCTCTCCCGGCTTGGGGTGCGTCATGGCCCTGAGTTTGGCCGCGGGCGCGGCCGGCTGCTGCTGCTGGGGCTCGGGAAAACCGCTCCCGGAGCCGCCTGCTCGCGCTCTGGCGTTGGCCGGCGGCGGGTCTTATAATGAATGGCAATGCATGAGACACCTGGGGCGGGACCTCATCACGCCGCGCGAGGCGGCAGCAAGGGAGCCGAACTACATGTCAGTCGTCACCATTTCCCGTCAGGTGGGCAGCCTGGGAGATGAAATCGCCGGCCTGGTGGCCGAAAAGCTGGGCTACACCCTGATCAGCCGCGAGGGCATCCACTCCCTGGCGCGCGAGTGCGACGCCGAGTTCAAGGACGCCTGCGCGGCCTTTGAGGAAGAGCGCGGCGCGGGCTTCTGGGAGCGGCTGTTCTATCGCGACCCGGCCTACACCAGCCTGTTTGAGGCCCTGAACCTGGAGCTGGCCTCCAAGGGCGACGTGGTCATCCTGGGCCGCGGCGCCCAGGTGGCCCTGGCCGAGGTGCCCGGCGTGTTCCACGCCCGGGTGGTGGCCCCCAAGGCCCTGCGGGTCCAGCGGGTGCGCGAGCGCATGGGGCTCTCCGGCGAGGACGCCAACGATTTCGTGCACAACTATGACAAGCAGCGCCGCGCCCTGATCGAGAGCGTCTACCACAAGGACCTCTCGGACTGGAGCCTCTATAACCTGGTGCTCAACACCGCCAGCCTCACCGCCGAGGCCGGGGCCGAGCTGATCGCTTTGGCGGTGCAGAAGATGCCGGAGCTGCTGGAGCCGGAGCTGGTCAGCCAGGAGCTGGCCCGCCGGGCCTTTGCCAAGCGGGTGGAGAGCGCCATCAAGAAGAAGGTGCTCACCAGCCCCTACCGCGACATCCAGGCCCAGAGCCTGATTGAGGGCGAGGTGGTGTTGGAGGGCTTTGTGCAGGACAAGGTGAGCAAGCAGAAGGCCGGGGACATCGCCGCCCGCTACCCCGGCGTGACCGCGGTGGACAACCGCCTGCGCACCACGGAGCTGAGTTTTTAGTTGCCAAAGCCCATCCTTGGACTTGGACAACCCAAGTTGGCCGCAGTAAATTCGGCCAACTTGGCGAAAAGCGCGGCCTTGGACAAGGCCATCGCTTTTCGGCGGGCCGTCCATGGCCCGCACAGGATGTTTACTGCCGCCAGTTAGACCCGCGCGGCCACCCTGCGCCCCGGCCGGACCTGCCCCCAGGCCCGCCGGGGCGTCGCCTTGGGTGCCAACGGCCTGATATATGACGAATTGAAGACTATCGCCCCGGCGCGGGGGCGGCCTTGACAACCCCCCGCGCGCCGGGTAAATAACCCTTTTCACCGGCCACCCGATATGGGATTGCAAATGATCGCGCTGGATTTCAACAAGACCGGCGGCCTCATCCCCGCCATCGCCCAGGACGCGGCCAGCGGCAAGGTGCTGATGCTGGCCTTCATCAACCAGGAAGCCTGGGAAAAGACCCTGGCCACCGGCGAGGCGCACTACTGGTCGCGCTCGCGCCAGGAGCTCTGGCACAAGGGCGGCACCAGCGGCAACGTGCAGAAGATCAAGTCCGTGTACGTGGACTGCGACAACGACACGGTGCTGTTCGTGGTGGACCAGATCGGCGGCGCGGCCTGCCACACCGGCATGCAGAGCTGCTTCTTCCGCCGGGTGTCGGACGGCGGGCTGGTCACCGAGGGCGAGCCGCTCTTCGACCCCAAGGAGGTTTACGGCAAATGAGTCTGCCGCTCAAGCTGGGCGTGCCCAAGGGCAGCCTGCAGGACGCCACCGTGCGGCTTTTCGCCCGCGCGGGTTGGAAGATAAACGTCAACGGCCGCAGCTATTTCCCCGAGATCGACGACGCCGAGATCGACTGCTCCATCTGCCGGGCCCAGGAGATGAGCCGCTACGTGGAGAGCGGCACCCTGGACGCGGGCATCACCGGCCGCGACTGGATTTTGGAGAACGACTCGGACGTGGTCTACGTGGAGGAGCTGATCTACTCCAAGGTCTCCGCCCGCCCGGCCCGCTGGGTGCTGGCCGTGGCCAAGGACTCCGGCATCACCGAGGTCAAGCAACTGGCCGGCAAGCGCATCGCCACCGAGATGGTCAACTTCACCAAGCGCTATTTCGAGGAGCAGGGCGTGCCGGTGCAGGTGCACTTCTCCTGGGGCGCCACCGAGGCCAAGGTGGTCAACGGCCTGGCCGACGCCATCGTGGAGGTGACCGAGACCGGCTCCACCATCAAGGCCCACGGCCTGAACCTCATCAAGGAGCTGATGCAGTCCACCACCCAGCTCATCGCCAACAAGAAATCCTGGGAGGACCCGGCCAAGCGCAAGAAGATCGAGCAGATCGCCTTGCTGCTCAAGGGCGCGCTCAGGGCCGAGAAGCTGGTGGCGGTGAAGATGAACGTGCCCAAGATCAAGATCACCGACGTGGTGGAGGCCCTGCCCAGCCTCACCGCGCCCACCGTGGCCCCGCTGTACAACAGCGACTGGTTCTCGGTGGAGACCGTGGTGGACGAGAACCAGGTGCGCGACCTGATCCCGGAGCTGATGCGCCGGGGGGCCGAGGGCATCATCGAGTATTCGCTGAACAAGGTGATTTAAACCCAGGCGCGGGCCCGGGGCAGGGATACGGCGGGGGCGCTCAAGCACCCATGAACCATCGAGCTTAGGCGGGACGATTCTCCCCTCGGGTCCGGCGGCCGAAACAGCGCGGCGGGACTCCGGGCGGAGGATCGTCCCGCTATTTTTGTTTTCTCGCCAGAACGGCGCTTTCTTGGTAATAAATGGCCTGGATGGGCCAGGCCTTGGGTAGACGTAAGATAAACTTAGCAATCTAGCCTGGTTAAAGAGGTGTGGTCATGGGCGTGAGCAAGCGGGCGGCAGACATTCCCCCCTTCATCGTGATGGACGTCTTGGAGCGGGCCCAGGAGCTGGAGGCCCAGGGGCGGAGCATCATCCACCTGGAGGTGGGCGAGCCGGACTTCGAAACCCCGGAGCCCATCAAGGCCGCCGCCGTCGCCGCCCTGGCCGCAGGCCAGACCCACTACACCCACTCCCTGGGCATCCGGCCCCTGCGCCAGGCCATCTGCGACCACTACCGCGCCCGCTACGGCGTCACCGTGGACCCGGACCGGGTGCTGGTGACCAGCGGCACCAGCCCGGCCATGTTGCTCTTGTTTGCGGCGCTTCTTGAGCAGGGCCAGCAGGTGATCCTCTCAGATCCCTGCTACGCCTGCTACCCCAACTTCGTCAGCTTCTGCGGCGGCGAGCCGGTCTATGTGCCGGTGGCCGAGGAGGACGCCTTCCAGTTTCGGCCCGAACAGATTGCCAAGCGCCTGGGCCCGCTGACCAAGGCGGTGGTGATCAACAGCCCGGCCAACCCCACCGGCCAGCTCTTGACCCCCGAGCGCATGGCCGCCATCGCCGAACTGGTGCCGGGCGAGGTTGGCGGTCCGGGCCGGACTGGCGGTCCGGGCCGGACTGGCGGGCCGTACCTGATCAGCGACGAGATCTACCACGGGCTCGCCTATGACGGCCAGGAGCACAGCGTGCTGGAGTACACCGACAACGCCTTTGTGTTGGGCGGCTTCAGCAAGCTCTACGCCATGACCGGCTGGCGGCTGGGCTATCTCATCACCCCGGCCCACTACCTGCGGCCGTTGCAGAAGATGCACCAGAACTTCGCCATCTGCGCGCCCTCCATGGCCCAGTGGGCCGGCATCGCCGCCCTGACCCAATGCCAGCGCGAGGTGGACCGCATGGTGGGCCTGTACAACGCCCGCCGGCTGCACATCGTCGACGGCCTCAAGCGCCTGGGCTTCTCCATCCCGGTGGTCCCCCAGGGGGCCTTCTACGTGCTCACCCGCTGCGACCACCTGGACCCGGACGACTACCGCCTGGCCTTCCACATCCTGGAGCACGCCGGGGTGGCGGTGACCCCGGGCCGGGATTTCGGCCCCGGCGGCCACGGCTTCCTGCGCTTCTCCTACTGCAACAGCCTGGAGAACATCGGCGAGGGCCTCAAACGCCTGGAGGCGTATCTGAAGGAGCACCACGCCGGCAAGTACGAGTCGCGGGCCAACTAGCCGCTATCATTCCATGACTGGCAGGGGTGGGGATGGTCCCCGCCCCTGCTTTTTTGCGTGGGCGCGCCAAGGGGGCGGCTGCGCCATCTAAATACTACAAAAACCATCGGTAAAGTTGACGACCGCCGAGGCGGGTGCTATCTTCTGGCCAGGTGACTGCTTTTAACCGGAGAGGGAATTTGCCGCGACCGCGCCTGCGCCTGCTGGTCTGCCTGCTAGTGATGCTGCCCCTGCTGGTGGCAGGGCTCCAGGCCGCCGCCGATCCGCTGGCCGGCCGGGCGCCCGCCGTCAAGTCCCACGCCCAGGCCCCGGTCCCGGTTAAAACCTGCTGCGCAGCCATGGCCGCCATGGCGGGCGCGCCCGGCGGCTGCGCCTGCCCGGCCGACGCCCCCTGCCGGGTGGGCAGCGACCCCAACCTGCCCGCGCCCGAGGCCGAGCTGACCGGCCCGGTGCGCCCCCAGGCCCCGGCCCCCGCGGC
>JAZDHW010000364.1:0-2812 GCA_043805555.1 Pseudomonadota bacterium
CTGGGGGTCTTCATCACCCAGGCGGAGTTCGCCACCGCGGCCACCCTGTGGCCGGACGAGGAGCGGGCCCGCTCCATCGGCGGGGTGTTCAGCGAGACGCCGGTGGAGGCCAAGGTGGGCGGGGCCCGGCTGAGCGCCACCCGGCCGGTGCTGCTTTGCCTGGCCTCTGACGTGGCCGAGGCCGGCCAGGGCACGCCTCTCTTCCTCCCGGCCAATGCCCGCCTGAGCGTCAAGGAAGGCTCCTACACCGTCAGCGAGCGCCGGCCGGCCGGCCCGGGGCTGACCCTCTTGGTCCTGGCGGTGCGGCGATGAGCCACAAGCGGGAGCTGATCATCGCGGCCCTGGTGGAGCGGCTCAAGGCGGCCGCCACTCCGGCCGGCGAGCGGGTCCTGACCGACCCGGCGGCCGCATTGCGCCTGAGTTCTAGCGAGATGCCGGCCATCCTGGTGCGGCCCGAGGCCGAGGAGCCGGCCGAGCTGCAAGAGACCGGGGCGGTGCGGCGCTATCGCCGCGATCTGCTGGTCAGGGTGGAGGCGGTGGCCGCGGCCACTGAGGAGCAAAGCCTTGACGCGCTGGTCAACGCCCTGGACCTGGCCCTGGAGCAGACCATCCAGGCTGACGAAACCCTGGGCGGCCTGGCCTTCGAGACCATCCTGGCCGGCACCGAGTTCGCCTTCAGCGCCGAGGGCGGCGAGGCGGTGGGCGCGGTGATCCAGTCCTACCTCATCAGCTACCAGTTCCCCGAGTAAGGGAGGCAGCCATGCCTTTGATGCGCAACAAGTCCGCAACCGTCCAGGTGGTGCCGGGTGCTGGCGAGGCCGGACCCGGCCAGGTCCTGGCGGTGCCCGAGCACCTGGCCGCCGGCCTGACCGGACCAGCCTGGGAGCCGGCCGAGGCTCCAGCCAGCGATGAAGCCCCGGCCCCGGCCGGCGAAGAGCACACCCCCGCGGCCCTCCTGGAGGAGGACCGGGAAAGCGAGGCGTAACCCATGATCGACACCAGCAAGCTGGCCCTGGACCGGGAGCTGGCCGGGTTCGTGGCCCTGGAGACGAGTTTCGGGGTCCTGGCCCAGTTCACCAGCGCCCACAGCATCGGGCTGCTGGGCCTGCCCAAGGCCAGCCAGCCCGAGAGCTTCACCGACTCCGAGGAACGCCGCAACTCCGCTTCCCTGCCCGAGCGCTTCCGGGACCTGACCCCGGCCGGCAGCGTGAGCTTCAGCATTTACAGCCGGCCCAGCGGCGCGGCCGGCACCCCGCCGGCCGAGGCGGCGGTGATCAAGGCGGCCACCGGCCAGGAGACGATCAACGCTGGGGCCAGCGTGGTCTACGCCCCGGCCATCCAGGTGCCGTCCCTGTCCCTGGGCTATCGGGCCGGCCAGAACCTGACCCAGTTCATCACCGGCCTGGTGGTGGAGGAGTTCAAGACTAGCGGCTCGGCCAAGGGCGCCATCAAGCACGAAATCAGCGGCAAGTGCCGGGCCATCCTCAACGCCGGCAAGGCGGTGACCATCGCCGGCAGCACCACCACGGTGATCAAGCTGGAGACCGGCGGGGCCAAGCGCTTCGACAAGGGTGCGCGGGTGCAGGTTGGCGCGGAGAACAACGCCGGGGCTGGCTACAGCGTGACGGACGTGGACGATGCGGCCGACACCATCACCATCGGCACCCCCCTTTCCGGCGCGCCGGCCGCCGACGCGGTTGTTTGCGGCTATCTGCCCACCCTGAGCCTGGCCGGCAACGCCCTGGCCGGCCGGCTGTGCACCCTGAGCGTGGCCGGGGTGGACCTGCCCATAACCGAGTGGTCGGTCAGCATCAGCCGCACCATCAAGCTCCTGGACAACCTGGTCACCCTGAATGACGACTTCGCGCTCCAGGGCTACGTGGCCGATCTGCGCACGGTCAAGGCCAGCTGCAAGACCTACTTCCAGGGTCCGCACCTGGCTTTCTTCCGCCAGGCCAAGACCCAGGAGCGCGCGGCCCTGGCCCTGGGCGGGGGCGCGGCGGGCAAGAAGCTCAGCATCGGCCTGCCGCGCGGGGAGGTGAACACCCCGGAGCTTTCGGGCAACGCCCCCCTAGAGCTGCCCCTGGAGTTCGTGGCCATGGCCTCGGCCGCGGGCGAGGACGAAGTCACCTACACCTACGAATAGAGCAAGCCGGGGCCACGCGCCCCGTGAAGGAGCCTTTATGTCCATTGCGGATTTGATCCAGAGCCGCCAGCTCCAGGCAGACGAGCGCCTGACCGTGGAGCTGGAGTTCCTGCCCGGCTTCCAGGTGACCCTGGCCCACATGACCCCGGATGCCTACAAGCGAATCACCAGGGATGCCCACCGGACGGTCTTCGTCAAGCACCAGTCCCAGACTGTGCTTGACGAGAAGAAGCTGGCCGACCTGGTGGCCGGCCACATCGTCGCCTGGAAGGGCCTGAACGCCCGCATGCTGAGCCGCATGTTCTGGCTCAAGATCGCCGACCTGAGCGAGGAAGAGAAGACGGCCGAGATTCCCTATTCCCCCGAGGAAGGCGCGTCCCTGTTGCGCAGGCACGACGGCTTCTCCAGCTGGGTCGTCGCCAACGCCCTCAACCAGGCCCACTTCACCGAGGCCCTGGAGGGCGCGGAAAAAAACTTGCCCAGTGGGTCCGATATTGGGCCCAGCCCGGCCGAGTCTCCTGCGACCGCTGCCGAGCCCTCTGCGACGAACTAGGGCAAGAGCCGGACTGCGACCAATGCGAGCACCCCGAACCGCTTCTAGCCATCAACCATCTGGCCTGGCGGGTCTACCCCCAGGTCTGCGACCAGCTGCGGCCGGCGCAGATG
>JAZDHW010000365.1:0-4950 GCA_043805555.1 Pseudomonadota bacterium
CCATCCTGGCCCAGCGCTCGGGCATCGCCGGCGGCGGCGGCTACCGGCCGCCAGCCCGGGTGGAGCACGACGAGCGGGACAAGTTCCGGGCGGCCAGCATCGACAGCCTTTTGGTGCGCGGCGGCATACCCGTGGTGAAGCCGGCCCCGGGCCATGACGAGCTGATGAGCTTCAGCCTGAAGGAGCTGGCCCGGGACGCCCTGCGCCGCAGCGGCCAGCGGGCGGGCAACGATCCCCGGGACTGGGTGGGCCGGGCGCTGACCACCAGCGATCTGCCCAACATCCTCATGGATGTGGCCAACAAGTCCATCATGTTCGGCTGGGACAGCGCGCCGGAGTACTGGCAACTCTTCTGCGCCACCGGCCAGGTGAGCGACTTCAAGCCGGGGCACGCGGTCCGGCTGGGCGAGTTCGACGACCTGGACGAGATGACCGACGAGGACCCGGAGTACAAGTACGGCTCCCTGAAGGACGCCCAGGAGTCCTACCAGATCGCCACCTATGGCAAGGCCTTCCGCATCGACCGCAAGACCGTGATCAACGACGACCTGTCCATGCTGACCAGCATCCCCCAGGCCATGGGCGAGGCGGCCAGCCGCACGGTGGGCGACGTGGTCTGGGCGGCGATCATCAGCAACGCGGCCATGGGCGACGGCAAGGCCCTGTTCCACGCCGACCACTCCAACACCCTGGAGATCGCGGCCTTCGACGTGGACGGCCTGGGCGCGGCCATCATGCAGATGACGGCCCAGATGGACATGCGCAAGAAGCGGCGCATCCGGGTGCAGCCGGTCTTCTTCCTGTCGCCAACCGCGCTCTTCGTGACGGCGGAGAAGTTCTTTGGCTCCGACGTGATCGGCACGGCCGCCGAGCCCAACATCCGCAATCCCTTCACCGGCATGTTCAGCAAGGAGCGGCGCATCTTCGAGCCCCGCCTGGACGACTACGGCGTCAACGTCTTCTACCTGGCCGCGGCCAAGGGCCGCACGGTCACGACCTACTTCCTCAACGGCATCCAGCGCCCCTTCATGGACGCGGAGAACGACTGGAGCACGGACGGGCGCAAGTTCAAGGTGCGCATCGACGTGGGGGCCAAGGCCATGGACTGGCGCGGCCTGCAGCGTACCACCATCCAGCCGGCCGGCTAGAGCTGTCGCTCAGAAAGGAGTCAAACGATGGCGACCAATTTCATCCAGGAAGGCCACCGGATCAGCTTCACGGCCGCGGCCGCGGTGAAGAGCGGGGACCTGGTGATGGTGAATGCGCTGGCGGTGGTGGCGCTGACGGACGTGGCCCTGGGCGCCAAGGGCTCCGGGGCCCCGGACGGGGTCTTTGAGCTGGCGAACAAGGACAATACCCTGGCCATCGCCCAGGGCGAGAAGGTGTACCGGGTGACGGCCACGGGCAAGCTCAGCAACGTGGCCGCGGATGCCGAGTACATCGGCATTGCCTGGGAGGCGGCGGCCGAGGCGGCCACCACGGTCATCGTCAAGCTGAACGCCTAGGGGCCGGCGGTGGGCAAGAGCATCATCCTGGAGGCCCGCACGGACGCGGCCCAGCTGGAGCAGCTCAAGCTCCAGCTGGACCAAGTCCGCAACGGCCAGGCGCGGGTGGTTTCCCGGGCGGTGAACCGGGTGCTGCCGGGCGTGTACCGGGAGATGATCGCCGCGGTGCGCGAGCGCTCGCCGCTCAAGGCCTCGGTGGTGCGCAAGGCCGGCGGCTATGGCAAGGCCACGGTGAACAAGCCCTGGGCCAAGACCTGGCTGGCCGGCTTCGCCATCCCCATGAGCTATTTCAAAACCACCCCCCGCTCCAACTTTCCCTACACCAAGCGCGGATGGTCCCGGCGGCCCAGGTCCGGCGTGACGGCCCTGGTCTACCGGGACCGCGCGCCCCTGCTGCTGCATGACACCTTCGTGGTGGACCGGCAAAAGGCCTGGCCCTTTAGCGGCGGCTCGCCCTTCGAGGTGGTGGAGCGAGTCGGACCCTTTCGGCATCCCATCCGCATCGTGCACGGTCCCACGCCGGGCGAAATCCTGGCCGGGGATGAAATGCGGGTGGAGGGGCTGGTCAAAAAGACCCGGCGCCGGCTTATGGAACGGGTGGAACACGAGACCCGCTTCATGCTCCGGCAGACGGGGCTTTACGGGGTGCGCACGGTGGAGGCGGGACAGTGAGCTTCGATCCTTCGGCCGACCTGGGGGTCTTCATCAACCAGGAGGAGTTCGCCACCGCGGTCACCCTGTGGCCCGGGGAGGAGCGGACCCGCTCCATTGGCGGGGTGTTCAGCGAGACACCGGTGGAGGGCAAGGTTGGCGGGGCCAAGCTGAGCACCACCCGGCCGGTGCTGCTCTGCCTCTCCTCTGATGTGGCCGAGGCCGGCCAAGGCACGCCGGTCTTCATCCCGGCCAATGCCCGCCTGAGCGTGAAGGAAGGCTCCTACACGGTGAGCGAGCGGCGGCCGGCCGGCCCGGGCCTGACCTTGCTGGTCCTGGCGGTGCGGCGATGAGTCACAAGCGTGAGCTGATCATCACGGCCATCGTGGACCGGCTCAAGGCGGCCGCCACCTCGGCCGGGGACCGGGTCTTGACCGACCCCGCGGCCGCCCTGCGCCTGAGTCCGGCTGAGATGCCGGCCATCCTGGTACGGCCCGAGGCCGAGGAGCCGGCCGAGCTGCAGGAGACCGGGGAAGTGCGGCGCTATCGCCGCGATCTGCTGGTCAGGGTGGAGGCGGTGGCCGCGGCCACTGAGGAGCAAGGCCTTGACGCCCTGGTCAACGCCCTGGACCTGGCTCTTGAGCAGATCATCCAGGCGGACGAGACCCTGGGCGGCCTGGCCTTTGAGACCATCCTGGCCGGCACCGAATTCGCCTACAGCGCCGAGGGCGGCGAGGCGGTTGGTGCGGTGATCCAGTCCTACCTCATCAGCTACCAGTTCCCCGAGTAAGGGAGGCAGCCATGCCTTTGTTTCGCAACAAGTCCCAATCCGTCCAGGTGGTGCCGGGGGCCGGCGGGGCCCGACCTGGCCAGGTCCTGGCGGTGCCCGAGCACCTGGCGGCCGGCTTGACCGGGCCGGCCTGGGAGCCGGCCGAAGAGGATGAACCCACCCCCGCGGCCCTCCTGGAGGAGGACCGGGAAAGCGAGGCGTAGCCCATGATCGACACCAGCAAGCTGGCCCTGGACCGGGAGCTGGCCGGCTTCGTGGCCCTGGAGAGCAGCTTCGGGGTCCTGGCGAGCTTCACCAGCGCCCACAGCATCGGACTCCTGGGCCTGCCCAAGGCCAGCCAGCCCGAGAGCTTCACCGACTCCGAGGAGCGGCGCAATTCGGCTTCCCTGCCCGAGCGCTTCCGGGACCTGACCCCGGCCGGCAGCGTGAGCTTCAGCCTCTACAGCCGGCCCAGCGGCGCGGCCGGCACCCCGCCGGCCGAGGCGGCGGTGATCAAGGCAGCCACCGGCCAGGAGACCATCAACGCCGGCGTGAGCGTGGTCTACGCGCCGGCGATCCAGGTGCCGTCCCTGTCCCTGGGCTACCGGGCCGGCCAGAACCTGACCCAGTTCATCACCGGCCTGGTGGTGGAGGAGTTCAAAACCAGCGGCTCGGCCAAGGGCGCCATCAAGCACGAGATCAGCGGCAAGTGCCGGGCCATCCTCAATGCCGGCAAGGCGGTCACCGTGGAGGGCAGCACCACCACGGTGATCAAGCTGGAGGCCGGCGGGGCCAAGCGCTTCGACAAGGGCGCGCGGGTCCAGGTGGGCGCGGAGAACAACGCCGGGGCGGGCTACAGCGTGACGGACGTGGACGAGGCGGCCCACACTATCACCCTGGGCACCCCCCTTTCCGGCGCGCCGGCGGCGGACCTGGTGGTCTGCGGGTATCTGCCCACCCTGAGCCTGGCTGGCAACGCCCTGGCCGGCCGGCTGTGCACCCTGAGCGTGGCCGGGGCCGATCTGCCGGTTACCGAGTGGTCGGTCAGCATCAGCCGCACCATCAAGCTCCTGGACAACCTGGTCACCCTGAACGACGACTTCGCGCTGCAGGGCTACGTGGCCGACCTGCGCACGGTGAAGGCCAGCTGCAAGACCTACTTCCAGGGTCCGCACCTGGCTTTCTTCCGCCAGGCCAAGACCCAGGAGCGCGCGGCCCTGATCCTGGGCGGCGGCGTCGCCGGCAGCAAGCTTTCCATCGGCCTGCCGCGCGGGGAGGTGAACACCCCGGAGCTTTCCGGCAATGCCCCCCTGGAGCTACCCCTGGAGTTTGTCGCCATGGCCTCGGCCGCGGGCGAGGACGAAATCACCTACACCTACGAGTAAGGAAGAACTACATGTCCATCGCGGATTTGATCCAGAGCCGCCAGCTCAAGGAAGACGAGCGCCTGACCGTGGAGCTGGAGTTCCTGCCTGGCTGGCATTTAACCCTGGCCCACATGACCAAGCAGGCTTACGAAAGGGCGCGCAAGCAAGTCGAGAAGACCACCTTCGTCAAGCACGTCCCTTACACCACCGTTGACGAGCAGAAGCTGGCCAAGCTGCTGACCGGCCACGTCCTCGCCTGGAAGGGCCTGAACGCTCGCATCATCAGCCATATGTTCTGGCTGAAGATCGCCGACCTGAGCGAGGAAGAGAAGACGGCCGAGATTCCCTTCACGCCCGATGACGCCGCTGTCCTGATGACCAGGCACGAAGGCCTTTCGCGTTGGGTCCTTTCCAACATCCTCGACCAGGACAACTTCCGGAGTCAGCTGGAGGGCGCGGAAAAAAACTTGCCCAGTGGGCCCGCTTCTGGGCCCAGCCCGGCCGAGTCTCCTGCGAGCGCTGCCGAGCCCTCTGCGACGAACTAGGGCAAGAGCCGGACTGCGACCAATGCGAGCACCCCGAACCGCTTCTAGCCATCAACCATCTGGCCTGGCGGGTCTACCCCCAGGTCTGCGACCAGCTGCGGCCGGCGCAGATG
>JAZDHW010000366.1:0-15031 GCA_043805555.1 Pseudomonadota bacterium
CTGGTGTTCTTCGTAGGGGCGGGGTTTATCCCCGCCCGTCTTCATTTTTCCGGCCGCGGGGCGGGCGGGGATAAACCCCGCCCCTACATCAAGAGAAGAACGGTGCGCCGCCCCCAGCCGGCGCGGGCCGGGGCGCGCGCCCCGGCCCGCCCTGGTCTAGGCCATGCTCTTGATCAGCTCGAACTGCTCGGCCCAGGCCGCTTGCAGGATCGGGCCCATGTACTCGTCCACCAGGCCGGCGTGCAACGACACCGGCATGTTCCGGAGCTTCATGTCCAACTGCGGGTTCTTGGCCGCCACCAGGCAGCGGTCCACGTGGGACTGGCTGATGCCCGGCACCGCCGACAGGCAGGTGGGGAAGCCGATGGCGCGGCTGAGCTTGATCATGCCCTCGGCCACGGCCACGCCCAGCGCCCGGCCGGTCAGCGCGTCCAGGTCGGCCTCGATGTAGCCGTGCTTCTTGTAGATGGCCCCGACGACGCGCAGCTTGGCCTCGATGGCCGGGGCGAAGAACACGGTGTAGTAGGGGTTCATCACCGCGCAGGCGCGGCCGTGACTAAGCACGTCCACCAGCGAGAAGCTGTTCAGGTGCGCGCCGGAGGTGCCGCCGATCATGATGGCGTAGCCGCCCAGGTCGGTGCCCAGGCCCAGCTTCAGGCGCGCGGCCGGGCTGGCGGGGTCGGCCATGACCTCGGTGAGCGCCGGGATGATGAGGTCCAGGGCCACCTCGCAGACCTCGCGGGCGCGGGCTTCGGCCGCGCCGGTGGCCCCGTAGTAGACCTCCAGGCAGTGGGCGATGCCGTCCAGGCCACCGTCCTGGGTCAGGCTCAGCGGCTGGGTGGCGGTGACGGCGTAGTCGAAGATGCACC
This sequence comes from Pseudomonadota bacterium, assembly GCA_043805555.1. Taxonomy (GTDB): domain Bacteria; phylum Desulfobacterota; class Desulfarculia; order Desulfarculales; family Desulfarculaceae; genus JACRDC01. The sequence continues at coordinate 870 of JAZDHW010000366.1, forward strand.
TGGGCGGCGTGATGGCGTCGTCCACGATGAGCTTCTTCTGGCCGGCCACCGGGTCGGTGATGTTGCTGTACTTGGTCAGGTGCGCGCCGCTGCTGGCGGCGGTCATGATGGCCACCACCGGCATGATCTTGCGCCCGCCGGCGGCCTGGCAGATCTCGGTGACCTTGCCCACGCCGAAGAAGGGCTCGATCTCCGGGGTGATGTCGCCCAGGCTGGCCAGGGTGGCCGCGCATTTCACCGCGTCGATGCCCGAGCCGCCGTCCATGACCACGCAGACGTCGGGCTTCTTGTGCATGATGTGGCTGTGCAGGCGGTAGACGTCGGCGATCGGGGCGTTGGGGCCGGCGCTGGTGGCGATGTCCACCACCTCCACGCCCGCGTCCTTCAGGTAGCCCAGCACCCGATCCTTGAGCGGGGTGAACCACTCGAACTGCACCGGGCCCACGAACATGGCCTTCCGGCCCAGGGCGGAGGCGAAGGGCCCCACCTGGTCCAAGACGTCCAGGCCGTAGGCGTAAGAGTCGCCCTTGAACTCATGCAGGATGGCTTTGGCCTTGTCGATGGCGTCGGCCATGGCTTTCCTCCCTTTTATGGTTGGCCGCGGCCCCGCCCCCGGTTGGGCCTGGGGGCGGGGCGGCCGGTTGGCTAGCTATTCGAATTCGCGGACCGCCGCGATGGAGGCGCCCATGGAGCAGTCGGTCTCGCGCTCGCAGATCACGTCGATCACGTAGGCCCCGCCGCTGGCCACGCCGCGGTCAAAGGCCGCCTTGAGCTGGTTGGGGTCGGTGACCCGCTCGCCCTTGGCCCCGCAGGCCTCGGCGAATTTGACGAAGTCGAAGCCCTGGCCGCCGTTGATGCTGTCGTACCAGATCTGGACTTCGTAGTTCATGTCGTAAACGTACTTCTCGGCCTGGCGGATCAGGCCCAGGTAGCCGTTGTTGAGCACCACGATGATGAAGGGCACCCCGTACATCACCGCCACCGGCAGCTCTTCCATGCAGAACTGGAAGCCGTAGTCGCCCACCACCTGCACCACCTGCTTGTCGGGCCGGGCCACCTTGGCCCCGATGGCCGCCGGCAGGTCCCAGCCCAGGGGGCCGGCGCCGCCGCAGTCCAGGTAGTGGCGGGGCTTCCTGATCTCCTGGAGCTGGCCGGACCAGATCTGGTTCAGGCCGATGCAGGTGACGAAGACCGTCTCGTCATCGAAGAACTCGTTGATCTCCTTGAAGGCGCGCTGGGGCTTGATCGGCACCGCGTCGTAATCGACCTTGCGCTTGAGCCCATCGCGCACCGCCGGCACCTTGGCCGCCCAGGCCCCGGCGCCCGCCGCCGGGCCGCGCTTCTTGGCCTCGGCCAAGAGCGCCTGGCAGGCCAACTTGGCGTCGGCCACGATGCCCAGCACCGGCATCAGGTTCTTGCCGATCTGGCCGGGGTCGATGTCGATGTGGATGAACTTGCGCTCGCCCACGTAGGTCTTGATGTCGCCGGTGTGGCGGTCGTTGAAGCGCGCGCCGATGGCCACCACCAGGTCCGACTCCAGGAAGGTCTGGTTGCCGGAGCGGGTGTTGCACTGGATGCCCACCTGGCCGGCCATCAGGGGATGGTCATAGGCCATGGCGCCCTTGCCCATGTAGGAGCTGACCACCGGCACCTGCAGGTATTCCACCAGGGCCTGGAACTCGCCCCAGGCCTCGCCCACGATGACGCCGCCGCCCAAGAGGAAGACCGGGCGCTCGGCCGCGGCGATCATGTCCAGGGCCTTGTTCACCTGGGCCGGGGTGGGGGTCACCTGGCACAGGGGCAGGCTGCGGTCGGTCTCGGGGTCGTACTCGATCTCGCCGTTCTGCACGTCCAGGGGCAGGTCGATCAGCACCGGGCCGGGGCGGCCTTCGCGCATGACCCTAAAGGCCTCGCGGAAGACGAAGGGGATCATGGCCGGCTCCTTGACGCACCAGCTCTTTTTGACCACCGGCTTGACGATCTCGGCGATGTCCACGGCCTGGAAGGCCTCGCGGCCGAGCTGCGCCCGGACGTTCTGGCCGGTGAGCGCCAGGATCGGGATGGAGTCCACCTGGGCGGTGTAGAGCCCGGTGACGAAGTTGCTGGCGCCGGGGCCGGAGGTGGCCGCGCAGACGCCCACCGCGCCGATGGCCCGGGCGTAGCCGTCGGCCATGTGGATGGCGCCCTCTTCGTGGCGGGTCACGATGTGCTTGATCTTGCCCTGGTTCTTCATGGATTTGTAGAAGGGCAGAATGCCCGCGCCGGGAATGCCGAAGATCTGGCGCACGCCTTCATCCCACAGGATGGACACTGCCGCGTCCATGGCGGTCATCTTGGCCATCTGAATTCCTCCAGTTTGCGTTAGCCGCACCCCGCCAAACCGGGGCCGCCGCTAAAAGTTGGCTCCGCTGCCTGTCAAGTATGTCGCGCGTTGACTTATCTCTTGCGCCGCCTCGCTCACCGCCCGGCCCATCTGGTCGCCGCCGTCCTTCAGGATGCGGCTGGTCGGCCCGCTGATGGAGATGGCCGCCATCACCGAACCATTGTTCATCACCGCGGCCGCCACGCAGCCCACGCCGGTCTCCATCTCCTCGTTGTCCAGGGCGTAGCCCCGGCCGCGGGTGCGCTCCAGCTCCTGGAGGAACACCTCGCCGCTCATGATGGTCTGGGTGGTGTGGCGCACCTTGTCCATGGCCTGGAAATAGCCCAGGGCGCGGTCGTCGCTCTGGCAGGCCAAAAAGGCCTTGCCCACCCCGCTGCAATAGAGCGGAGTGCGCGCGCCCACCCGGGTGAACATGCGCAACAGCGATTGGGGGTTGGCCACCTGCTCCACGTAGACGGCCTCGTTGGACTCGAAGACCACCAGGTTGACCGTCTCGCCGGTGGCCTCCATCAACGACTTCATCACCGGACGGGCCACGTCGATGATGCCGATCTCCTCGCGCAGCAGGCTCGCCAGCTCCAGCACCTTGAGCGAGAGCTGGTACTTGCTGGTGGCCGGGTCCTGGCGCACGTAACGCCGCCGGCCCAGGATCTTGAGCAGGCGGTGCACGGTGGAAGGCGGATAGCCGGTGGCCTGGGTCAGGGCGTGCAGCCCGACGCTGTGGGACTTGGCCACCACCTCCAACACGTCCAGGGCCTTTTCAAGCGAGGTCTTGGGTTCGGGCATGCTCACCCCGTGAAGTGTTCCAATATGTGGAAGATAAGGATTTTATATGGAATACATTAGTTCCAATGTGCCCGGCCTGTCAAGCCTTTTTGTGCCGTTACCGCCGGCGCCCACGGCGGCGCTTGTGCATTTTTTGCCTTGCTAACTGCATGTTAAGGCGTGTATTCTCAACGGTGAACCAAACAAGCGCGCGCAATGGGGGTCGGAACGGCCACGGCGGCCTCCGACGAGGCGGCAACGGCCTTCCGCTATATGGAATAACTACCCGATTTGGTTGAAAGCCGCGATGTGATTGCACAACCGGACCGGCCCCCGGCCCCGCCGACACCAGCGAGAGGTGAGCCATGCAGGTGAAGATGAATTACGGACAGGAGGGACTGCTCCTGGAGCTGCCCGACGACTGGGACGTGACCGTGGTCAGGAAGCCGCCCATGCCCATCGCGCCCGACCCGGCCGCGGCGGTGGCGGCGGCCCTGGCGGCCCCCATCGGCTGCCGCAGCCTGGCCGAGGAGGCCGCCGGCAAGCAAAGCGCCTGCATCCTCATCTGCGACATCACCCGGCCGGTGCCCAACGGCATCATCCTGCCGCCGCTCTTGCGCCAGATCATGGCCGCCGGGGTGCCGCAAAACGCCATCACCATCATGGTGGCCACCGGCCTGCACCGGCCCAACCAGGGCGCGGAGCTGCGCGAGGTCGTGGGCGACGACTGGGTGATGGGCAACTTCACGGTGGTCAACCACTTCGCCCGCAACGACGAGGACCATGTGGCCCTGGGCGACACCAGCCTGGGCACCCCGGTCAAGCTGGACCGGCGCTTCGTACAGGCCGAGTTGCGCCTGGTGGTGGGCCTGGTGGAGCCGCACTTCATGGCCGGCTACTCCGGCGGGCGCAAGATCATCATGCCCGGCGTGGCCCACCGCGACACCATCACCTACCTGCACACCGCCACCTTCATGGAGCACCCCAAGGCCGTCAACTGCGTGCTCAAGGGCAACCCCCTGCACGACCAGCAGTTGGAGATCGTGCGCAAGCTGGGCGGGGCCCTGGCGGTCAACGCGGTCATCGACGACCACCGCCGCCTGAGCTTCGTGAGCTTCGGCGAGATCGAGGCCAGCCACCTGAAGGCCGTGGAGTACATCCGGCCCTACGCCGAGGTCTACCTGCCGAAACGCTTCCAGACCGTCATCACCAGCGCGGCCGGCTATCCCCTGGACAAGACCTACTACCAGACCGTCAAGGGCATGGTGGGGGCCCAGGAGATCCTGGCCCCGGGCGGCGACCTGTTCATCGTCAGCCGCATCAGCGAGGGCATGGGCTCGCCGGAATACGTGGAGGCCCAGCGCCGGCTCATCGCCCTGGGCCTGGAGGGCTTCCTGGCCGATATCGCGCCCAAGAAATACGCCGCCGTGGACGAGTGGCAGACCGAGATGCAGCTCAAGCCCATGCGCATCGGCAACATCCATCTATATACCGAGGGCCTCAATGCGGCCGACCTGGGCCTGACCGGCGTGCAGACGGTCACCGACCTGAAGGCCGCCGTCATGGCCAGCGCCGGCGGGCACAAGCGGGTGGCGGTAATCCCGGAAGGGCCTTATGTGCTACCCTACATTGAGGGCGAAGGCCCCACCGATTGCGATTAGGCGGTTATTTACGCGGCAACCTTTTTATTTGCGCATGAAGTAGCCGCGCAAGCGGGCCATGGATTCACCCCAAGCAAGCTTCGCTTGTTTGGGGACCCCAATGGCCCGCCGGCCGCGCAAGCGGCCGCCATATCGGGCAAGACCGCGCTTTTGCCCGATATGGGTCAAAAAAGTACATGGATGTACTTTTATGGCGTCACATATAGACGAAAGGAAGCCTCGCATGCAGATCAAGATCGAACACACCCACATCCGCTGCCAGGACTTCGAGGCCTCGGTGGCCTGGTACGAAAACGTCCTGGGCTGCAAGGTGATCCGCCGCGGCGAGGTGCCCGGCATGCGCATCGTGCGCATGGACTTCCACGGCGCGGTCTTCTCGCTCTCCCCGCCGCGCGACGGCATGACCCCGGAGCCCATCTCCGGCCAGCCCCGCTACGGCGTCTGGCAGATCGCCTTCGAGGTGGACGACATGGCCGCGGCCCACGCCGAGCTCAAGTCCCGCGGGGCCGAGTTCGAGGTGGAGCCCTTCCAGCAGACCCCGACCCAGAAGGTGGCCTTCATCAAGGCCCCGGACGGGGTGCAGATCGAGCTGCTGGAGTTCGCCAAGTAGGCGCTTGCGCCGCGCTTGGCCTGTCCCTGATAACGGTGCTAACATGGACCCCGGCCGGGCCGCACAGGGCCTGGCCGGGGTTTTGCCGCCGCGCCGGTCCCGTTTTTCTCCGCCGCCGGGAGAGAGCAGCCTTGATCATCCGCCCCGCCACGCCCGTGGACATGGCCTACCTGGAGGCCCACCAGCGCGAATCCACCCGCCAGGACCTCCTGGACACCGGCCGCATCCACGAGCCCTTCTGGAAGGTCTGGCCGGTCGAGAAATCCAAGCGCCTCTGGGCCGTGATCAGCGACCGCGGCCTCTGCGCCTCCATCGTGGGGGTGGCCGCCTATCCCGGCAAGGAGGAGACCACCGCCTTTTTGTGGATGGCCGGCTCGGCCGAGCTGGACCGCCACCGCCTGGGTTTCCTGCGCTGCTCCAACCAGTTCCTGGACCTGTGGTACGAAACCGATCCGTGGCGGGAGCTAAGCACCCTGGTCTCGGCCAACAACCAGCTCAGCTACCGCTGGATAACCCAGTGGATGGGATTCAAGATCACCAAGACCTACGCCAACCCCAATCCGCCCTGGTTCGATTTTTACGAGTGCCTGCACAAACGCGAGCAGTGGGTGGCCGGCCGGCGCGGCCGCGAGGTCCGCGAAGTCCCCCCGCCGCCGCCGCCCTCGCCCCTGCCGGAGCTTCCGCCCAGGGATGGGGCCCCCGCGCCGGCCGAAGACTCGTAGTCCGCAACCTGTAGCCGCCGCGCCCGCGGCCGGGAAGAGCCATGCAGCCCTCGCGCTTCAATATCATCCTGCCCGACGAGCCCGGGCCGGGCCAGGCCCTGGCCTACAACACCCTGAGCGGCGGCCTTTTCGTGCTGGAGCCCGACTACCGGGCCAGCCTGGAGGCCCTGGCCGCCGGGACCGAGCTCACGCCGGAGGACCGCGGCCGCCTGGCCGAGCTGGAGGCCGAGGGCTTCGTGGCCGCCGACGACGCCCTGGAGCGGGCCGCCACCCGCCACCGCCTGCGCGGCGACGGCTACGGCCGCAGCAATGCGGTGAGCGCCAAGGTGCTGACCACCATGGCCTGCAACCTGGCCTGCCAATACTGCTTCGAGACCCACATGGACCGCGCCCCCCGCCTGGACGAGGCCGCCGCCCAGGCCGTGGCCGAGCGGCTCATGCGCCGGGCCGAGGAGGTGGACGCCAAGGAGATCAACCTCGATTTCTACGGCGGCGAGCCCCTGCTCAACCCCCAGGCCATCGCGGTGGTGGCCGGGGCCCTGCAGGAGTGGGAGCGGGAGAAGGAAGGCCGCAGCTTCGCCTTCACCATGACCACCAACGGCACCCTGCTCGACCGCGAGATGGTGGAGAAGCTCAAGCCCCTGGGCTTTGCGGCGGCCAGGGTCAGCCTGGACGGCGTGGCCGCGGTGCACGACGCCCGCCGGCCCTTCCGGGTTGGCGGCGGCTCCAGCCACGCGGCCATCATGGCCAACCTGGCCGAGGTGGTCGACCTGATCAAGATCACCGCCACCGTCACCTTGCCGGGCAACGACACCGCGCCCTTTGCCGAGCTGCTCAGCGACCTGGAGCGGCGCGGCCTGCTGCACCGCCTGGCCGCCGTGCAGCCCGGCCTGGAGATGGCATACCTGGACCGCCAGGGCCAGGCCTGCGGCAGGCCCGACTGCGCCATGGACGCCGAGGCCGCGGCGACCTTCCTGGCCATGCTCAAGCTGATGGTGGCCAAGGGCGTCAAGCCCCACGCCGATCTCCTGGGCGGGCACAACTGCGCCCTGACCTCGGAAAAGGGCCCCTGGCTCTTCGCCCCGGACGGCGGCATCTACAAATGCCCCATGTTCATGGACAAGGCCGAATACCAGGTGGGCCGCCTGGACGAGCCCCGGCTGCTGCCGCTGTTCTACGAGCTGGCCTCCCGCGAGCGCTGGCAGGACTGCCTGGAAAACACCGACTGCCCCTACGTGCCCCTGTGCGGCTCCGGCAACGGCTGCCGCCTGGCCGCGGTGCAGCAGACCGGCGAGTTCTGGGGCTTCAACTGCGCCAAGGAGTTCCACGACGCCTTCCTGCCCGAGGCCATGCGCCTGGAATACGCCGTGACCGAGATGGACTAGCTATACGGCGCCAATCACCCTCGCGACGCGGCCAAAGGCCTGCCCTGCAAGAACTTCAGCCGCCGCGCCGTCCCGGTGGGCTGGTTGAATTGGCCGGCATGATACGTCCTGTGCCAGGCTCCCATGGGCCCATGGGGCTCGCGAAGCCTGGGGCCGACCCGGGCTGAACCTTAATCCTGGCCGGTTTTTTTAATCGCACGGGCGCTTGCCCGGCCGCGGGTCGGTCAAGCTCGCCTCCCGCGCCCGGCTCACCGGTCCAGGGCCTGGCGCACGGCGGCCAGCAGGTCGGCGCGGCGGTAGGGCTTGGCCAGGTAGCCGGCCGCCGCCTCCAGGGCCGGGTCGGCCAGGGTGTCGGGCGCGTAGCCGGTGGTGATGACCACCAGTGCGTCCGGCCGCCGGGCCTTGATCTCGCCCAGGCAGCGGGCCCCGCCCATGCCCGGCATGCCCAGATCCAGCAGGATCAGGTCCACCGGGCCGGGGTCGCCGGCCAGCAGTTCCAGGGCCTGTTCGCCGCTCCCGGCGGTGAGCACCCGGTAGCCGTGGCTCTCCAGGGTGCGCCGGGCCACGGTGACCAGCCCGGCCTCGTCATCCACCACCAGCACCGTCTCCGCCCCCCCGGCGTTGGGGCCGGGCTCCGGGCCGGCCGCGGCCGCGGCGGCCGCGGGCCCGGCCAGGGCGGGCAGGTAGACCAAGAAGCGCGCCCCCCGGCCGGGGCCGCTCTGGCAGACGATGTAGCCGCGGTGGCCCTTGACCACCCCGAAGACCGTGGACAGGCCCAGGCCGGTGCCTCTGCCAAAGGGCTTGGTGGTGAAAAAGGGCTCGAAGATGTGCTGCTGGGTGCTGGCGTCCATGCCCTGGCCGCTGTCGCTGACGCAAAGCAGCACATATTCCCCGGCCGGGATGGTCTCCTGCTCCAGGTTCAGGTCCTGGTCCAGGCTGACGGCCTGGGTGGCGATGGTGAGCAGCCCGCCCTGGGGCATGGCGTCCTGGGCGTTGGAGGCCAGGTTCAGCAGGATCTGGTTCACCTGCACCGGGTCGGCGCTGATGGCCGGCAGGTCGGCGGCCAGCTCCAGCTTCAGCGCGATCATCTTGGGGATGGCGTGCTCCAGCATGCGCACCGCCTCGGCCACCTCCCGGTTGAGGTCCAGGGGCTTCAGCTCGCTCTCGGCCCGGCGGCTGAAGGTGAGGATCTGGCGCACCAGGCGCCGCGCCCGCTCGGTGGCGGCCAGCACCTGCTTGAGGTCGGATGAGTTGTCCCGGCCCTGGCCGGCCAGCTCCAAGCCCAGCTCGGCGTAGCCGCTGATGGCCCCCAGCAGGTTGTTGAAGTCGTGGGCGATGCCCCCGGCCAGGGCCCCCACCGCCTCCATCTTCTGCGACTGCCGGAGCTGGCGCTCCAAGAGATCCTTCTCCTCCTCGGCCTGCTTGCGGGGGTTGATGTCCAGAATCACGCCGTCCAGGTAGAGCGGCTCGCCCGCCTCGTCATAGATGGCGCGGCCTTTTTCGAAAACCCAGCGCGGCTGGCCGTCGGCGTGACGGATGCGGTATTCAACCTGGTAGGACCGGCGGCTCTGGACCGCCTCGTCCACCACCCGCGCCACCTCCGGCAGGTCCGCGGGCAGGATGATGCGGCCGAAGTCGATGCGGTGGGCGGTGAAGTCAGCCGGGCTGTAGCCGGTGACGGCCAGCGCGCCCTCGCTCATGTAGTTCACCTGCCAGGGCACGCCCAGTTCGCAGCGGTAGACCAGGCCGGGCAGGTTTTCCACCAGGGTGCGGAAGCGCCCCTCCTGGGCCTTGAGCGCCACCTCGGCGGCGCGGCGCGGGCCTATGTCCTGCACCACGTTGAAAAAGTGCGAAGGGTTGCCGTCGGATTCGCGCACCAGGGTGGCGTTGAGCTGGGCCTGGAGCAGGGAGCCGTCCCGGCGGCGGTAGCGCTTCTCGGTGGCGAAGTCGTCGATCTCCCCGGCCAGGGCCCGCGCCAGCAGGCGCAGGCTGTCGGCCACGTCGTCGGGGTGGGTCAGCTCCAGGAAGTTGCGCCCCACCAACTCGGCCTCGCTGAAGCCGCACATGCGGCACAGGCAGCGGTTGACCTTGAGGAAGCGGCCCTGGGTGTCCACCTCGCACATGCCCACCGCCGCCTGCTCGAAGGTGGTGCGCAGGCGCTTTTCACTGGCCTTGAGCTCGCGCTCGGCCGCCAGTTGCTCGCTGATGTCGATGACAAAGCCCATGGCCGCCGGCCGGCCCTCCCATTGGGCCTGGATGGCGTTGAGCATCACCCAGTGCGGCTTGCCGGCCGCGTCCAGCAGGCGGAAGCTGTAGCGGCCGGGCGCGGGCTGGCCGGCGATGCGGCGGCGATGGTTCTCCACCACCGCCTCGCGGTCCTCGGGATGGATGAAGCCCCCCACCGGCTGGCCCACGGCCTCGGCCACCGGGATGCCGAAGGCGCGCTGGAACCAGGCGTTGGCGAACTTGAGCACCCCGTCCTGGGCCACCATGATGCCCTGGTCCAGGTTGTCCACGATGGCCCGGTGGCGCCGCTCGCTCTCCATGAGCCGCCGGCTCATGGCCAGCTCGGTGGTCACGTCGCGGCCCAGGCCCACCGTGCCCACCATCTTGCCCTGGTCGTTGACGATGGGCGCCTTGTGCACCTGCAGGGCCAGGCTCTCGCCGCGCACCAGGCCTTCTTCCAGGAAAACCCCGGCCCGGCCGCTGCGCTTGACCACCCCGTCGGAGTTGACGCAGAGTTCGCCAAAGGTGTGCTGGTGGCCGGCGGCCCGCTCGCGGCCGGCGAAGTGCAGATCGTCCCGGCCCAGGGCCTCGGCGGCGTCGACGCACTTGAGCAGCTTGTCGCACATGGCCTGGTTGACGTAGAGGAAGCGGTCGTCCAGGTCCTTGGCCCAGACCAGGTCCGGCAGGTTCTGGCCCACCAGGCGCAGCATCTCGCACAGCGAGGTCTGCTCGCTATCGCGCAGGCGGGCGCAGAACTGGCGGCAGGCGGCCTGGCCCTGGGGCAGGAGCGCGGTTGCCTCGGCCAGCGCCTGGACCGCCCGCTCGGCATCCCAGTGCTCCAGCCAGACGCGGCCCAGGACCAGGCCCGGCCGGGCCTCGATGAGCGCGGCCACCTCCGCGGCTTGCAGGCGGCAGACCAGGGGCAGGCCCAGCTTGTCGGCCAGGCTCTGGGCGCCCACCAGGGCGGCGGGGGTGGCGGAACCGGCCAGATCGGCCAGCACCAGGTCGGCGGCGGGCGGGGCGGCGGACACCGGCGGGCGCTGGTCAAGATGGACCCGGTGGACCGGCTCCCAGCCCAGGCCGGCCAACCGCCCGGCGGCCTCGTCCCCGGCCCGGCCGGCCGCGCAAACCACTATGACCCGCCCCAAAGTCATGTCCGCCCCTTGGTTAATTGCCTGCACCCGTCCGGCTTTCCGACCCGCTGCGTGCGGACGCAAAGGCCGGGAAGGACGCGAACGGCACCGGGGCAGACGGAGAGTCGCTATGTCGAAATTTTAATATAAGCGGCTGACGGCTCGCAAGTTTCAGGGCCGGGGCCGCCGGACGGCCCCCCGCCTCAGCCCAGCAGGCCGCCCAGCACCGCCGGCCAGGGCTGGCGGCAGAGCTGGCGGAACTGCTCGGGCGGCACCGGCGGGCTGAACAGGTAGCCCTGCATCAGGCTGCACTGGTGCTTGAGCAAGAACTCCATCTGCTGGCGGTTCTCCACGCCCTCGGCCACCACCTCCAGGCCCAGGCTGTGGGCCATGGCGATGATGGCCGCCACGATGGCCGAGCTGTCGCGGCTCATGGGCAGCTCGGTGATGAAGGAGCGGTCCAGCTTCAGCGCGTGCAGGGGGAAGCGCTTCAGGCAGGCCAGGGCCGAATAGCCGGTGCCGAAGTCGTCCAGCGACAGGCGCACGCCCAGCTCCTTCAGGCGCGTCATAATGGCCACCGCCGCGTCCAGGTTGTGCATCACCACGCTCTCGGTGACCTCCAGCTCCAGGCAGGATGGTTCCAGGCCCACCTCGGCCAGCACCATCTCCACCATGTCCACGAAGTCGTGCTGCCACAGGAGCTGGCGGGCCGAGAGGTTCACCGCCACCCGGAGGCCCTCGCTGCCCTCGGCGGCCAGCTCGCGCACCATGCGGCAGGCCTGGACCAGCACCCATTCGCCGATGGGCACGATCAGGCCGGTCTCCTCGGCCAGGGGGATGATCTCGCCGGGGCCCACCAGGCCCAGCTCGGGCCGGTTCCAGCGCAGCAGGGCCTCCATGCCGTTGATGCGCCCGGCGGCCACGTCCCACTTGGGCTGGTAGAAGACCACGAACTCGCCGCGCTGGAAGCCCTTGCGCAGGTTGTTCTCCATCACCAGGCGGCGGCTGGCCTGGGTGTGCAGCTCCTGGGTGTAGTGGTGGAAATTGCGCTTGCCCTGCTCCTTGGCCCGGTACATGGCCAGGTCGGCGTTCTTGACCAGGGTCTCGGAGTCCAGGCCGTCCTGGGGGTAGACCGTGATGCCGATGCTGACGCTGACTTGCAGCTCGTGGCCGCCCACCTGTAGCGGCTGGGCCACGTGGCCCAGGATGCGCCGGGCCACCACCTCGGCCCCGTCGTTGTCGGTGACGTCGGTCAAGAGCAGGATGAACTCGTCGCCGCCCAGGCGGGCCACCGCGTCCTCGGTGCGCAGGCATTCCTTCAGGCGGCTGGCGATCTCGCAGAGCAGGCGGTCGCCCACGCCGTGGCCCAGGCTGTCGTTGATGGTCTTGAAGTTGTCGAGATCCAGGTAGAGCAGGGCCAGGCCCACCCGCCGGCGGCGGGCGTGGGCCAGGGCCGCTTGCAGGCGCTGGTAGAAATAGGCCCGGTTGGGCAGGCTGGTCAGGGGGTCGTGCAGGGCCAGGTAGGCGAGCTGGTCGATCTGCTCCTCGGCCCGGCCCAGTTCGCGCAGCACCACCAGCCAGGCCGCGCCCTCCTCGCCGCCCAGCCAGGCGCGCAGGATGCTCAACTCCAGCGGCCCGCCCTCGCTGAGGCCGGACGGCGGGTTTACCGTCCCGCGCCAGAACCCGCCCTGCTCCACCCGGCGGCCCATCTCCTGGTAAAGCTCCGGGTCCGAGGTCTCCACGAACAGGCTGGCCAGGGGGCGGCCATGCAGCCGGGAGGGATCGCGGCCCACCAGGTCGGCGAAGGCGGGGTTGCACTCCAGCAGCGCGCCGTGGGCGTCGGTCAGGGCCAGGCCCTGCTCCAGGCCCCACAAGGCCCCACCCGCCTGGCTCATGGGCCGTTCAGGGGGCAGCGCGGCGATCCTCGCGGCGGCCGTTCCGGCCGGCGAGGCCTGGGGCCCGTCTGCGCTGGCTGATTTGGTAGTCAACTGGCCTCGCCGGAGACAGGTGTGGGATCTCCTTGCGCGCGTGACAACAAATAACGAGACTTAATCGTAAAAATAGTAACAAAATATTCACCTGACGCCAAAACCTATTGACGCCAAAACAAATTTTCCCCGGCTCGACAGGCGGCGCGTTTTTTTGGCATGATGACGCGACTAATGCGGTATGCTGCCGCTACCGTGAGGCAACTACGGCGATGGCCAAGAACTTCCTGCGCAAAATCCGCAATCTGCCCACCCTACCCGAGGTGCTGGCCTCCATCCTGGCCTCCCTGGACGACCCCCGTTCGTCGGTGACCGACCTGGAAAAGAAGATCCGCTACGACCAGGCCCTGACCACCAAGCTGCTGGCGGTGGCCAACTCGGCCTACTACGGCTTCCGCCATCCGGTCACCTCGGTGGGCCGGGCGGTGGTGGCGGTGGGCTACAACGAGGTGCGCAACCTGGCCATGGGGCTCAGCCTGGTGGGGTTCCTGCACCCTTCCACCTTCCGCAACCCCCAAATCGCCCGCCAGCTCTGGCTGCACTCGGTGGCCGTTTCCGAGGCCGCGCGCATGGCCGCCCGCTACGTGGGCCTGGAGGACGGCGACCTGGCCTTCACCGCCGGGCTTCTGCACGACGTGGGCAAGGTGGTGCTGCTGGCCTTTTTCCCGGACGAGGTGGACGAATTGATGGTGCGCATGAGCCAGGGCGAGGGCCTGGAGGAGGCCGAGAAGGCCATGGAGATGTCGCACCAGGCGGTGGGCAAGGCCCTGGCCGAGCACTGGGAGCTGCCGGCCTCGGTGGCCCAGGTCATCAGCCGCCACCATCTGCCCATGGCCAGCCGCGAGCACCGCGGCCTGGTTTGCACGGTGCACCTGGCCGACTACCTGGCCCACGGCCTGGGCCTGGGCGACGGCTATCGCAGCGACCGGCCGGCGCTGGACCGGGCCGTGCTGGAGGAGCTGAAGCTGCCGGCCAACCGCCTGGCCGCCCTGGCCAAGGAGTTCGCCGAGCGCCGGGTGGAGGTGGAGCGCCTGTTCCAGGCCCTGCTGGGCCTGCCCGCCCAGGACCAGCCCGCCGCCCGCCCCGCCTAGGAGCCTGTCGGAGTAATCCTCCGAGAGGCTTCCGGGCGGGCCATGGACGGCCCGCCCGGAATGGCGCCAAATTAATTTTTGGCGCCATTCCGAAAACTTGCCAAAATTCACTTTTGGCAAGTTCCAAGAGGAGAAAGCCATGGATGGCTTTCTCCGACACGCTCCTAGGGGCGGGATCCCCCTCAGGCCGCCGGGGCC
>JAZDHW010000367.1:0-14722 GCA_043805555.1 Pseudomonadota bacterium
AACGTCATCGCCGAAGCGCTTCACCGTCACCGGGCCCAGGGGCACGGCCACGGCCATCTTGCTGAATCCCGCGCCGCCGATCATGCCCGGCGCGGCCGCCCCGCCGATGAGCTTGGGCGCGAAGAAGTACATCACCTCGTCGATGAGCCCGGCGGCCAGGAAGCCCCAGGCCAGGCCCGCGCCGCCCTCCAGCAAGAGGCTGGTCACCCCGCGCCGGCCCAACTCGGCCAAGAGCGCGGCCGGGTCCACCCCACCGGGGCCCTCGGGCAGGGGCAGCACCTCGGCCCCGGCCGCCTCCAGGGCCGCGCGCCGGGTCTGCGAGGGCCGGGGGCCGCAGGCCACGATGCAGCCCGCGCTGGCGGCCGGGTCCAAAACCTTGGCCGTGGGCGGCAGGCGCAACCCGGTGTCCACAATTACCCGTAAGGGATCGCGGCCGCCCCGCAGGCGACAGGTGAGCCGGGGGTCGTCGGCCAGGGCCGTGCCCGCGCCCACGCAGATGGCGTCGCACCAGTTTCGCCAGCGGTGGACTTCCCGCCGGGCGGCCGGGCCGGTGACCCATTTGCTGTCGCCGGTCGTTGCGGCCGTGCGGCCGTCCAGGGTGGCGGCGGTCTTGAGGATCACGTGGGGCCGCTTCTTGGTGATGCAGGTCAGGAAAAAGCGGTGCTCGTCGCGGCAGGCCTCGCCTAGCACCCCGCCGCTGACGGCCAGGCCCCGGCCGGCCAGGAACTCACCGCCGCCCTGGGCCTTGGGGTTGGGGTCGGATGCGCCGAAGACCACCCGGGCGATGCCGGCGGCCAGGATGGCCTGGGTGCAGGGGGGCGTGCGGCCGTGGTGGTTGCAGGGCTCCAGGGTCACGTATATGGTCGCGCCCCGGGCCGCCGCGCCGGCCGCGGCCAGGGCGTGAACCTCGGCGTGGGGCGCGCCGGCCAGGGCGTGGAAGCCCTCGCCCAGGATGACGCCGTCCCTGGCCACCACCGCGCCCACGGCCGGGTTGGGCGCGGAGCGGCCCAGGCCGCGGCGGGCCAGGCTGAGCGCCCGGCGCATGCAGCGCCGGTCAAGGGCCTCGGCCGGGGTCATGCCGGCGGGAGGGAGTTCTCCTTGCGCGAGGCGATGAGGCCTTCCAGCTCGCGCATGAACTCCTGCACGTCGCGGAACTCGCGGTAGACCGAGGCGAAACGCACGTAGGCCACGTCGTCCACGCTGCGCAGCCAGTTGATCACCGCCTGGCCGATCTCCTTGGCCGGTATCTCGCGCAGATTCTGCTCCTGGAAGCTGGACTCCAGCCCGTCCAGGAACTCCTCCACCTGGTTGATGGAGACGGGGCGCTTTTGCAGGGCCTTGATGATGCCGCCCTTCACCTTGGAGCGGTCGAAGACCTCGCGGCTGCCGTCCTTCTTGACGACATAGGTCTCCAGCTCCTCCACCCGCTCATAGGTGGTGAAGCGCTGGCCGCAATCCAGGCACTGGCGGCGGCGGCGGATGACCGAGGCGTCTTTGCTGACCCGCGAGTCCACCACCTTGTTGTCCACGTGGGCGCAAAAAGGACACTTCACGAGACACCTCCCCCTTCGCCCTCCGGCCGGAGGGGCGCGCACGCCGGCGCCACCAGGCCCTGGCGCGCGGCCTCATTCTCTTCCTTGATCCAGTCTTCGGGGTTCAGCCGCACGATTCCCCGGTCGCGCGGCTGCACCACCACCGAGGTGATGCCGGCGTTGATGATCACCCGCCGGCAGAGCAGGCAAGGCTCGGGATTGACGGTGAGCAGGCCGCTGGCCACCTCCAGGCCGACCAGGTACAGGGTGGCATGCATGGTCTGGGCCCGGCTGGCGTGGATGACCGCGTTCATCTCGGCGTGCACCGAGCGGCAAAGCTCGTAGCGTTCGCCGGGCGGCACGGCCATGTCCTCGCGCAGGCAGCGGCCCAGGTCCACGCAGTTGGCCACGCCCCGGGGCGCGCCGGCGTAGCCGGTGCTCACGATCTGGTCGTCGTTGACGATCACCGCGCCGTACTGGCGCCGCAGACAGGTCCCGCGCTTGCACACCTCGCGGGCGATGTTCAGGTAATACTCTTCCTTGCCGGGCCGGCCGCTCACCGGCCTTGCCCCGCCACCTGGTCGATCTCCTCGATGCGGCGCTGGTGGCGGCCGCCCTCGAAAGCGGTGGCCAGGAAGGCGTCGACGATGGCCAGGGCCTCGGGTTCGGGCGTCAGGCGCTCGCCCAGGCAGAGCACGTTGGCGTCGTTGTGGGCCCGGCCCAGGCGGGCGTGCTCGGCCGTGGGGGCCAGGGCGGCGCGCACGCCGGCGAAGCGGTTGGCGGTCATGCACATGCCGATGCCGCTGCCGCAGACCAGCACCCCGCGCTGGGCGCGGCCCTGGGCCACCGCCGTGGCCACGGCCGCGGCCTGGAAGGGATAGTCGGCCGAGTCGGTGCTGAACACGCCCTGGTCCAGGACCTGGCGGCCCTGGGCCTCCAGATGGCGCTTGACCGCCTCCTTGAGGTTATAGCCGGCGTGGTCGCTGCCGATGGCGATGAGCATGGCCGTCCCCCCTCAGGGCTGGTATTGGGAGAAGATCAGGCAGGCGTTGGTGCCGCCGAAGCCGAAGGAGTTGCTCAGCACGTTGGTTAGGCTGGCCGGGCGCTTGACGTTGGGCACGTAGTCCAGGTCGCAGGCCGGGTCCGGGGTCTCGTAGTTGATGGTAGGCGGCATCACCTGGTCGCGCAGGGACAGCACCGAGAAGACCGCCTCCACCCCGCCGGTGGCCCCCAGCATGTGGCCGATCATGCTCTTGGTGGAGCTGACGCCCAGCTTGTAGGCATGCTCGCCGAAAACGGCCTTGATGGCCTTGGTCTCGGCGGCGTCGTTCAGGTCGGTGCTGGTGCCGTGGGCGTTGATGTACTGGATCTGCTCGGGCGCGAGCCCGGCGTCGTCCAGGGCCATGCGCATGCAGCGGATGAAGCCGCCGGCCTCCGGATCGGGCGCGGTCATGTGGTAGGCGTCGGCGGTCAGGCCGTAGCCCACCAACTCGGCCAGGATGTCGGCCCCCCGGGCCAGGGCGGCGTCCAGGGACTCCAGCACCATCATGCCCGAGCCCTCGGCCATGACGAAGCCGTCGCGGTCGTTCTCAAAAGGCCGGCTGGCCCGCTCGGGCTCGTCGTTGCGGGTGGAAAGCGCCCGGGCGGCGTTGAAGCCGGCCAGGGTGACCGGGGTGATGACCGCCTCGGCCCCGCCGCAGATGATCAGGTCGGCCGCGCCGCGCTGGATGGTCTTCATGGCCTCGCCGATGGCGTGGGAGCCGGCGGCGCAGGCCGTGCACAGGCAGGTGTTGGGCCCGCGCAGGTTGAACTCCATGGAGATCTCGCCGGGGGCCATGTTGCCGATGATCTTGGGCACGAAGAAGGGGCTCACCTTGTCCGGACCCTTGTTGGTCAGGGTGTAGTAGGTGTCCTCCATGGTCTGCATGCCGCCCATGCCCACGCCGGTGATGCAGCCGGAGCGGTAGGAGCGTTCTTCGTCCAGGGGCAGGGGCAGCCCGGCCATGTTCCAGGCCATGCGGGCGGCGGCCACGGCGTAGTGGATGAAGGTGTCCAGGCGGCGGACGTGCTTCTTGGGCAGCCAGTCCTCCGCGTTGAAATCCACCACCTCGCCGGCGATGTGGGTCTTGTGCATGGAGGTGTCGAAGCGCTGCATGCGCCGGATGCCGCTCTGGCCGGCCAGGATGCCGGACCACGTCTTGTCCACGCCGGTGCCCAGGGGCGTCACCAGCCCCGCGCCCGTTACCACCACCCTGCGCTGCACGTCCCCTCCTTAGCGCCAAGCTCGGCCCGGCCGGGCCGGTGGACCCGCCGCGTCCGGCCCGAGGGCCGGAGGGCGGCGAAGCGATTTGTGCGTTGGTCGGGCGTTAGCCGACCAGGCGCTTCTCCACGTACTCCCAGGCGTCCTGGACGGTCTTGATTTTCTCCGCGTCCTCGTCGGCGATGGAGATGTTGAAGGCCTCCTCCATGGCCATGATCATCTCGACCAGGTCCAGGGAGTCGGCGCCCAGGTCGTCCACGAAGGACGCCTCGGAGACCACATCCTCCTCGGCCACCGAGAGCTGCTCACAGATGATCGACTTGACCTTTTCTTTGATTTCTTTTGCGTCCATTAGCCGTTCTC
Organism: Pseudomonadota bacterium; assembly: GCA_043805555.1. Classification (GTDB taxonomy): domain Bacteria; phylum Desulfobacterota; class Desulfarculia; order Desulfarculales; family Desulfarculaceae; genus JACRDC01. The sequence continues at coordinate 4,156 of JAZDHW010000367.1, forward strand.
CTGGATCGAAAAGACCTTTAGTGGTCCGGTTTTTGCCTTTGCCAAACGGGGCGGCCCCTTCCGGCGTCCGCGCCCACAGCCAACGGCCGCCGCCGGCGGCCGCATTACATGTACATGCCGCCGCCCACGTGCAGGACCTGGCCGGTCAGGTAACGGGCGGCGTCGGAGCAGAGGAAGGCCACCACGTCGGCCACGTCCTCGGGCTGGCCGGCGCGGCCCAGGGGGATCATGGCGCGCATGGCCTCGGCCACCTTCTCCGGGATGGCCCTGGTCATGTCGGTCTCGATGAAGCCCGGCGCCACGCAGTTGACCCGCACCCCGCGCCCGGCCAGCTCCTTGGCCGCGGTCTTGGTCAGCGCCACCACGCCGGCCTTGCTGGCCGAGTAGTTGGCCTGGCCGATGTTGCCGATGGCCGCCACCACGCTGGCCAGGTTCACGATGGACCCGCTCCTCTGCTTCATCATCACCTTGGCCGCGGCCTGGGTGCAGACGAAGGCGCCGGTCAGGTTGACCTTGAGCACCCGCTCCCACTGCTCCAGGCTCATGCGCACCAGGAGCGTGTCCATGGTGATGCCGGCGTTGTTGACTAAAACGTCCAGGCGGCCGTGTTCGGCCACCAGCGCGGCGATGAACTCGTTGACCTGGGCCGGGTCGCTGACGTCGAACTTCTTGCCCAGGGCCACGACGCCGCGCTCGCCGAGCAGGGCGATGGTCTGATCGGCCGCCGAGTCGTCGGGGTCGTAGTGATTGAAAGCCGCCACGTCGCCGGGCCGGGCCAGGGCCAGGCAGATGGCCCGGCCGATGCCCCGGCTGCCGCCGGTCACCAGGATCACGCGTTTGTCGTCGCTCACCGTTCATCACCTCGCACAAAGGCCGGGCCTGTAATTACCACATCCGCCAGGGCCCTGTCAGCCGCCTAGGTGTGTGTCGGAGAAAGCCATCCATGGCCCGCTCGGAAGCTTGTCGGAGGATTACTCCGACAGGCTCCTAGCCCCGAAGCTCCTGCAAACGCCGGAGCAATGCCGGGGCGGCTGTTTCTGGTGCGCCGCCCGCGCGGCGGCGCAGAATCGGGCGGTCGGCCTCCGGCCTAGCCCCGCAGCTCCTTGAGGCGCTGGAGCATGGCCGGCGCAACCTCGTACAAGTCCCCAACTATACCATAGGTGGCTACGGAGAAGATGGGGGCGTTGGGGTCGCTGTTAACCGCCACAATAACGTCGCTGGACTGCATGCCCACCAGATGCTGCACCGCGCCGGAGACGCCCAGGCCTATGTAGAGCTTGGGGCCGATGGTGCGGCCGGTCTGGCCCACCTGGTGGGCGTGGCCGATCCAGCCCGCGTCCACCGCGCCCCGGGTGGCGCCCACCACCCCGCCCAGGGCCCCGGCCAGCGCGCGCACCAGCTCGAAACCCTCGGGCTTGCCCAGGCCGCGGCCGCCCACCACCACCACCTCGGCGGCGGCCAGGTTGACCTTCTCGCCCACCGCCGCCACCACCTCCAGCACCTGGGTGGCGCTGGCGAGGCCGGACTCCAGGACGAAACGCACCAGGTTGCCGGTGGCGCCTTCGCGGCGGGGGCCTTTCTTCATCACCCGGGGCCGCACCGTGGCCATCTGGGGCCGGGCGTCGGGGCAGATGATGGTGGCCATGATGTTGCCGCCAAAGGCCGGCCGGGTCTGGAGGAGCAGGCGGCGCTCCGGGTCGATGGCCAGGCCGGTGCAGTCGGCGGTGAGCCCGGTGGCCGCGGCCGTGGCCACCCGCGGGATGAGCGAGCGGCCCAGGGCGGTGGCCCCGGCCAGCAGTATCTCGGGCCGGTGGCTGGCGATGAGCCGGGCCAGGACCTCGGCGTAGATATCGTCGTTGAAATCGGCCAGGCGGGGGTCGTCGGCCAGGTGCACCGTGTCCGCGCCCAGGGCGAAAAGCTCGGCCGCCAGGGGCTCCACGCCGGAGCCGATGAGCACCGCCGAGACCGTGGCCCCCAGGTCCGCGGCCAGGCGGCCGGCCTGGCCCAAGAGCTCGGCCACCACCTCGGGCAGCGCGCCGGCCCGCTGTTCGGCAAAGACCCAGACCCCGGCGCTGCTGGTGGTGCGCTCGTCCACGCTGCGCGCGATTTCTTCGATGCTGAGCGCGCCCTCCGGGCAGGCGTCCACGCAGGACCCGCACAGGGTGCAGGCGTCGTTGACGCTGGCCTTGTCGTTGACGAGGCTCAGCGCCTCGAAGGGGCAGGCGTCCACGCAGGACCCGCAGCCGGTGCAGGCTTGTCTGTCGATGATCAGCGCCACGGCCTAGCTCCCCAGCAGGATGATCTTGTCGGCCACCAGGCGGTCGATGGCCGCGCGGCCGGCCGCGTCGGCCGGGCCGGGCAGCATCTCGCGCTGGCCGGCGGCGGCCGGGGCGAAGACCTGCACCACCTGGGTGTAGGAGCCCATGAGGCCCACCGCGGCCGGGTCCAGGCCCAGGGCCTCGGCGCCGGCCACGGGCGTCTCGTACTTCTTGGCCCGCATCTTGCCCTTCAAGGACGGCGGCCGGGGCTCGCCCACCTCGCGCACCACGGTGATCAGCCCGGGCAGGGGCAGCTTCACCCGGTCGAAGCCGTCGTCCATCTGGCGCTGGACCACGACGTGGCCGGCGGCGATCTCGCTAAAACCCTTCACAAAGGCCACGTGGGGCAAGCCCAGGCGCTGGGCCAGGCCCGGCCCCACCTGGGCGGTGTCGCCGTCCACGGCCTGCTTGCCGCAGACGATGAGGTCGGCCCCGCCCAGCCGGCGCACCCCGGCGGCCAGCGCCGCGGTGGTGGCCCAGGTGTCGGCCCCGGCAAAGGCGCGGTCGCTGAGCAGGAGCCCGTCGTCCACGCCGTAGCCGATGGCTTCCTTCACCGCCTCGGCCGCCTGGGGCGGACCCATGGTCAGCACCGTGATGGAGCCGCCGGCCTGCTCCCGCAGTTGCAGGGCGGCCTCCAGGGCGAAGAGGTCGAAGGGGTTGATGATGGCCGCCACGCCCTCGCGCTTGAGGGTGTGGGTCACCGGGTCCAGCTTGACGCTGGCGGTGTCGGGCACCTGTTTGATGCAGACGATGATCTTCATGCGGCCCCAACCGGTGTTTCGCCCCGCGCCCGCCAGGGGCGGACGGGCCAATTCTTACTGAAGCGCTGGCTTTTTGTCCAGCCCCGGCCGCGTTTTTGTGGCCGGGATGGCCGGCCCTACTTGCTGCGGCCGTACTCCTTGTTCAGCTCCTGGCCGATGACGTTGCGCTGGATCTGGTTGGTGCCCTCGTAGATTTGCAGGATCTTGGCGTCGCGCATCATCTTCTCGACCGGATAATCGCGCATGTAGCCGTGGCCGCCCAGCACCTGCACCGCGTTGGTGGCCACTTCCATGGCCATGTCGGTGGGGAAGACCTTGGCCATGGCGCTGACCTTGCTGATGTCCTTGGCCCCGGAGTCGATGTAGCGGGCCACGGCGTAGACCAGGGCCCGGGCGGCCTCGATCTGGATGCCCATGTCGGCCAGCATGTGGGCCACGGCCTGGAAGGTGATGATGGGCTTGTCGAACTGCTTGCGCGTGCGGGCGAAGGCCGCGGCCTCGTCCAGCGCGCCCTGGGCCAGGCCCACGGCCTGGGCGCCCACGCCGGGGCGGGACTTGTCAAAGGTGCGCATGGCCACCACGAAGCCCATGCCCTCCCGGGACAGCAGGCGGTCCCTGGGGATGCGGCAGTCGTTGAAGATCAGCTCGGCGGTGGCGCTGGCCCGGATGCCCAGCTTGGTCTCCTTCTTGCCCACCGTGAAGCCGGGGTCGCCCTCCTCCACGATGAAGGCCGAGGCCCCGCGCGCGCCCTTGGCCCGGTCGGTGATGGCGATGACGGTGTAGATGCCGGCCTCGCCGCCGTTGGTGATCCACTGCTTGGAGCCGCTCAGCACGTACTCATCGCCCACCAGCCTGGCCTGGGTCTGGATGGAGCCCGCGTCGGAGCCGGAGGCGCTCTCGGTCAGGGCGAAGGCGGCCAGTTGCTCGCCGCTGGCGATGACCGGCAGGTACTTGTCCTTCTGGGCGTCGCTGCCGAACATGATGATGGGATAGGCCCCCAGGAAGCTGGCCGCGAAGGTGGTGGAGACGCCCACGCAGGCGCGGCTTAGCTCCTCCACCGCGATGCAGTTTTCCAGGCAGCCGCCGCCCAGGCCGCCGTACTGCTCCGGAATGATGAGGCCGAAGAGGTCGGCCTGGGCCAGGGCCTTCATCAGCTCGCGGGGGAACTGCTCTTTTTCGTCCAGCTCGGCGCGCACCGGCTTGATCCGCTCCTCGGCGATCTGGCGGCAGAGATCGCGGATCATGACCTGCTCTTCGGTGAGGAAGTAATCCATCGCCATCCACTCCCAGGGGGAAATCAGGGGAAAGGCGCGCGGCCGGACGGAAAAGGGGAGCTAGTCGGCGCTCCCCTCTCCTCCCTCGCCCAGCAGGCGCCCGCGATAATTGGCCAGGCCCTCGGCCAGGTGGTCGGCCACCCGGCCCCGCACGCTCTCGGCGGCCATCACCATCGCGCTGGCGATGGCCCGCGGCGTGGAGGCGCCGTGGCAGACCAGGGCCACGCCGTTGATGCCCAGTAGCGGCGCGCCGCCGTAGTTCTCGTAATCAAGGTCCTTGGCCAGGTTCTTGAGCGTGGGCTTTAGCATCAGCGCGCCCAGGCGGCCGCTGATGGACACCGCCACCCGCTCCTTGACCACCCTGCTCAGGGCCTTGAACATGCCCTCGGCCAGTTTGAGGCAGACGTTGCCCACGAAACCGTCGCAGACCACCACCCGGGCCGGCCCGGCGAAAAGGTCGCGGCCTTCCACGTTGCCGATGAAGTTGAGCGCGCTGTTTTTCAGGAACTCGTAGGCCTGCTTGACGACGTGGTTGCCCTTGCCGCCCTCCTCGCCGATGGACATCAGCCCCACCGCCGGGTTGGCCATGCCCAGCACCCGCTCGGCGTAGGCCGCGCCCATGTAGCCGAACTGCAAGAGCATCAAGGGCGAGCAGTCCACGTTGGCGCCCACGTCCAGCACCACGGTGGGGCCGCTGAGGCCGGGAAAGACCGAGGCCAGGGCCGGGCGGTCCACCTCCGGCAGGCGGCCCATGACCACCATGCCCACGGCCATGGTGGCCCCGCTGTTGCCGGCGCTGACCACCGCGGCCGCCTCGCCGGCCTTGTGCAGGTCGAAGGCCACCCGGATGGAGGCGTCGCGCTGGTGGCGCAGGACGTGGCCGGGGGCCTCGTCCATGCCGGCCACCTGGCTGGCCGGGTGCAGGCTGATGCGCCCCGACGGCGGGCCCAGGCGTTGCAGCAGCGGGTCCAGCGCCTCCGGCTGGCCCACCAGCACCACCTCGATCTCGGGATCGCGGTCCAGGGTCAGGACCGCGCCCTCCACCACCGCGGCCGGGGCGTGGTCGCCGCCCATGCCGTCCAGGGCGATACGCATGGCCGCCGGCCTACTCCTCCTTGCTCACCACCTGGCGGCCGTTGTAGGTGCCGCAGGAGGGGCAGACCCGGTGGGCCAGCTTGGCCTCGCCGCACTGGGGACAGGCGGTGGGGTTGGGCAGGGTGATGGCGTCGTGGGCGCGGCGCTTGAGGCCGCGGGTCTTGGACTGGCGTCTTTTGGGTACGGCCATGACGAAAAAGCTCCTTGGCTGAGGAAGCCGGGCGCGCCCGGCGGCTATTTCAGTTTCAGCTCGGCCAGCTTGGCCCAGCGGGGATCGCTCTCGCCCTGGCGGCAGCCGCACTCGCCCTCGGCCAGGGGCCGGCCGCAGGCCGGGCACAGGCCGCGGCAGTCGGGCCGGCACAGGGGCGCCATGGGCAGCGAGAGGCCTATCTCGTCGCGCAGGGCCTGGGCCAGGTCCAGCTCGTCGCCCTCATAGGGCAGGGCGTCCATGTCCTCGCCGCTGAGCTGGACCTCCTCGGCGTCATTCACCGGCTGGGCCGGGCCGAAGACCCATTCCAGCGCCCCGCCCACCTGGGCCTCCACCTCTTGCAGGCAGCGGCTACAGACCAGGCGCAGCCCGACCCGGTAGCCGCCGCGGCCCAGGACCAGCTCGCCCTGGCGCTCCAGGCGCAGCCGCGCATGGGGCGGGGCGGTCAGGCCGGCCACCTGGCCGCCCAGGTCGCCGGGCTTGGCCAGGCGGTCCTCGAAGGCCACCTCCAGCCCCTCGGGGGGTATGTCCTCCAGGCGCACCTTCAAAGCCACGCTCCGCGGCCGGGACGCCCCGCCCGAACCCGGCGGCCGTCCGGCCTTTGCCGCGCCGCCCGCCGGCAAGACGAAATCGCAGGGAGGCACCCCGGCCCGCATGGGGGTCGGCCGCGCATCCCTACCCGAATCAGGCCGCTAGTATATCACCGCCCCCCAGGCCCTACAAGGCGGCCTGTGCATTGCCGGCGCGTCCGGGCGCTGCTATACTACCATCCCAGGTCAGCGGATGACATCCGCTTCGGATGTCTGATTTTTCGCGTAAGCCCGCCTCGCCCCGGCACGGGCCGAGGCGTTGCTTTTGCTTTTTCTTTTCGCGGGGAGCCGCATTTTGGAACGTCATCTCATCACTCGCGGCGGTCATGACCGGCTTCGCCAGGAACTGGAGCACCTGCGCAAGGTGGAGTTGCCCAGGAACGTGCAGGCCATCGCCGATGCCCGCGCCCATGGGGACCTTTCGGAGAACGCCGAGTTCCACGCCGCCAAGGAGCGCCAGGCGGTGATCAGCTCCAAAATGGCGGAGATAGAAGCCACCCTGGCCAACGTGGAGATCATCGACCCCCTGCCCGACCCCCGCGGCCGGGTGGTCTTCGGCGCGGTGGTCAAGATCTACGACCCCGAGAGCGACGAGGAGGCCGCCTACCAGATCGTGGGCGCGGCCGAAAGCGACGCCAGCGCCGGGCGCATCTCCCTGACCTCGCCCATCGCCCAGGCGCTTTTGGGCAAGGAAGAGGGCGACGAGGTGCGCTTCAAGACCCCCGGCGGCATGCGGGTGCTGGAGATCATAGAAATCAGCCCGGCGGCCTAGGACCGTGCCCGCCGCGCCCCGGCCGGGTGGAGGGTCGCTGCTAAAAAGCGCCCTGAGCCCCCGCATGCTGGTGGCGTTTCTGATGGGCTTCAGCAGCGGCCTGCCCCTGCTGCTCACCCTCTCCCTGTTGCAGGCCTGGATGCAGCAGGAGGGGGTGGACCTGACCCTGATCGGCCTGGTCACCCTGGTGGGCCTGCCCTACACCTTCAAGTTCCTCTGGTCCCCCATCTTCGACCGCTACAGCCTGCCCTTCCTGGGCCGCCGCCGGGGCTGGCTATTCCTGGTGCAGGCGCTTCTGATGCTGGCCATCGCCGGCCTGGGCCAGTGCGACCCGGTGGGCCACCCCCTGCTGCTGGGCCTGACGGCGCTATTGGTCTCCTTCCTCTCGGCCAGCCAGGACATCGTCATCGACGCCTATCGCCGCGAGGACCTCAATGACGCCGAGCTGGGCCTGGGCTCGTCGCTGTATGTCAACGGCTACCGGGTGGGCATGCTGCTGGCCTCGGGCGGCGGGCTCATCCTGGCCGACTACATGGCCTTTTCCCGTGTCTACCTGGTCCTGGCCGCCGGCCTGGGGGTGGGCCTGGTCACCACCCTGGCCACCCGCGAGCCCCCGGTGAGCGAGCGGCCGCCGGTGAGCCTCAAGGCCGCGGTGGTGGAGCCCTTCCTGGATTTTTTCCGCCGGGTGGACACGGCCTGGGCCCTGGGGGTGCTGGCCCTCATTCTCTTATACAAGCTGGGCGACACCATGGCCTCGGCCATGACCATCCCGTTTTACCTGGACCTGGGCTTCAGCAAGACCGAGATCGGCGCGGTGGTCAAGCTCTTCGGCTTCTGGGCCACCGTGGCCGGCAGCCTGGTGGGCGGGGTGGTGATGCTCAAGCTGGGCATCAACCGCTCGCTGTGGGTCTTCGGCTTTTTGCAGGCGGTCAGCACCGCCGGTTTCGCCCTGCTGGCCGCCATGGGCCCCAGCCTGCCCTGGCTGGCGGCGGTGATCGCCACCGAGAACGTCACCGGCGGCATGGGCACCGCGGCCTACGTGGCCTATATGGCCAGCCTGACCAACCGGAGCTTCACCGCCACCCAATACGCCCTGCTCAGCAGCCTGATGGGGGTGCCGCGGGTGCTGCTCAGCGCGCCCACCGGGTTTTTGGCCAAGGATCTGGGCTGGGCCTGGTTTTTTATTTTTTGCACCGTCATCGCCGCGCCGGGCCTGGTTTTGTTGAGCAAATACGCCCCCTGGCGCAGCGGCCGCGACGCGGCGCCCGGAACCCCGCCGGCTTAACTTGTGGCGGGGCCTGGCATTTGTTAAAGTTGTCATAGTAGCTGCCTGGCGGCGGAACCCCTGGCCGCCCCGCCCCGCCACCACCCTCTAGAGGTATCGCCATGCCAATGGATTGGACGCCCCCCCCGCGCGGGAGTGGACGCGACCCCGACCTTAGTCAGGTTCTTAACGAGGTCAAACAACGCCTGCCCAAGTTCGCCCGCCCCAAGGGTCTGTGGCTGGTGCTGTTGGTCGTGGCCCTGTTTCTGATCGGCTCCAGCGCCTACTACACGGTGGGACCGGAGGAGACCGGCCTGGTGCTGCGCTTCGGCCAGTACGTGCGCTCGGCCGGCCCCGGCATCCACGCCAAGCTGCCCCTGGGCGTGGAGCAGGCCACCATGGTCAAGACCGGCTACATCTTCAAGGAGGAGTTCGGCTTCCGGGGCATCAGCCCCGGCGTGCGCAGCCGGTTCGCCGAAAAGGGCTTTGAGGAGGAGGCTCCCATGCTCACCGGCGACCTGGCCGTCATCGACGTGAAGTGGATCGTGCAGTACCAGATCCGCGACCCGCGCAAGTGGCTGTTTTCCGTGCGCGACGGGGTCTCGATCATCCGCGACCTGATGGAGTCGGTGATGCGGCGCATCGTGGGCAACCGCTATTCGGACTCGGTGCTCACCCTGCAACGCGTGGAGATCGCCGCCCTGGCCCAGAAGGACCTGCAAGCGCTCCTGGAAATCTACCAGACCGGCGTCCAGGTGGTGACGGTCAAGCTCCAGGACGTCAACCCGCCGGTGCCGGTGCAGCCGGCCTTCAACGAGGTCAACGAGGCGCGCCAGCAGATGGAGCGCATGGTGAACGAGGCCCAGGAGGCCTATAACCGCGAGATACCCAAAGCCAGCGGCGAGGCCAAGCGCCTGATAACCGAGGCCGAGGGCTATGCCACCGAGCAGGTGAACCGGGCCCAGGGCGAGGCCAAGCGCTTCAACGAGGTGCTGGCCGCCTATCAGAAGGCCAAGGACGTGACCCAGCGCCGGTTTTATCTGGACGCCATGCAGGCCATCATCAACAACGCCGCCAAGGTCTGGGTGGTGGACGACTCGGTCAAGGGCCTGGTGCCCCTCATGAACCTGGGCAAGGGCGCCAAGCCGGTCCCGGCCGAAAAGGAGGTGCGCCAGTGAAAAGCAGCCGCCTGATCCCGATCCTGGTGGTGCTGGGCCTCCTGGGCGTGGTGGCCTACAGCTCCCTGTTCACCGTGCGCGAGGGCTATCAGGCCCTGGTCACCCAGTTCGGCAAGCCGGTGGGCGGCCCCTACCCCGAGGCCGGGCTCTACTTCAAGCTGCCCCTGATCCAGGAGGTGCACCTGTTTGACAAGCGCATCCTGAAATGGGACGGCCGGCCCAACGAGATACCCACCCGGGACAAGAAATACATATGGGTGGACACCACCGCCCGCTGGCGCATCACCGACCCGCTCAAGTTCCTCCAGACCGTGGCCAACGAGACCGGCGCCGCCAGCCGCCTGGACGACATCATCGACTCGGTGGTGCGCGACACCGTCTCCAGCAACCTCCTGGTGGAGCTGGTGCGCTCGGCCGATTGGGATCCCAACCCGCCCCGCGACCTGCCCATCACCGGCGATACCAGCATCTCCACCACCTATGGCGAGCGTGGCGAGGCCCCCGGCGCCATGGTGGGCGACACCTCCACCGAGCCGGTCGATGTGAAGGTGGGGCGCGAGAAGCTCACCCGCCACATGCTGGCCGAGGCGGCCAAGCTGACGCCCGAGTACGGCATCGAGCTGATCGACGTGCAGATCAAGCGCATCAACTACGTGGAGAGCGTGCAGAAGCGGGTCTTCGAGCGCATGATAAGCGAGCGCAAGCGCATCGCCGCCCTCTTGCGCAGCGAGGGCGAGGGCGAAAAGCGGCGCATCCTGGGCACCATGGAGAAGGAGCTGGCCCGCATCCGCTCCGAGGCCTACAAGAAGGCCCAGGAGATCCGCGGCCAGGGTGACGGCGAGGCCACCACCATCTTCGGCAAGGCCTTCGGCCAGGACCCGCAGTTCTACAGCCTGTTCAAGACCCTGGAGACCTACGGCGGCCTGCCCGCGGACAAGACCGAGCTGATCCTGTCCACGGACGGGGACTACTTCAAGTACATCAAGAAGGTGCCCTAGCCGGGGGGGGCCAAGCGCCCCCGGCCGTGGGGGCCCCCCCCGGCCCCGGGCCCCCGCCGCCCGGGGGCGCCCCCCGCGTGAGGGGGGTTGTTTGGGCCCCCCCCCCCGC
>JAZDHW010000368.1:0-9843 GCA_043805555.1 Pseudomonadota bacterium
CCAGGCCGGCCAGGGCCAGCAGGGCCACGAGCAGCGCCGCGGCCCGTCTCACGCCGCCCTCAGCGCGGCGATGATCTCCAAACGGCCGGCCTTGCGCGCGGGGTAGTAGCCGAAGAACAGCCCCACCAGCAGCGCCACCGCCAGGCAGAGCGCCGGGGCGACCCAGGGCACCACCAGTTGCCAGGCCTGCCACCAGGCCGCGGCCCAGGCCACGCCCATGGCCAGCAGGATGCCCAGCATTCCGCCGCTCAGGGCCAGGATGGTGCTCTCCACCAAAAACTGGCCGGCGATGTCGCCCTGGCTGGCGCCCAGGGCCCGGCGCAGGCCGATCTCGCGGCGGCGCTCGGTCACCGAGACCAGCATCATGTTCATGATGCCCACCCCGCCCACCACCAGGCTGATGGAGCCCACCGCGGCGAGCAGCAGGGTGTAGAGGCGCATCTGGTCGGCCATGGCCTCCAGCACCTGGCGGGGGCTGTGGATCATCAGCGGCACCGGCCGGCCGGCGATGCGCCCCAGCACCCGCTTGATCTCGTTGGTCGCGGCCTCGTGCACCTCGTCGTTGACGAGCTTCACCGTGGCCTGGCCGATCACCGGCCGGCTCCAGATCAGCCCGGCCGACTCCAGGGGGATGAAGACCGCCTTGTCCACCTCGTTGGAGCGCATGCCCAGCCCGGCCGGGTTCAGCACCCCCACCACGTCGAAGGGCAGGCCCTCCAGGCGCACCTGGCCGACCTCCCGGGGCGCGCCGGCGGCCACCAGGTCCTCCAGCACGCCCGCCCCCAGCACCACGTGGGGCCGGCCGGCGTCCAAAAAGCTCAGGAATCGGCCGCGGCGGGCGCTCAGGCGGTTGACGGCCTGGTAGTCCGGCCGCACCGCCTTGAGCGAGGCGTTGACCTCGTGGCGGCCGGCGGAGACCTTGCCCCAGCCGTTGATTTCCGGGCTGACCAGCCTGACGGTGTGGGCGTAGCGGGCCAGGCGCTGATAGTCGGCCAGGCTCAGGTTCTCGGCCCGGCCGGGGGCCTCCAGCCCGCTGCTGGCGGGCATGATGGTCAGGATGTCGGTGCCCATGGCCTTGAAGCGCATCAGCGCGGCGGTCTTGACCGTCTCGCCCAGGGTGAGCATGGCCATCACGCTGCCCACGCCGATGATGACGCCCAGCAGCGCAAGCAGGGTGCGCTGTTTGGCCGCCACCAGGCTGCCCAGGGCCTCGCGGATGTCCACCATCAAGAGCAAGCGGATTCGTCTCGCTTTGCCGCGTCGGCGGCCAGGGGGGCGTGGAGCTTGGCCCGGGCCCGGTCCGGGCCGGGGGGCGCGGGAGGGCAGGCCCTAAAAACCTAATATCGAATAGCCCCGCCTGGCAAGCCCTGATTGCACCGCGCGGGCAAAGTTGACGTGACGCAGCCAACCTGTTCTAATGTTCGCGCCCTGCCTGACCCCTGGTTGCCGGAAGGCGCCGTGCGCGATTCCGAGTTGTCAGACCTCATCCTGGCCTCCATGACCGACGGCGTGGTCAACGTCGACGGCCAGGGGCGGCTCACCCGCGTCAACCCCGCCGCCCAGCGCATCCTGGGCCTGGACCCGGACATTGCCCTGGGCCAGCCCTACGCGGCCATCTTTTTCGGCCCGGCCGAGAACGACGAGTTCAACCAGCTCCTGCTGGACCTGGTCTCCACCCAGGAGGAGCGCCCCTATGCCGAGGTGCCCTTCCGGCGCGCGGACGGGGCCCTGCTGCAACTGGCCACCACCACCTTCCGCCTGCGCCACCCCGACGACCCCCAGCGCATCGTGGGCGCGGTGGTGGTGTTCAAGGACATCACCACCCTGCACAACCTGCGCCGCCAGCGCGACGAGCTGGCCGGGGAGCTGAAACAGAAGCACGAGGAGCTGAAGCAGGCCTACATCGAGACCCGGGAGCGCAACCGGGTGCTGAACGAGGCCCAGCGCCGCCTGCTCTGGATCAAGCTGGCCGCCGGGGCCCTGGCCGTGCTCTTCTTCGCCTGGCTGGCCCTGGGCATCGATTGGCAGGCCCCCAGCGGCATGGCCGGCTCGGGCGGCGAACAGATCGACCAAGCCGACCTGCTGGCCGCCCTGCCCGCCGGGGCCGGCTCCCTGCGCCGTTTCGCCGTGCGCCTGGGCGACGTGATCCACAGCGTGCCGGCCAGCGGGTTCGTGGAGCCGGTGGAGCTGGTGGCCGTCTGCGCGGCGGTGGCCGGCCGGGTGGAGGCGCGGCCGGTCAAGCTGGGCGACGCGGTGAGCCAGGGCCAGCTCCTGGTGGCCCTGGACCCCGGCGAGGTGCTGCCCCTGGTGCGCCGGGCCCAGGCTGATCTCTTGAAAGCCCAGGCCCAGGTGAACGAGCTGGAGAACTGGGCCCAGCGGCCGGAGTTCGCCCAGGCCCGGCGCGCGGTGGAGATGGCCGGGCTGCACCTGGAACAGGAGGAGCGCCGCCACAGCGAGAGCGAGGCCCTGTTCGCCAAGGGCATCATCAGCCGCGAGGAGATGGACCGCGGCCGGGCCGCCCATCGCCGGGCCCAGTTCGACCTGGCCGAGAGCCAGGAGCGCCTGGGCTTGGCCCGCGAGCGCGGCGGGCCGGACAAGCTCAAGGTGGCCAGGCTGGAGCTGGCCAACGCCGAGGCGGCCCTGGCCGAGGCGCGGGAGAAGGAGCGCGGCACCAGCATCGCTGCGCCCATCGCCGGGGTGGTGATGCGCCCGCGGCGCCAGGACAACAAGCGCGAGGCCGGCCTGCCCGAGGTCGGCGCCCAGGTGCAGGCCGGCCAGGAGCTGTTCAGCCTGGGCGCGGTGCAGCCCCTGGGGGTGCAGGTGCAGGTGCCCGAGGCGGTCATCGCCGGGTTGAAGCCGGGCCAGAAGGCCCTGGTGGCGGTGGAGGCCCTGGGCGGCCGGGTGCTGAGCGGCGAGGTGCGCTCGGTGGCCCCCCAGGCCCAGCGCGATCAGGGCGCGGCGGTCTTCCCGGTGCTGGTGGTGCTGGACACCGTGCCCGAGCCGCTGCGCCAGCGCCTGCGCCTGGGCATGAGCGCCAGCGTGCGCATCGTGGTGGAGGAGCGGCGCGGGGTGCCCCTGGTGCCGGTGGTGGCGGTGCTGGAGACCGCCTCGGGCGCGGCGGTGCGCCTGGCCGCCGGCGAGGCGGCCCAGGTGCGGCCGGTGCGCACCGGCCTGGCCGACCGCGAGTTCGTGGAGATCAGCGAGGGCCTCAAACCCGGCGATACGGTGCTATATTAGGCGAGGCGGCCGTGACCCCAGTCATCGCCATGACCGGCATCACCAAGAGCTACCGCCTGGGCCCGGTGGAGACGCCGGTGCTCAGGGGGGTGGATCTGACGGTGCTGCCGGGCGACTTCACCTCGGTGATGGGGCCCTCGGGCTGCGGCAAGTCCACCCTGATGAACATCATGGGCCTGCTGGACCGGCCCGGCGGCGGCAGCTACCGCCTCTTGGGCCAGGACGTGGCCGGGCTGGAGGACCGCGCGCTGTCCAGGCTGCGCAACCGCTCCATCGGCTTCGTCTTCCAGTCCTACCAGCTCCTGGCCCGCCAGGACGCACTGGGCAACGTGGGCCTGCCCCTGGTCTACCGGGGCGAGGACAAGCCCGCGGTGGCCCGCCGCGCCCGCCGCGCCCTGGAGCTGGTGGGCATCAGCGACCTGGCCGGCCGTCTGCCCGGCGAACTCTCCGGCGGCCAGCAGCAGCGGGTGGCCATCGCCCGGGCCCTGGCCGGCGAACCGGGCCTGGTTTTGGCCGACGAACCCACCGGGGCCCTGGACAGCGCCACCGGCGAGGAGATAATGGCCTTGTTCGCCCGGCTCAACCGCGAGCAGGGCCAGACCATAGTTTTGATAACCCACGATCCCAAGGTGGCCGGCGGCTGCCGCCGGCGGCTAAGGATGAGCGACGGACGCCTGGACGAGACCGAGCCGCCCCAGCCCCCCCGGCCCGCCCTGGGTAAGAGCCCTGGAGTGATGGATGCGCCTTGACATCAGCCGCCGCGATCAAACCCTGCTCATCGCCATCAACGGCCGGCTGGACGCGGTGACCGCGCCGGAGCTGGACGGCTACACCGAGGCCGAGCTGAACCAGGAAAAGGGCGAGGTGCTCGTGGACCTGCACGACCTGGAGTACGTGAGCAGCGCCGGCCTGCGCGCCCTGCTCAACATCGCCAAGCAGGTGGAGAACAACGGCGGCAAGGTGGCCATCTGCGGGCTGCGGGGCGAGGTGCAGAAGGTCTTCGAGCTTTCTGGCTTCACCCGCATCTTCGCCACCTGCCCCCGCCCCCAGGCCTAGGGCCGCCCGCCGGGCGCGCGGCGGCCAAACGCGGGCCCAGGATGGCCCGCCGGGCGCGGCAGCGCCCGGGAGGCGGGGAAAAACCCGGGGTCCCCGCAAAGCGCAAGCTTTGTGGGGTAAAGCCGCGTTTTCGCTCCGCCGACGGCAATCAAAGCCAGGGATGGCATTGATTGCGTCCTGGGTTAAGGAATGTCTTTCGCCCAGGCCGGGTCCTGGAACCACTTCTGGCCGATGCGGTCCAGCTCGCCGTTGCCCTTGAGCTGGGTGAGCAGGTTGGCCAGGAAGTTGACCAGGTCGGGGTCGCCCTGGGCCATGACGATGCCCAGGGGCTCGAAGGTGAAGGGGCTGTCCAGGTGGATGAGCCCCACCTCGGGGTGGCGGAAGGCCATGAAGGCGTTGTAGGGCATGTCGGCCACCATGGCGTCGGCCTTGCCCGCGCGCACCAGGGCGAAGGCCTCCTGCTCGTTGGCGGTGACGATGAGCCGGGCCTGGGGCATACTCTGGCGGGCGGCCTCGGCGGCGGTGGTGTCCCGGGTGGCGGCCAGGGTGTAGTCGGGCCGGTCCAGGTCGGCCGGGGCGCGCACCCGGCCCATCAGGCCCCGGCGCAGCAGCACGGTCTGGCCGGCCACCAGGTAGGGCCCCACGAAGGCCACCTCCCGGTTGCGCTGGGCGGTCATGGTCACGCCGCTGAGCACCAGGTCCAGCCGGCCTTCCCTGAGGGCCGGCAGCAGAGCGGGGAAGGGCATGTCCACCAGGCGCAGGCGCACACCCAGGGCCTCGGCCACCAGCCGGGCCAGGTCCACGTCAAAGCCCACCAGATCGCCCTTCTTGTTGCGGGCCTCCAGGGGCGGGAAGGCCGGGTCCAGGCCCACCCGCACCTCGCCGGCGGCCAGCACCCGCGCCAGCACCGGCCCGGCCGCGGCCGGGCCGGCCGTGATCAGCACCAGGCCCAGCAGCAGGCCCGGCAGGACCAGCCCCGTCACCCCCGCGAGCCTTGATATGCGCGCCGCTCCCATAAATGGGCATCTTAGCCGGCCCGGCCGCCGCGCGCGAGCCCAAAACGCCCCCGGCCACCCCGGTATTTGGCCCCTGGCCCTGGCCGGGTTGGCCGTCCTGGCCTGGCTGGCCGGCCTGGCCCCGGCCGTGCCGGCAACGGCGCAGGAGAAGGCCCAGGGGATGGCCATGGAGCGCCTGGTGGTGGCCGACGCGGCCGCGGCCCAGGACCTGGACCCCCACCTGATCCTGGACGCGGTGACCCAGCGGGTCTGCCTGCAAATCTACGAGGGCCTCTTGGACATGCCCCGGCCCGGCGTCTGGCGGCCGCTCTTGGCCACCGGCTGGTGGCAGGCCGGCCCGCGCACCTGGCGCTTCCAGCTCCGCCCCGGCGTACGCTTCCACGACGGCCGGCCCCTGGACGCGCAAGCGGTGGCCTTCAGCCTGCGCCGGGCCGCCCAGGGCCCCCAGCGCGACCTGCTGCCGCTCAAGGCGGTGCGGGCCCTGGGCCCGCTGGAGGTGGAGGTCAGCGCCGACTGCCCGGACCTGCTGCCCCGCCTGGCCCACGCCGGCCTGGTGCTCTCGCCCGGCTCGGTGCGCGAGGGCGGCCTCATTGGCGACCCGGTGGGCACCGGGCCTTATCGCTTCCTGCGCCGCCAGGGCGGCCGGGTGGCGCTGGGCTTCAACCCTGACTACTGGGGCGGCGGCCACGGCCTGAAGGTGCGCGAGCTGGTCTTCGCCCCCAGCCCCGGCGGCGACCGGCTCATCGCCGACCTGGCCGCCGACCGGGTGCAGGTGGCCCTTGGCCTCAACCCCCACCTCAAGATGGCGCTCCTCACCTCCGGCGCGCCGGTGCGGCTCTACACCCAGCCCGCCGCCCGGCAGTATTTTTTGGTCGTCAACCCCAGCCCGCGCCGGCCGGCCAGCCAGGTGGCCCTCTATGATCCCGAGTTCCGCCGCGCGCTCAACCAGGCCGTGGACCTGGAGCGCATCATCAACGTGGTGCTGTTGGGCAACGGCCTCATTCCGGACGGGGTGCTCAACCCCCAGGTCAACGGCCACCGGCCCCAGCCCCGGCCGCCCTACGACCCGGTGGCCGCCCGGCGCACCATCGCGCGCATCGCCCCCCAGGGCCTGGACCTGGTCCTGGCCGTGCCCCAGGGGCGCTACCCCATGGCCGAGAGCGTCTGCCAGGCCGTGGCCCGCTACCTGGAGCAGGCCGGCCTGGGGGTGCGGGTGGTGGAGATCCCCTGGCCCCAGTTTTTAGCTAAAATCATGGAGCGCGACACCGGCGACTGGGACCTCTATTTCCTGGGCTGGGGCAACCCGCCCTTGATCGCCTCCTACACCCTGAACCCGGCCTTTTGCGCCTCGCCCCTGGCCAAGGTCTGCCCGCCGGGCCTGGACCGGCTCCTGGCCGCGGCCTTTGCCGCCCGGCCCGAGCGCGCCGTGGGGCTCTACGGCGAACTCCAGGACCGCATCCACCGCCTGGCCCCCTGGGTATTCCTGCACCAGGGACTGGAGATCCACGCCAGCCGCCGGGGGCTGAACCTGCTGCCCAGGGCCAACGAAAACCTGCGCGTCTTCTACGACCTCAGCCTGGAGAAGGCCAAGCCATGAAGCTCAACCAGCTCCGCTACCGGGTCCTGCTCTGGGTGCTGCCCTTCATCCTGGTGCCGCTCATGGCCGGCGGCCTGCTCTCCGGCGGCGCGGCCGAAGAGGAGCTGGTGGCCCTGGCCGAGCGCCAGTTGGCCAGCGTCACCACCAGCGTGACCAACTACCTGCACGACAGCGCCCGCCACCTGCACCAGGACCTGTACCTGATCGCCCACTCCCCGGAGCTGAAGCACCTCTTGGCCTACCAGGAATTCGAGATGCCCCGCGAGGCCAGGGTGAGCCAGGAGGCCCTGGGGCTCTTTCTGCTGGACTACAGCCGCGCCGCGCCGGCCTATCTGCAACTGCGCTACCTGAACCAGGGCGACCGCGAGCTGGTGCGGGTGGCCGGCCAGCGCCTGGCCGAGCCCGAGCTGGCCCCGGACCACGGCCTGTGGGCCGACTGGCGGCCCCGGGGGCCCTACCAGGCCGCGGCCCTGGAGCACAACCGCATCCTGGGCGTGCGCCGCCTGCCCGCCAGCGGCGAGCTGGCCCTGACCGCCCTGCGCCTGGTGCACGGCAGCTTCCACCAGCCCCGCCGCGAGCATGACTACGCGGCCTGGGGCCTGGTGGTGCTGGACCTGGACTGGGCCCGGCTGTTGGACTACCTGGCCGAACTCAAGGGCGTGGAGGTGGTCATCCTGGACCCCCAGGGCCGCCTGCTGGCCGACCGCCAGCGCATGCGCATCCTGCAAAACAGCCCGGCCGAGCTGGCGCTGGTGCAGGACCTGGCCGGCTCCCGCCAGGCCAGCCGCCAGGTGCAGTGGGAGGGCGTCCAGTACCTGTGCCGGGCCCAGGAAGTGGACCTGGGCGGCGGCCTGCGCTGCTTCGTGCTGGTGCGCGCGGCCTGGGACACCATCATGCGCCCCTCCCTGGAGGTGCGCGAGATCATCATCTGGGTGACGGTGGCCTGCCTGGTGCTGGCCGTGGCCGGCATCTTCTATGTCTCCGGGGTCATCACCCGGCCCATCCAGGACCTGGCCCTGCACACCCAGAAGGTGGCCGCCGGCGATTTCGAGGCCCGGGTGCGCGAGCCCGGCACCTATGAGCTGGCCCAACTGGCCCGGGCCTTCAACCGCATGGGCCGCGAGCTGAGCGGGCACATCGAGGACCTCAGGCGCGTCACGGCCGAAAAGGAGCGCCTGGCCGGCGAGATGGCCATCGCCGCCCGCTTGCAGCGCTCGGTGCTGCCCGAGGCCCCGCCCCGCCTCAATGGCTGGGACCTGGCCGGCGGCACCATCCCGGCCGAGGAGACCGGCGGCGACTTCTTCGACTACCTGGAGCTGCCCGGCGGGCGCTGGGGCCTCTTGGTGGCCGACGTGGCCGGCAAGGGCCTGCCGGCGGCCCTGGTCATGCTGGCGGCGCGGGCCTATCTGCGCACCCTGGCCCTGGAGGGGCAGGGGCCCCGGGCGGTGATGGAGGGGGCCAACCGGCTCCTGGCCGTGGACAACGCCCGCTCGGTGAACTTCGTCACCGCCTTCTACGCCGAGCTGGACCCGGAGCGCGGGACCATCCTCTATGTAAACGCCGGCCACAACCCGGCCCTGTTGCTCACGCCGGCCGGCGACGCCCCGGCCGCGCGCCTGGCCCTGACCGGCATCCCCCTGGGCATCCGGCCGGATGAGACCTACGAGGTGGTCGAGGCGGCCTTGCCCCCCGGCGGGATTCTGGCCATCTACAGCGACGGCGTGACCGAGGCGCCCAACCCCAACGACGAGCAGTACGGCGAAGAGCGCCTGGAGGCGGCCCTGCGCCGCCTGGGGGCCCTGGGCGCGGCCGCGGCCTGGCAGGGCGTGCGCTCGGAGGCCCTGGCCTGGGCCGGCGACCAGCCCCAGTTCGACGACCTGACCCTGCTCATCCTGCGCCGCCTGAGCTAGCCGGAAGGGGGCCGGGCAATAAATGCCGGGCGGCCGGCCGGGCCTCCCGCGCGGCCTCTGGCGACTAAGATCAATTAAAACAAGGTTATAACCAGGCCGAGCGGCTTGGCACGCAGCTTGAATATCCCCAGGGCGTACCCACAGCCCAAGCCAACGGGGGTTTTCATGCAGCGCAAGCACCTTTTCTCCTTCGCCCTGGCCACCCTGGTCATCGTGCCCACCCTGGTCATGAGCGGCGATCTGCGTCTCTACTTCAATCCGGCCGGTCTGCTGCTGGTCATCGGCGGCACCCTGCTGGGCGTCTTCATGGCCTACCCCGCCGAGACCCTGCGCGGGGCCTGGCAGCAGGTGCGCGATCTGAACAAGCCCCGCAGCCTGGACCACGCCGCGCTGGTGGACCTGTTCGTGAACCTGGTGCTGATGCGCCGCCGCGAGGGCGTGCGGGCCATCGAGCAGGCCGCCAAGGACACCGGCAATGATTTCCTGACCCTGGGCGTGAGCATGGTGGCCGATGAAAAGCCGGCGGCCGAGATCCGCAACCGCCTGGAGCAGGAGATGGACTTCATCCTGGCCCGCCGCGAGAGCGAGCGCCAGGTGCTCAACCTCATGGGCCGCCTGGCCCCGGCCTTCGGCCTGGCCGGCACCGTGGTGGGGCTCATCCGCATGCTGCACACCTTGAAGGACCCCGGCAGCGTGGCCGCGGGCATGAGCGTGGCGCTCTTGACCACCTTCTACGGCATCATGCTGGCCAACCTGCTGGTGCTGCCCCTGGAGCGCAAGCTCCGGGAGCGCAACCGCCAGGACGCCATGGACATGACCCTGATCACCGAGGGCGTGGCCGCCCTGGCCCAGGTGGAGAACAGCGCCGTGATGGCCGCCATCCTGGGCAGTTACCGCCCCACGGCCGCCGCCCGGCCCGCCGCCCCGGCCGATGCCAGCGCCCCGGCCGGCGGCCCGAGCCGCGGCCTGGGCCTCCTGCGCGCCTTCATCCCCACCGCCCGTAGCGCCAGCCATGACCGTTAGCCCC
>JAZDHW010000369.1:0-3002 GCA_043805555.1 Pseudomonadota bacterium
CGATCTGGGTGATGACCTGGTTGATGTCCAGGGGGCGCAGGTTGGCCTCCACCCGGCGGCTGAAGGTGAGGATCTGGCGCACCAGGTCGCGGGCGCGCCCGGCCGCGCGCACGATCTGGCCCACCTCCTGGTGGTTGGCCTGGCCCTGCTCCGAAAGCAGTTGGGCCACCTCGGCGTAGCCCATGATCACGCCAAGGATGTTGTTGAAATCATGGGCGATGCCCCCGGAGAGCGTGCCCAGGGCCTCCATTTTTTGCGACTGGCGCAACAGGGCCTCCAGGCGGCCCTTTTCCTCCTCGTGCTGCACGCGCTCGGTGATGTCCACCTGCACCCCATCCCAGACGATGGAGTTGTCCTCCAGGCGGCGGGGGGTGGAGGCCAGCTCGAACCAGCGCCTTTGGCCGCTGGGCAGGATGCAGGGGATCTCGAAACGGAAGGTCCTCAGTTGGGCCAGGGCCGCGCGCATGGCCTCGGCGCAGGGCCGGCGATAGGCCGGATCGATCTGGCTGAAAATGGTGTTGGGATCGGCCAGCACCGCCGCCACCGGGACCTCGTTGGCGCGTTGCACGTTGGCGCTGATGTAGGTGAATTTCCACTGGCCCGAGGTGGTGGCCCGCACCTGGTACAGCACCGCGTTGGGCAGGTTGTCGGTGATCAGGCGCAGGCGCTCTTCGCTCTCCTGCAGGGCCATCTCGGCCCGCCGCCGATCGTTGAGCTGGCCCACCAACTCTTCGGTTTTCTTGTTCACCTGCCTTTTCAGCGACCAGGTCCACAAAAAGGCCAGGGCAATGAGCAGCAACAGGGGGGCCAGGCCCACCAGGACCCAGCGTAAGGCCTGGTCCATGGCCGAGTGGCGCTCGATCTCGCCGAACCATTTGTTGTAGATGCGCTCGTACTCGCCCGAGGCGTGCAGGATGGCCAGGCCCTCGTTCAGCGCGGCCAGCAACTCGGTGTCGTTCCTTTTCACCGCGAAGCAGTATTTGCGGTGCAGGACCGGCGGCCCCGCCGTGGTCAGCTTGCGCAGCCCGTGGCGCCGCGCCAGCAAGAGGCCGATGGTGCGCGGCGCCAGGGCGCAATCGGCCTGGCCGGCGGCCAGTTGCTTCAAGGCCTCGAAGGGGTTGGCCACCCGGCGGATGTCGGCCCGGGGGAAGTGCTGGCTCAGGTAGTCGTCGGCGTAATCGCCCTTTTGCACCAGGATGCTCTTGCGGCCCAGCTCGTCGAAGGCCTTGATCTTCTGGCCCTCGCGCACGAAGATGGCGTAGGTGACGATGATGTGCGGGTTGCTGAAATCCACCCGCTTGGCCCGGTCCGCCGAGTAGTACATGCCGGTGATGACGTCGATCTCGCCCTGCTCCATTTGGCGGCGGATCTCGTCCCAGGGCCCCAAGCTGACCTCAGCCTTGAGCCCCATCACCTGGGCGATGGCTTTAAACAGGTCCACGTTGAAACCGGCCGGCTCGCCGTCCTGGTCCAGGAACTCATAGGGGGGATAGGAGTTGTCGCCGCGGGCCAGCAGGGTACGGCCGACCAGGTCCTGGGCCCCGGCCGCCCCGGCCAGGGCCGCGGGCAGCCACAGCCCCAGCGCCAGTAGCGTCAGCCAAAAACCCAACCCAATCGTATTGATGGGATTAGCCCCTGTCTTGGCCATGCCTCACGCGTCTGCCGCGCGGTCCGGACCGCCGGCTTGAACATTCCGCCGTTCGCGCGGCCTGTGCGCAATGCGCCCAAATATCTGGCAGCCGCAGCAAGCGCCCAGGCCCCCGCCCCCACGGCTTTCGGCCCTAAAGCCCAATCATGGCAGGCAGTTTACCGGACAGGCTCACTGCCCGCCCGACTTAACTATGCGTCACCGTCACGCGGTTGGCAACACCCGGACCGGGCGGAAAACAACCCGCCCGCGCGGGCGCGCGGCAAGGCCGGCGCGGGCGCTAGCCAGGCGGGGCCGGCTCAGGAATGGGACGCCGGCCGGGCCGGCCGGGCCGGCCGGTTGACCAGCACCAGGCCCAGGCTGATCAGGGCCATGGCCACGAACAGGCGCAGGCTCACCGGCTCGTGCAGGATCAGCACCCCGCTGATGAGCACCCCGGCCAGGGGGGTGAAGAAGGTGAAGGCCTGCACCAGGCTGGCCGGGTGGCGCAGGATGAGGACGAACCAGGCCAGGTAGCTGAGGAAGGCCACGATCACGGCCTGGTAGAAGAGCGAAAACGCCGCGAACCCGGTCAGGCGGGCCGCGCCCAGGTCCTCCAGGAGCAGGCTGGCCAGCAAAAGCGGCGGGGCGGAGAAGAAGAGCTGGTAGAAGAGCGTCTGCACCGCCAGGGCGCGCTGGGCCAGGTGGCGCTTGAGGTAGAGCGTGGTGGCCCCCCACAGGGCCCCGGCCAGCAGCGAGAGCGCGTCGCCCATCAGCGCCTGGGCCGAGAACCCGCCCAGGCCCTGGGCGAAGAGCACCACCAGGCCGGCGAAGGCCAGCAGCAGGCCCGCCACCTTGAGCCGGGTCAGGCGGTCGCCCGGCAGCCAGAAGTGCGCGCCCACCGCCACGAAGAAGGGCGAGGTGTAGAGCAGCAGGTAGCTGCGGGCCACGCTGGTGAGGATCATGGCCGGATAGAGCACCCCGAACTCCAGCCCGAACATCAGGCCCAAAACCAGGCCGTGGCCGGTCACCACCCGGTTGGGGAAGACCGTGATGCCGCGCACGCGCATCCAGCCCCACAGGCAGGCCGCGGCCACGGCCGAGCGCAGGCCGGCCTGCAAGATCGGCGGCAGCGCGCCGGCGGCCAGTTTGACCAGGGCCATGTTGGTGCCCCAGAGCAGGGCCAGCGCCACCATGGTGGCCACCGCGCCGGGTCCGAGGTTGTCTTGCGGGTACTTGGGCGGGGCCTGGCTGGACATCGCGGGGGCTGCTTTCGCCGGATGATTGCATCTACGCTCCCCTGGCCGGGGGCAGCCCGATCATATAACAATTCGCCCGGCCGCGTCGGCTTTCCGGGCCCCGGCCGGCCGGGGCC
>JAZDHW010000370.1:0-21378 GCA_043805555.1 Pseudomonadota bacterium
CCTCGGTGATGCTGGTGGTCTACGGCTCCATGGCTGGCCTAAGCGTGGGCCAGCTCTACGCCGCGGCCATGGCCCCGGGCCTCTTGCTGGCCGGGCTTTACATCGTCTACATCTTCATCCGCTGCGCCATCCGGCCCAACGACGGCCCGCCCATGCCGCGCGAGGAGCGCACCTACAGCGTCGGCCAGCAGATATCGCTCTTCTTCACCTCGCTGTTTCCCATCATGGCGCTCGTGTTCGTGGTGCTGGGTTCCATCGTGCTGGCCATCGCCACCCCCACCGAAGCGGCGGGCCTGGGTTGCGCGGGCGCGTTCATCCTGGCGGCCCTGTACCGCAAGCTGACCTGGAAGGCCGTCTACGACGCCGCCATCAGCACGCTCAAGACCACCTGCATGGTCATGACGCTCTTCCTGGGCGGCAACGCCTTCCAGTCGGTCTTCCTGGGCCTGGGCGGCGGCGACGCCATCAGCGGGCTTTTGCTGGGCATGGAGCTGAACCGCTACGTGGTGCTGTTCATCATGATGGGCATCCTGTTTTTCCTGGGCATGTTCATCGACTGGCTGGGCATTCTGCTCATCACCCTGCCCATCTTCATCCCCATCGCCACCGAGTTGGACTTCCATCCCCTGTGGTTCGCCACCCTGGTCTGCGTGAACCTGCAGATGGCCTTCCTCACCCCGCCCTTTGGCTATTCGCTTTTTTACCTGCGCGGCATCGCCCCGCCGGAGATGACCATCCAGAGCATCTACAAGGGCGTGACGCCCTTCATCGCCCTGCAATGGGTGGGCCTCAGCCTGTGCATCGCCTTCCCGGAGATCGTGATGATAATACCCAAGTTCTTCTTTGGAGCGGAATTGGTCAAGTAAACTCCGGCGCGCCAACGCGAAGCCCCAACCTCTCCCGGGTCCGCCCCCAAGACGGTGGACAGGGAGAGGTTTTTGTTTGTCAGCCAGCGTAAGTAATTGACTTACAAGAAAAACTAGGTTGGCCCCAATTGACGCCGCCCCCTGCCAAGCCATAAGCTTCCGCCATGATCCTGGGGGCGGTTTCTCAATTTATTGCGGGAGGCGATCATGGCTGGGTTGGGCAAGAAATTGGCGATGGCCCTGGCGTTGGCGGCGCTCTTGGCCCTGGGCGCAGGTGGCGCCCTGGCGGCCGACACCATCAAGGTGGGCGTGGTGCTGCCGCTGACCGGCAGCCAGGCCAAGTTCGGCGAGATCGAGAAGAACTCCTTCATGCTGGCCATGGAGGAGATCAACGCCGCCGGCGGCGTCAACGGCAAGAAGATCGAGCTGGTGATCGAGGACGACACCGGCAAGCCCGACGTGGGCCGCTCGGCCATCGAGAAGCTCATCACCCAGGACCAGGTGCCGGTTATCACCGGCGGTTACGCCTCCAACGTGACCTACGCCATGGCCCCGGTGGCCCAGCAGCGCCAGGTGCCCTTCGTGGTGGTCACCGGCAGCGACGACAAGATCACCGAGCAGAAATGGAACTACGTGTTCCGCATCAATCCGCCGGCCAGTGAGTACCCCAAGGCCCTGAACAGCTTCTTGCAAGAGGTGGTCAAGCCGCAAACCGTGGTCATCCTTTTCGAGAACACCAACTTCGGCCAGTCGTCCTCCAAGTCCTTTGTCAAGGATTGCGAGGACATGGGCATGAAGGTGCTGATGAAGGAAGGCTATGAGGCCGGGGCGGTGGACTTCAAGCCCCTCTTGGTCAAGGTCAAGGCCGCCAACCCCGATTTGATCTACATGATTTCCTACGTCATGGACGCCGGCCTGCTCATGCGCCAATCCAAGGAACTGGACATCAACCCGAAGCTCTTCGTGGGCGGCGGGGCCGGTTTCACCCTGCCCGAGTTCGTCAAAAACGCCGGCCCGGCGGCCGAGTTCGTCTTCTCGGCCACCCTGTGGACCGAGACCGTGCCCTACCCGGGAGCCATGGATTACTACAATAAGTATAAGCAGAAGTTCAACGGCGAGACCGAGTACCACGGCGCGGAGGCCTACGCCGGCATGTACGTGGTGGCCGACGCCCTGAAGCGGGCCAAGGCCATCACCGCCGGGGCCGTGCGCGAGGCCCTGGCCGCCACCGACATGATGACCGCCTTTGGGCCGGTGAAGTTCGTCTCCTACGACAAGAAGACCCAGCAGAACCGCCTGCCCACCTACCTGGTGCAATGGCAGGGCGGCAAGCTGGAGACCGCGTGGCCCAAGGATCTGGCCACCAAGCCCGCCGTGTTCCCCGTCCCCAAGTGGGCCGACCGCAAGTAACCCTCGCCGGGGGCTCCGCTCCGGGGCCTCCGGCTCATCTGGCCGGGGTCGCACATGGAAGTTTTTCTGCAAACACTGGTCGCCGGCGTGCTCAAGGGGGGGCTCTACGCCCTGATCGGCATCGGCATGACCCTCATCATGGGCGTGATGGGCATCATCAACCTGGCGCACGGCCAGATGATGATGATCGCCATGTACGTCACCTACGTCTGCTTCCAAATCTTGGGCCTGGACCCTTATCTCACCTTGTTCATCTCGATGCCGACGCTGTTCCTGGTGGGCATGGGCGTGCAGCGCTGGCTTCTGAATCCCCTCATCAAGGTGGAATCGCTGCTGCCGGAGAACCAGGTCCTGATGACCGTGGGCATCGGCATGGTCATGACCGAGGTGGCTCGTTTCATCTTCACCTCCAACTATCTGTCGGTGAAGACCGGTTATAGCGACAACACCTTCTTCCTGGGCGGGATTTCCTTCTCGGTGGCGCTGGTCATCGCCTTCGGGGTCGCCTGCGCCTTCACCGCCGCCATGTTCTGGTTCCTGCTCAAGACCGACCTGGGCCGCTCCATCCGGGCCGTGGCCCAGGACGCCGAGGCGGCCCAGCTCATGGGCGTCAACGCCGAGCGCATCCGCAACATCACCATGGGCCTGGGCGCGGCCCTGGTGGCGGCGGCGGGCACCCTGCTGCTGCCCATCTATTATTTGTTCCCGGATATCGGCGGCCCCTTCACCCGCAAGGCTTTTGTAATCACCATCCTGGGCGGGCTGGGCTCGACGGTGGGGGCCATCTTCGGCGGGGTCACCTTGGGATTGGCAGAGGCCTTTGGCGCCACCTACATCGGCATGGACTTTGAAGACATGGTGGGCCTGGTGATCTTCATCCTGGTGCTGTTGTTCCTGCCGGGCGGCTTCAAGCGCCTGACCAAGGTGTAGTCATGAAAGAGCGAAGCGGTCCCCTGGCAATCCTGGCGGTCCTGATCGCCTTCCCCTGGGTGGTGCAGGACGCCTATTTCCAGCACCTGATGATCCTGGTGCTGATGTGGGTCACCATCGGCAACGGCTGGAACATCCTGGCCGGCTACACCGGCCAGGTGTCATTCGGCGCGGCAGCCTTTTTCGGGGTCGGGGCCTACACCGCCGGCCTGTTGGCTTATCACCTGGAGATCTCGGCCTGGTGGGGCATGGCATTGGGCGGCGCGATGGCCTCCTTCATCGCCCTTCCTTTCGGCTGGATCGCCTTTCCCCTGCGCGGGGCCTATTTCGCCCTGGGCTCCCTGGCCCTGGGCGAGATCATGCGCCACATCGCCACCATCTGGGAGCCCTTCACCCAGGGCATGGTGGGCATCCTGATCATGCAGACCTTCATCTCCAAGGTGCCCTACTACTACATCGCCCTGGCCCTGGCCGTGGGTTCGATATTGGTGGTGGAGTTCTTGATCCGCTCGCGCCTGGGTTACTACTTCGTCTCCATCCGCGAGGACCAGGACGCGGCGGCTTCCATCGGGATCGACACCACCAAGTACAAGATGGTCTCCCTGTCCCTGCACGCCTTCCTCACCGGCACCGCCGGGGCCCTGTACCTCAACTACATGGGATTCATAGACCCCCACGTGGTTTTCAGCCTGCACGACATCTCCATCATGGCCATCCTGGTGGCCATCGTGGGCGGCGTGGGCACCATCTACGGCCCGGCGGTGGGGGCGTTCATAATGGTGGCGGTGCAGGAGATCTTCCGCTCCGCCGGCTTCGGCGGCCTCAAGGCCTTGAGCGCGGCCATGGGCGGCGGCATCTGGGAGGTGCTCACCAAGTACGTGAGCATGGCCCACGTGCTGGCCTTCGGCATCCTGGTGGTGGTGGTGATCATGACCCTGCCCAACGGCGTCGTGGGCGACTGGACCCGCATCAAGCGGGCGTTCCGGCGGGGCTAGAAGCCTGTCGGAGTAATCCTCCGACAGGCTTCCGAGCGGGCCATGGACGGCCCGCCCGGAATGGCGCCAAATTAAATTTTGGCGTCATTCCGAGAACTTGCCAAAAAGCACTTTTGGCAAGTTCCAAGAGGAGAAAGCCATGGATGGCTTTCTCCGACACACACCTAGGGGAGGCGCGGCATGGCCATTCTGGAAATCAGCGAGCTGACCAAGAACTTCGGCGGCCTGCGCGCCGTGGACAGCGTGAGCTTCGCGGTGAACGAGGGCGAGATCTTCGGCCTGATCGGGCCCAACGGCTCGGGCAAGACCACCATCTTCAACATGATCAGCCACTTCTATCCCGCTTCCGCGGGCAGGATAGTCTTCAAAGGCGCCGAGATCACCAGGCTCAAGACCCATCAGGTCTGCGCCCTGGGCGTGGGGCGCACCTTCCAGATCGTGCGGCCCTTAAAGCGCATGAGCGTTCTGGACAACGTCATCGCCAGCGCGTTTTTGCGCTGCCGCTCCATGGCCGAGGCCCGCAAGCTGGCCGAGGAGAAGCTGGACTTCTGCGGGCTCACCCCCTATGCCAATCATCTGGCCAAGGGGCTTTCCATCGCCAGCCGCAAGCGCCTGGAGATCACCCGGGCCATGGCCACCCAGCCCACCCTGCTCTTGCTGGACGAAACCGCGGCGGGCCTGAACCCCGGCGAGCTGGACGAGGCCATCGACCTGATCAAGAAGATCCGCGCCTCCGGGGTGACCATCGTCATCGTCGAGCACATCATGCGGGTCATCATGTCCATCAGCGACCGCATCCACTGCATCAACCACGGCCAGACCATCGCCGAGGGCTCGCCCAAGGAGGTGGCCAACAACCCCAAGGTGATCGAGGCTTACCTGGGCCAGGGGGGCGGGGGCGAATATGCCGACCACTAAACGGGAGGTGGTGCTCAGGGTCGAGGGCGTGGACGTGGCCTATGGCGACGTGCAGGTGCTCTGGGACGTGAGCTTCGAGGTGCGCCAGGGCGAGATCCTGGTGCTGGTGGGGGCCAACGGCGCGGGCAAATCCACCACCCTCAAGACCATCAGTGCGCTCCTGATCCCGCTCAAGGGCCGGATCCTGCATGAGGGCCAGCCCATCCAGGCCCTGAAGCCCTTCGA
Organism: Pseudomonadota bacterium; assembly: GCA_043805555.1. GTDB lineage: Bacteria > Desulfobacterota > Desulfarculia > Desulfarculales > Desulfarculaceae > JACRDC01. The sequence continues at coordinate 5,345 of JAZDHW010000370.1, forward strand.
GGTCCTGGCCCGGGGCCTGGCCCAGGTGCCCGAGGGCCGCCGGCTGTTTGGCGAGATGACGGTGGAGGAGAACCTGGTCATGGGCAGCCTCAGCGCCCACGCCAAGGCCGAGCGCCAGCGGACCATGGAGTGGGTCTACGAGCTGTTCCCGCGCCTGAAGGAGCGCCGCCGCCAGGCGGCCGGCACCCTGAGCGGCGGCGAGCAGCAGATGGCCGCCATCGGCCGCGGCCTGATGGCCAAGCCCAAGCTGCTGATGTTCGACGAGCCCAGCCTGGGCCTCTCGCCGCTTTTGACCGAGCACATCTTCGAGCTGATCAAGAAGGTCAACGCCGAGGGCCTGACCATCCTGCTGGTGGAGCAGAACGTGCACCACACCCTGGCCATGTGCGACCGGGCCTACGTGCTGGAGAACGGCAGCGTGGTGCTCACCGGCTCCGGCCGGGAGCTTCTGGCCAACCCCCACGTGCGCGAGGCGTACCTGGGGGTTTAAGCCGCGACTTCTCGCCACGGCCCCCTCCCCCCGATGGGCGGGGGAGGGGGCCGCGTTCATGGCCGGGCCATCAACCGCAGCCGGGCCCGTCGCCCATGCCGCCCTTGCAGCAGCCGCCGCCCTTGCGCCGGCCAAAGGCGGCCAGGTCGCCGCCGCCGTAGACGGCCTTGAGGCCGGGTTCGATGAAGCCCTCCATCTCCACCGGCTGGATGCCGGCCGCGTCCAGGGCCTGGCGCGGGGTCTCGCCCATGGCGCTGGCCAGCACCGCGCGGCAGTCGTGCAACAGCTTCACCAGCTTGGCCCAGCGCTCCGTGCCGCTGCCCGCATCCGGGGCCGGCCGCTCCTCCACCAGCACGAAGCCCTGGCCCTGGGGCGACCAGATCTGGAAGCTGGGGGCCTGGCCCAGGTGCAGGTTGACCAACAGGCCCTCGCGGGTGGCCACGGCCACGTGGGGCTTGCGGCCGGGATCGGCCACCGGCTTGGGCAGGCTGGCGCACTGGGCCAGGCAGCCGCTCATCTCGCCGGAGCGGTCCGCGCCCAGGAGCCCCACCGCGTCGGCCCGGCAGCGGGTGCAGTGGGTCATCTGGGGCACGTGCTCGCCGGCCAGGCTGCGCAGCCGGGCCATGAGCGCCGGCGCGGGCTCCTCGCCCCCGCCCAAGGGCGTGCCCTCCACCCGGCAGATGGGCATCAGGTTGTGCAGGTCCGCGCCCAGCCCGGCCACGGTGCGCGCCACCTCCTCCACGTGGTCCTCGTTGAGGCCGGGGATGACGATGGTGTTGACCTTGACCGTCAGACCGTGCTCCTTGAGGCGGACGAGGGATTCACGCTGGCGCTCCCACAAAAGCTCGGCCGCGGCCCGGCCCCGGTAGATGACCTTGCCGTCGCGGGCCCAGGCGTAGACCTTCTGGCCGATGTCCGGGTTGACCGCGTTGATGGTCAGGGTGACGTGGGTGGCGAGCTTGGCCACCTCCTCCAGGTGGGTAGGCATGGCCAGGCCGTTGGACGACAGGCAGATGAGCATCTGCGGGAAATGCTCGCGGATCAGCCGCAGGGTGGTCAGGGTCTCGGTGGGGTTGGCCATGGGATCGCCGGGGCCGGCCACACCGGCCACGCTGATGCGCGGCTCGGCGGCCAGGACCTTGTCCAGGTAGGCCAGGGCCTGGTGGGGGGCCAGCACCCCGCTGGTCACGCCGGGGCGGCTCTCGTTCACGCAGTCATACTTGCGGTTGCAGTAGTTGCAGCCCAGGTTGCACTTCGGGGCCACCGGCAGGTGGACCCGACCATGGGCGCCCTTGGCCGAGAGGTTGAAGCAAGGGTGGCGGCTGATGTCGAGTGCGTTTTCCATGCTGCTTGTCCTTTTCCCCGGCGCAGAACCGGTTTTTGGCCGGTTTATAGATATCCGTAGCCCACCGGGCTCACGTCCTGGCGATGGGCCAGGACCGCGTTGACGGTGCGGTCGAAAAGCTGCTGGGCCCCGCGGTAGCCCAGGCTGAGCAGGCGGCTGGCCCCGAAACGGTCGTGGATGGGGAAGCCCACCCGCACCAGGGGCGCGCCCAGTTCGCGGGCCAGGCTATAGCCCTTGGAGTTGCCAAAGATCAGGTCGGGCTTCAGCGCCCGGGCCTGTTCGGCGATCTGCCAGAAATCCACCCCGGTCATCACCTGGGGCGGCTCGGGCGTCAGGCCGGTGCAGGCCGCCTCGATCCAGGCCGGCAACTGGCCCAGCAGGCCGCCGGTGGCCACCAGGCGCGGCCGCACGCCGATCTCGCTCAAAAAGCTGGTCAGGCCCAGGACCAGGTCCTCATCGCCATAGACCACCGCGGTGACCCCGGCCAGGTACTTGTGGCCGTCCACCAGGGCGTCCAGGTACTGGCCGCGCTCGCGGCGGTGCTTTTCGGGCGTCTCGCGGCCCGAGAGGTGCTCCAGGATCTCCATCAGGCGGTCTGACTCGCGCAGGCCCATGGGCGCGGCCAGGCTGTGCAGGGGCGGGCCCTGGCGGCGCTCCAGGATGCGCCCGGCGCTGGTCAGGCCCTCCACCGAGCGGCCCAGCTCCACCGTGGCCGCGGCCCGGTTCATGGCCCGGATTTCGGCGATGGGGGTGCCGCCGTCGGGGATGAGCTGGTACTCGGCGCTCGCCACGCCGTCCAGGGTGAAGGAGTAGTCGGGCAGGATGGTGGCGGTCAGGCCGAAGTCGTCGGTCAGCTCGCGCAGGTAGCGCAGGTCGGCCGGGCTGACCATGCCGGGCAGCAGGTTGACGCCGTCGTGGCGGGGGCCCTCGGCCGCGGCCAACTGCTCCACCAGGGCGGCCACGGTGCGGTGGAAGCCCAGCAGGTGGCTGCCTCCGTAGCTGGGACTACTCACGGTGACGATGGGCGGCAGGCCCTCGCAGGCGCCCTCCACCGTGGCCTGGCGGTTGAATTCGCGCACCAGGGCCGGCACGTCGTCGCCGATGGTTTCGGTCAGGCAGGTGGTGGCCACGCCCACCAGCTTGGCCTGGTACTTGTTGATGACGTTGACCAGGCCCTGCTTCAGGTTGGGCCCGCCGCCGAACACGGCCTGCTTCTCGCCCAGGCTGGAGCTGGCGATGTCCACCGGCTCGCGGAAATGGCTGATGAGATAGCGGCGCATGTAGGTGGCGCAGCCCTGGGAGCCGTGCAGGAAGGGCACGCAGCCCTCCACGCCCTTGAAGGCCAGGCAGGCGCCCAGGGGCATGCACAGCTTGCAGGCGTTGGTGGTGCTTACGTAGTTGGGCGCCTTCGCCTTGATGGCAGTCGCGGTTTTCATGCCGCCCTCCCGCCGATGCGCGGCACGAAGTTCCACACCGGGCTCAGCACGGTGCGGTGGATCTCGCGCGCGAAGTTGAGCATGCCGGAAAAGCCCTCCAGGGCCAGCTTGCGCTCGTGGTTGTGATCGCAGAAACCCACGCCCAGCTTGTAGGCGATGGGCCGCTCCTTGACGCCGCCCACGAAGACGTCCACGCCCTTTTCCTTCAGGTAGTGCATCAGCTCCAGGGGGTTAGCGTCGTCGACGATTATGGTGCCGGGGTCGCTGATGGCGGCCAGCTCCTGGTAGTCGGCCTCGGTGCCGGTCTGGCTGCCCACCAGCACCGTCTGCATGCCCAAGAGCCGGAAGCTCTTGACCAGGCTGAAGGCCTTGAAGGCCCCGCCCACGTAGATGGCCGCCTTCTTGCCGGCGAGGTCGCGGCGCATCGCCATGAGCTGGGGGTAGAGATCGGCAAGCTCCTCGCGCACCAGCTCGCGGGCGCGCTCCATGATGGCCGGGTCGTCGCCGAAGTGCTCGGCCACGTCGTAGAGGGCCTGGCTCATGTCCTCCACGCCGAAGTAGCTGACCCGCTTGAAGGGGGTGCCGAAGGAATCCTGCATCATCTTGGCCAGCTCCATGGTGGAGCCGGAGCACTGCACCAGGTTCAGGGCGGCGCCGTGGGCGCGGCGGATGTCGGCCACCCGGCCGTCGCCGGTGACGTTGGCCACCACCTCCACGCCCATGCGCTCAAAGTAGTTGCGGATGATCCACAGCTCGCCGGCCAGGTTGAAGTCGCCCAGGATGTTCACGCTGTGGGGCCCGATGCCGGCGGTGTCGCCGGTGCCCACCAGCTTGAACATGGCCTCGCAGGCGGCCAGGTAGCCGGCGCGCTTGTTGCCCTTGAAGCCCTCGCTCATCACCGGGATGACCGGGATGCCGTGCCTGGCCTCGGCCTGGCGGCAGACCGCAACCAGGTCGTCGCCGATGAGCCCCACGATGCAGGTGGAGTAGACAAAGGCCGCGTTGGGATGGTGGCGCTCGATCAGCTCGTCCAGGGCGGCCTTGAGCTTCTTCTCGCCGCCGAAGATCACGTCGGTCTCGCGCAGGTCGGTGGAAAACGAAAGCCGGTGCAGCTCCGGGCCGCTGGACAGCGCGCCGCGGATATCCCAGGTGTAGGCCGCGCAGCCCACCGGACCGTGCACCAGGTGCAGGGCGTCGGCGATGGGGTAGAGCACCACCCGCGAGCCGCAGAATACGCAGGCCCGCTGGCTCACCGCCCCGGCCAGGCTCTCCTTGTCGCAACTGATCTTGAATGGCCCCTGGCCGGCCACCGCCACCTGGTCGCGCCGCTCTTCATACATCGCCTGGGCCATGATGCGCTCCTTCCCCGATCACCACCCTTAGTTGACAGGCTGTCGTCAGGCAGCCTGTGCGGGCCAGGGATGGCCCGCCGGAAAACGCGGGCCTTGTTTCAAGGCCAAGTTTTTCGCCAAGCCGGCCGAATTCACTTCGGCCGGCTTGGGTTGGAAAAGTCCAGGGACGGACTTTTCCAACCTCCTGCTAGAGCAGGTAATCTGTGGCCGGCTGTCCCGCCTCCAGACCGTCCAGGATGGCGTCCACCGCCTCCTCGCTGTCCACGCCCCCGAACCACCAGTTCTGGGGCTGCACCACCAGGGCCGGGCCCTGGTCGCAGAGTTTGAGGCAGGTGGTGCCGGCCACCGCGGCGCTGAGCCCGCGGGCGGTCAACTCCTCCTCCAGGTAGGGCAAGAGCGCCAGGGAGCCCTTCTTGTGGCAGACGCCCTGGGAGTCGCCGCCGGCGCGGAAGCTGCCGCAGACCATGATGGTGTAATCGGGCTTTTCCATGGTTTGTCTCCTTTACATGACCAGCTCGAAGCTCTCTTCGGGGTCGTCGCGGTCCTTGCGCTCCAGGATGACGGAGAGGATCTTCTCCAAAAGCCGGAGCCCGCCCTTGTAGCCCACGGTGGGGAAGTACTGGTGGCCCACCCGGTCCAGGATGGGGAAGCCCCACCGCACCAAGGGGATGTCCTCGTCGCGGGCCATGTACTTCAGGTAGGTGTTGCCGATCATCAGGTCCACCGGGTCGTTCTTGATCCACTGGTGCAGCAGGAACATGTCGGCGCCGGCGCCGCCCTTGACGTTGACCGGGAAAGGCATCTCGGCGGTCAGCTCGCGGATCTTCTCCTCAAAGGCCTTGCCCGGCGTGCCGGTGACCACGTGCTTGGGCCACATGTCGATGGACATCAGGAACTCGGTCATGGCGATGAGCTGGTCGGGGTCGCCGGCCAGGGCCACGCTCTTGTGATAGAAGTACTGGTGCATGTCGGAGATCATGTCCACCAACTGGCCGCGCTCGTGGCTCACCTCGTCGGGCACGCTGACGCCGGCGATGATGCGCAGGGCGTCCACGAAGCGGTCGGTGGCCTTGAGGCCGTAGGGCATCTCCAGCACCCGGCAGGGCACCTTGCAGTTGGTGTCCAGCCAGCGGGCCGCATCGGCCGAGCACCACTCGCCCAAGGCCAGGGTGCCGGTGGAGTCGCCGGCGCTGTGCAGCTCCTCCATGGTCACGCCGCCCTCGGGGAACATCTTGAACTCGCCGGACATGGGGCCGTTGAGCACCCCGGAGGTGTCCGGGAACATGATGATGTCCACGCCGATCAGCGCGCACATGCGCTTGATCTCTTCCATGTCGGCCGGCTCCACCCAGCCGGGGATGATGTTGACCTTGCCGTTCTTCTTGCCGGTGCGCTCGGCCACCACGGCCATGCCCTTGACCATGTTGGAGAAGCCGGTGACGTGGCTGCCCACGTAGCTGGGGGTGTTGGCGAAAATGACCCGCTTGCCCTTGGGGATCTTGCCGGACTTGTCGGCCTTGTCGATGATCTGGGTCAGGTCGTCGCCGATGGTCTCCGACAGGCAGGTGGTGTGCACCGCCACCACCTCGGGCTCGTAGACCGCGAAAATGTTCTCGATGGCCTGCAACAGGTTGGCCTGGCCGCCGAAGACCGAGGAGCCCTCGGTGAAGGAGCTGGTGGAGGCGCTGATGGGCTCCTTGTAGTGGCGGGTCAGGGCGGAGCGGTGATAGGCGCAGCAGCCCTGGGAGCCGTGGCTATGGGGCAGGCAGCCGTGGACGCCCAGGGCGGCGTACATGGCCCCGATGGGCTGGCAGGTCTTGGCCGGGTTGATGGTCAAGGCCCCGCGCTCGGTGATTTCCTTGGGGGTGTGTCTCAGTAACATGGCGGCATCCTCGTCCTAGCCGTTATTCCCAGACATAGGTGACCGAGAGTTCCGGGTTCTCCTGCCAGGGCGCCTTCAGGTAGCCCCAGACCTTGCTGTTGACCAGGCGGTCTATCTCCCGATAGAAGTTGACCGCGCCCTTAAAGCCGGCGTAGGGGCCGCCGGAGTCGTAGCTGTGCAACTGCTTCATGGGGATGCCGGTCTTCTGGATGGAGTACTTCTCCTTGATGCCCGCGCAGAAGATGTCGGGCTTGATCATCTCCACCAGCTTCTCGGCCTCGTACTGGTTCAGGTCGTCGATGACCAGGCTCTTGTCAGGCATGTCCGGGATCATGCCGTCATAGCCCTTGAGCTCCAGGCCCTCGGCCTGCAGGCGCATGAGGTCGCCGGGCTCCTTGCGGGGGCGGAACTTCTCCGGGTCGGCCTCCACCTCGATCTCCTCGATGTTGCGGCTGTCGGCGTCCACGGTGAGGTTGGGGATCACGTGGCGGCCCTCGTAGTCGTCGCGGTGGGCGAACTCGTAGCCGGCCGAGACGGTCTTGATGCCCAGCTCGGCGAAAAGCTCCTGGTAGTGGTGGGCGCGCGAACCGCCCACAAAGAGCATGGCGGTCTTGCCCTCGGTGCGCGGCCGGATCTCCTTGAGCGCCTCCTCCACCGCGGGCATCTCCTCGGATATGACCGCCTCCACCCGCGCGGTCAGCTCGGGATCGTCGAAGTACTTGGCGATCTTGCGCAGCGACTTGGCGGCGGCCTTGGCCCCGATGAAGTTCACCTTGACCCAGGGGATGCCGTACTTGGTCTCCATCATGTCGGCCACGTAGTTGATGGAGCGGTGGCACATGACGCAGTTGAGGTCGCTGGTGTGGGCCGAGGCGAACTGGTCGTAGCTGCTGTTGCCCGAGAAGGTGGCCACGTTGGTGATGCCGCACTTCTTGAGGATCCGGTCGATCTCGAAACCGTCGCCGCCGATGTTGTACTCGCCCAGCAGGTTGATCTTGAACCTGCCTTCGCGGCCGTCCTCGACCTTGCCCACCACGTGGCGGAAGACCTGGTTGTTGGCGATGTGGTGGCCGGCCGACTGGGACACGCCCTTGTAGCCCTCGCAACTGAAGGCGAAGACGTTGCAGTCGCCCAGCCTCTCCTTCATGCGCGCGGTCACGGTGTGGATGTCGTCGCCGATGAGCCCCACCGGGCAGGTGGCGAAGACCGCGATGGCCTTGGGATGAAACAGGTCGTAGGCCTCCTGGATGGCCTGCTCCAGCTTCTTCTCGCCGCCGAAGATGATGTCCTTGTCCTGCATGTCGGTGGAGAAGCTGTAGGTCATGTAGTTTTCGGCCCCGGGCGCGGACGCGTCGGTCTGGTTGCGCCGGGTCAGCCAGGAATAGAAGCCGCAGCCGATGGGGCCGTGGGTGATGTTGACGATGTCGCGGGTGGGGCCCATGATGACGCCCTTGCACCCGGCGTAGGTGCAACCGCGCATGGTGATGATGCCGGGGATGGTGCGTACGTTGGCCATGATCTCCGGCGTGCCCTCCTGGAGGGCCTCGGCGATCAGCACCTGCTTGGCGCGCTTGCGGCCGGTCTTGGCGGGATACTTCCTGAGTATCTCCTCCTTGATCTCCGCCGGGTCCCACTGCACCTTGTTGTCGTCCACGTTTGCCATGGTCTGAATCCTTCCCGCGGCGTTAAACGATGGCCTTCTGGCCCTTCTCACCGGTGCGCACCCGGTGGGCGTCGCTCACCGGCAGCACGAAGATCTTGCCGTCGCCGGGGTTTCCGGTCTGGTTGGTCTTGATCAGCGTCTTGACCACGCCCGGCACCTCTTTGTCCGGCACCACGATGGTGATCATGCGCTTGGGGTAGAGCTTGCCCTTTTCGCCCAGAAGCTCCACCGCCTCCTCGTGTCCCTTGGCCGCGCCCTCCAGCACCAGGCGGTTGACCAGGCCCTGGCCGCGTCCCTGCACCTCGTGGGCGAAGAACGCCGAGATGCCCGCCTCGGTGAGCGCCTTCTTGTTCTGGTTCATCATGTTCATGCGAACCACGGCGATCACTTCCTTCATGCCGGGGCCTCGCTTGACTGGGGCGCGGTGTCCCGCGCACCGGAGCTGATGGTGTACACGTCGTCCACCGCGCTGACGAAGATCTTCCCGTCGCCGAAGTGGCCGCCCTTGCCCGAGCGGGCCGCGCCCATCACGATGTTGATGACGAAGTCCTTGTCCTCGTCCTTGATCACGCTCATGAGCATGGTCTTGGGCAGCTCGTCATAGGTGACCTCGCCGATCTTGATGCCGCGCTGCTTGCCGCGGCCGGCCACGGCGTACTTGGTCACCGAGGGATAACCGGCCTCCATCAGGGCGGCCAGGACGTCGTCGGCCTTTTCGGGTCTCACGATGGCTCGGATCATGATCATGGGAGAGGCTCCTTTCTAGGCTGCGTCCAGCAGGCCGAACTCCATGAGCAGACTCTCTAGCTGCTGCTGGCTGATGGGGTTGGGAACCACGAACATCTTGTTGCCATCGATGGCCCGGGCCAGGTTGCGGTACTCGTCGGCCTGCTCGCAGTCGGGCTTCCACTCGATGACGGTCTTGCGGTTGATCTCGGCCCGCTGCACGTCGTTGTTGCGGGGTACGAAGTAGATCATCTGGGTGCCCAGGCGCCCCGCGAACTCGGCGATCATCTCGCGCTCGTTGTCCACGTTGCGGCTGTTGCAGATCAAGCCGCCCAGGCGCACCACGCCGGACTCGGCGAACTTCTTGATGCCCTTGCAGATGTTGTTGGCCGCGTACATGGCCATCATCTCGCCGGAACAGACGATGTAGATCTCCTGGGCCTTGCCTTCGCGGATGGGCATGGCGAACCCACCGCAGACCACGTCGCCCAGCACGTCGTAGAACACGTAGTCCAGGTGGTGCTCCTCGTTGTAGGCGCCCAACTGCTCCAGCATGTTGATGGAGGTGATGATGCCGCGGCCGGCGCAGCCCACGCCGGGCTCGGGGCCGCCGGACTCCACGCACAGGGTGTTGGAGTAGCCCGCCAAGCGCAGCTCGTCCAGATCCACGTCCTCGCCTTCCTCGCGCAGGGTGTCCAGGACCGAGCGCTGGGCCAGGCCGCCCAGCAACAGCCGGGTGGAGTCGGCCTTGGGGTCGCAACCCACCACCATCACCTTCTTGCCCATTTCGGCCAGGCCAGCCACCGTGTTCTGGGTGGTGGTGGACTTGCCGATGCCGCCCTTGCCGTAAATCGCAACCTTTCTCATGACTAGCTCCTGCCAGGGTTTGCACTCGCGCTCCTATAGAGCAACGGTGGTGCCAGTCATGGGGCTCCTGTGATAATTTGTGGTAACACGCGTTAATAACAAATAAAATAGCAAGGACCGCGCCTGGCGGGCCCTGCTGACATGCCATCCGGACCTTGACAATGTTTACAAAGTTTACAATTTGCGTAGGTGGTATTGGATGAAGGTTGGCAGAGGGGCGGCTGCGCTGGCGCCGGCGATCCTGGCCCGGGGCCGACGCCCGGCCACGGCCCGCCGGCCGCCGGTCTTGGCGGGCCGGGGCCGCGGAGAGGCCAGGGCGGGTCAGAGGGGCGTGGGGATCAGACCCGGCCCAGGGCGGCGGTCTTCTGGCGGTTGGTACGCACCAGTTCGGTGAGGCCGAACTTCTCCAGGCGGTAGTTGAGCTGGCGCAGGGTGATGCCCAGCTCGCGGGCCGCGCGCGACTGCACCCAGCCGCTGCGCTCCAGGGCGGCCAGCAGCTCGCGGCGGACCATCTCGTCCAGGCTCACCCCGGCCGCGGCCGACGGCCGGGCGGTGGCGGGCCGGTCCGGGCACAGGCGGTGGGGCAGGCTGTCCAGGCCGATGGCCCCGCCATCGCTCATGATGGCCAGGCGCTCCACCAGGTTTTCCATCTCGCGCACGTTGCCCGGCCACTCGTAGTTTTGCAGCCAGTCCATGGCCTCGGCGTCCATGGCCAGCCGGCGGGCGTATTCGCGCGAGAACTTGCCCATGAAGTGCTCGATCAACAGCGGGATGTCCTGGCGGCGCTCGCGCAGGGGTGGAATCTTGATGGGGAAGACGTTGAGCCGGTAGTAGAGGTCCTCGCGGAAGCGCCCCTCCTCCACGGCCCGGGCCAGGTCGGCGTTGGTGGCGGCGATGATGCGCACGTCCACCTGGCGGGTGACGGTGCTGCCCAGGCGCTCGAACTCGCGGTCCTGCAAAAACCGCAGCAGCTTGGCCTGCAGGGTCAGCGGCAGTTCGCCGATCTCGTCCAGGAAGATGGTGCCGCCGTGGGCCTCCTCCACCCGGCCGCGCTTGGTGGCCGCCGCGCCGGTGAAGGCCCCGCGCTCGTGGCCGAAAAGCTCGCTCTCCAGCAGGTTCTCGGGCAGGGCCGCGCAGTTGATCTTCACGAACGGCGCATTGGCCCGCTCGCTCACGTTGTGCAGCACCCGGGCCACCAGGGTCTTGCCGGTGCCGGATTCGCCCAGGAGCAGCACCGAGGCCCGGCTGGGGGCCACCCGGCTGATGAGCCGCTGCAGCTCGCACATGGCGTCGGACTGGCCCACGATGAAGAAGTTATTGTAGCGCTCCTTCATCTCCAGCTCCAACAGCCGCGCCCGGCGCTTCAGGGCGTCCTCCCGGGCCAGCACCTGGCGGTGGAGGTTGATGAACTGGCTGACCAACTGGGCCACGATGGTCAGGAAGCGGATGTCCTCCTCAAAGCTGATCTCCTCGCCGAAGAGCCGGTCCACGGTGAGCACGCCCACCGTGAGCCCCTGCACCAGGATGGGCACGCCCACGAAGGCGATGCCGGACTTGTCCCGGGGCCGGGCCTGGGTCTTGTTGAGGAACAGGGGCTCCTTGCTGATGTCGGGCACGTAAAAGGGCTCGGCGGTCTGGAAGATGCGGCCGGTGACGCCCTCGTTGGTGCGGTAGACGCCCCGGCGGCGCTCCTCGGGGCTCAGCCCGTGGCTGGCCCGGATGCCCAGCACCCCGGTCTCCTCGTCCAGGAGGGTCAGGGTGGCCCGCTTCATGGCCATGGACTCGCTCAAGACCTCCAGCACCCGCTCCAGCGACCGGTCCAAGTCCAGGGCCTGGCCGATGATGCGGCTGATCTCGAAGAGCACCTTGAGCTCGAGCTGGGCGACGGCTAAATGCATGGCCTTCCGGGTCTGCGCAGGGGCGATAAACATACCGCTTGGTACTTTTATGGCCTGATATGTACTCGCGCGTAATAATAATCAGGCCGGCATACCTATTTGTAGAGTCTGTATTGCAAGCCGGGGGCCAAACGTCTTCTCGGCCTCCCGGCGGCCATGCTAACTTGGGATCCAGGCGTCAACCCAGGCCGGAGGCGGTGCATGTCGCTGAAGGGGATCGAGGATATCCGCGCGGCCCAGGCCCGGCTGAACGGCGTGGCCTTCATGACTCCCCTGGCCCCCTCGCCCCACCTGGGCAAGCTGGTGGGGGCCCCGGTCTGGCTCAAGCTGGAAAACCTCCAGCGCACCGGCTCCTTCAAGCTGCGCGGGGCGTTCAACCGCTTGAGCCAACTGGCCAAGGAGCGCCCCGGCGCGGCGGTGAGCGCGGCCAGCGCCGGCAACCACGCCCAGGGCGTGGCCGTCTCGGCGGCCATGCTGGGGCTCAACGCCGTGATCTTCATGCCGCGCGGGGCCAGCCTGAGCAAGCGCCAGGCCACGGCCGGGGCCGGGGCCGAGGTGCGGCTCACCGGCGAGAGCGTGGCCGACTGCCTGCAAGCGGCCCGGGCCCTGGAGCCGGGCCACGTTTTCATCCACCCCTACGACGACCCGGAGATCATCGCCGGCCAGGGCAGCCTGGGCCTGGAGATCATGGCCCAGCTCCCGGAGGCCGAGGCGGTGCTGGTGCCGGTGGGCGGCGGCGGGCTCATCGCCGGGGTGGCCGCGGCCGTCAAGGCCGTCAGCCCGGCCACCCAGGTCATCGGGGTGCAGGCCGCGGCCGCGCCGGCGGCCAGTGCCGCCCTGGCCGCGGGCGGACCCCAGAGCGTAACCACCCGGCCCACCCTGGCCGACGGGGTGCGCATCGCCCGCATCGGCGAAGCAGCCTATCCCCTGATTTTGCGCCATGTGGACCGCCTGGTGGCGGTGGAGGAGGAGCACATCTCCCAGGCCATGCTGCTTTTGCTGGAGCGGCGGCGCATCGTGGCCGAGGGCGCCGGGGCCCTGGGCCTGGCGGCCATGCTGGCCGGGCTGCTGCCAGAGCTTGCCGGCAAGCGGGTGGTGATCCTGGTCTCCGGCGGCAACGTGGATTCCAACCTGCTGGGGCGCATCATCGACCAGGGCCTGGTGCGCTCGGGGCGCATCTGGCGCTTCGCGGTGGTCATTCCGGACCGCCCCGGCGCCCTGGCCGGCCTGCTCAACGACCTGGCCCGGCGCGAGGCCAACGTGCTGACCGTCAACCACGACCGCCTGGGCCGCAACCTGCCCGCCGACCGCACCCTGGTCCACCTGGAGCTGGAGACCCTGGGTTTTGACCACGCCGGCCGGATCGCCGCCGGCCTGGCCGCGGCCGGCCACATCATCCGCGAGGAGCCCTAACCGGCCACGCAACGGTCGCCGCCATCCTTCAGGCCCGCAAGGGGCTTGACGCCGTCCCTGCCAATTGCCTAAGTTGGGGATGTCATCCCGTCCATGCCCAACCACCCACCCCCAGCACAGGAGAGGCCGTTGCCTCTTCGCGCTTCGGCAGCCGCGGGGTATGGCCCGCCTTTGTCCATCGACCAGCCTCAGCGCGGCCTGCCCCGGGCGCCGGCCAGGCTGTTGGCCTGGCTGGACCAGCAACGCGTGGATTTCGTGCGCACCTGGGTGGACACCGTCTCCGGCCTGGGGCCGCACTACCGCCAGCGCCAGCGCCGGGAGCTTAACCGCACCATCGGCCAGTCCTACGAGGCAAACTCCCGGGCCATGGCCAGCGGCGAGACCCGGGAGCTGGACCGCTTCGTCTCCTTCATCACCCGCCTGCGCCTGCAGGCCGGCTTCCCGCTCTCGGAGGTGCAGCAGGGCTTCGACCAATACCGGGTGCTGTTGGTGCCGCGCCTGGCCGGGGTGCTGGCTGCGGCCGAGCTGGTGGAGGCCTGCATGGCCATCAACGCCTGCGTCTCCTACCAGATCCACAGCTTCTCGGACCAGTTCCAGGCCATGCACGAGGCGGCCATCCGCCGCCGGGCCGACGACCTGGCCCTGGAGGTGGCCAACCGCGGCCGCCGCCTGGCCCTGAGCGAGGAGCGCTACCGGGCCCTGGTGGAGGAGATCAACGACGGCTACTTCGCGGTGCAGGACGCCCGCATCTCATTCGCCAACCGCGCCTTTGCCCGCATGCACGCCGCCAGCCTGGGCCAGGTCATCGGCCAGCCCATCTGGCGCTTCGTGGACCCCGTCGACCGGGCCCGGGTGCGCCGGGCCTGCCTGGACGCCCTGGCCGGGCAGCCGGGGCCGCGGCGGTTGGAGTTCATGCGCCTGGGTTTGGACGGCCAGGCCGCGCCCACCGAGGTGCGTTCCCGGGTGGTGGATTGGGGCGAGGGAGCGGTCCTGATCGGCATCTTCCGCGACATGAGCGAGCGGGTGGAGATGGAGCGCCGGGTGCGCGAATCCGAGCGCCTGGCCTACATCGGCCAGCTCACGGCGTCCCTGAGCCACGAGCTGCGCAACCCGCTCTCCACCATCCGCATGAACCTCCAGCTCCTGGAGCGCCACCTGAGCCTGGAGGGCAACGACCGCGACCGCCTGGCCCTGGCCGCCGGCGAGGTGGCCCGCCTGGAGGGCATCCTGCGCCAGCTCCTGGACCTGGCCAAGCCCCAGCGCCTGACGCCCGAGCCGGTGGCGGTCAACGCCCTGGTGGGCGACTGCCTGGAGCTGTTGCGCCCGCGCCTGGCCGACCAGGGCCTGCGCCTGCGCCGGCTGCTGGACCCCGGCCTGGGCCGCCTGAACCTGGACCGCAAGGCCCTGGAGCAGGCGCTCGTCAACCTGCTGCTCAACGCCCTGGACGCCGCGCCGGCCGGCAGCCTGATCACGGTGGCCACCCGTCTCCTGCCCGGCGGCGGCGGCTGCCGCATCAGCGTGCGCGACCAGGGGCCGGGCATCAGCCCCGAGGCCCGCCGGCATCTGTTCACGCCCTTTTTCACCAGCAAGCGGGCCGGCACCGGCCTGGGCCTGGCCAACGTCAAGCGCCTGGTCCAGGCCCACGGCGGCCGGGTCACAGTGACCAGCCGGTCCGGGCGCGGCGCGCGCTTCGGCCTGGAATTCAAGGTGCTCACATGAGCCGGGTGCTGGTCATCGACGACGAGGCCCCCCTGCGCCAGTCCCTGGCCATGTTTTTGGGCGAAAAGGGCCTCAGCGTCACCTGCGCGGCCAGCGCCGGCGAGGGCCTATCCGCGGCGCTGAAGGTCCAGCCCGAGGTGGTCATCCTGGATATCCGCCTGCCCGACGGCTCGGGCCTGGATCTGCTTTTGCCGCTCAAGGAGAGCCTGCCGGCGGCCCGGGTGATCATGATCACCGCCTACCACGACATGGAGACCACCATCGAGGCCATGCGCCAGGGGGCCTACGACTACATCCACAAGCCCCTGGACGTGGACGAGCTGGAGCAGAGCCTGGCCCGGGCCCTGCGCCGGCCGGGGCGCGAGGGACGCCTGACGCCCCTGGTGCCGTCGCCGGCCGACCCCGAGGCCACGGTGCTGGTGGGCAAGTCGCGGGCCATGCGCCAGGTGTTCAAGCAGATCGGGCTGCTCACCGCCAACCGGGCCACGGTGCTCATCCAGGGCGAGACCGGCACCGGCAAGGAGGTGGTGGCGCGGCTCATCCACGAGCGCAGCCCCTGGGGGGGCGAGCCCTTCATCACCGTGGACTGCACCACCCTGGTGGAGTCGCTGACCGAGAGCGAGCTTTTCGGCCATGAGCGCGGGTCCTTCACCGGCGCGCACCAGACCAAGAAGGGCCGCCTGGAATCGGCCGGCATGGGCACCATCTTTTTCGACGAGGTGGGCGAGCTGCCGCCGGGGTTGCAGGCCAAGCTGCTGCGATTCCTGGAGCGGCGCGAATTCACCCGGGTGGGCGGCAGCCGCACCCTGCGCTCCGAGGCCCGCATCCTGGGGGCCACCAACCGCTCCCTGGCCGAGCTTTCCGCCCGCGGGCTGTTCCGGGCCGACCTGCTCTATCGCCTCCAGGTGGCGGCGGTGGCGGTGCCGCCCCTGCGCCAGCGCCTGGAGGACCTGGAGGAAATGGTCCCCTTCTTCCTGCACCGCATCAACCGCCAACTGCGCACCCGCATCGCCCACCTGGAGCGCGAGGTGATGGCCACCCTGCGCGGGCACAGTTGGCCGGGCAACGGCCGCGAGCTGTTGAACGTGCTGACCAAGGCGGCCATCGATTCGCGCGGCGAGACGCTCCTGGTCGAGGCGGTGCGCGCCGCCCTGGCCGCGGTGACGACCACGGCCGCGCCGGCCGGGGCGGGGCGGGGGGCGGCGCCGGCGGCGGGGATGATCCAGGCCGCCGGCCTGGGTCA
>JAZDHW010000371.1:0-25597 GCA_043805555.1 Pseudomonadota bacterium
TCGGCCACGAAGTCGCGGGCGGTCAGCTCCGGGATCAGGCCGCGGTCCTTCAAGGCCTGGGCCGTGGCCGGGCCGATGGCCCCCAGTTTGGCCCCGGCCAGGGCGCGGGTGTCGCGGCCCATCTGGTTCAGCGCCGCGAAAAAGGCCTCCACCCCGTTCTGGCTGGTGAAGAGGATCCAGGCGTAGTCGCCGGCAGCCGCGGCCGCGGCCATGAGCGGGGCCGGGTCGGCCGGCGGCTGAAGGGCGATGGTGGGCGTCTCCACCACGGCCGCGCCCAGCTCGGTCAGCGCCTGGCCCAAAACGCTGGCCTGGCTGCGGGTGCGGGTCACCAAAATGCGCCGGCCAAAGAGCGGCAGGCGGTCGAACCAGGCCAGTTCCTGGCGCAGGCCGACCACCTCGCCCACCACGGTGATGGCCGGGGGCTTCAGGCCCGCGGCGGCCACCTTCTGGGGTAGGTCGGCCAGGGTGCCGGTGACCACCTCCATGCGGGGCAGGGTGCCCCAGCGGATGGCGGCGGCCGGGGTGCCGGCGTCGCGGCCGTGGGCCATGAGTTTTTGGCAGATGTAGGGCAGGTTCTTGACGCCCATCAGGAAGACCACGGTGCCGATCTGGGCCAGGGCCCCCCATTTGATGGTGGAGTCGGGCTTGGTGGGGTCCTCGTGGCCGGTGACAAAGGCCACCTCGGTGGTGCAGCGGCGGTCGGTGACCGGGATGCCGGCATAGGCCGGCGCTGCGATGGCGCTGGTCACGCCGGGCACCACCTCGCAGGCGAAGCCGCGGGCAAACAGGGCGCTCATCTCCTCGCCGCCGCGGCCGAAGACAAAGGGATCGCCGCCCTTCAGGCGCACCACGGTGAGCCCCTCGGCGGCCAGGTCGCACAGGATCTGGTTGATGCCCTCCTGGCCCAGGGTGTGGTCGCCGCCCTTTTTGCCCACGTAGATGCGCCGGGCCCCGGCCGGGGCCAGGGCCAGCAGCGCGGGGTTGGCCAGGAAGTCGTAGACCACCGCCTGGGCGCGCGATAACGCCAGCGCGCCCTTCATGGTCAGCAGGCCGGGATCGCCGGGGCCGGCGCCGACCAGGTAGACCTTGCCGCTCATGCCGGGGCCTCCCCGTAGACCTGGGCCAGGATGGCCCGGCCGCCGCGCTCCAGGATCTCGGCCGCCACCCGCGCGCCCATCTCGGCGGACTCGAAGGGGCCGCTGATGCCCTCGCCCCGGATGACCTGGCCGCCGTCCAGGCTGGCCACCAGGCCCCGGAAGACCACCACCGCGTTGTCCACCACCGCGTGCCCGGCGATGGGCACCTGGCAGCCGCCCTCCAGGCGGGCCAAAAAGCCGCGCTCGGCGGCCACGCAGACCTGGGTGTCGATGTGGTTCAGGCGCATGGCCAGCTCCAGCACGCGCTGGTCGTCGCCCCGGCATTCCAGGCCCAGCGCGCCCTGGCCCACGGCCGGGATGATCTGCACCGGGTCCAGGGGTGTCAGGGCCAGGTCGGTGAGCCCCAGGCGGTTGATGCCCGCCGCGGCCAGCACCACCGCGTCCAGGTTCTGCTCGATGAGCTTGCGCAGGCGGGTCTCCACGTTGCCGCGCAGGGGGATCATGGTGAGATCCGGGCGCAGGGCCAAAAGCTGGGCCTGGCGGCGCAGGCTGCTGGTGCCCACCTTGCCCCCCTGGGGCACCCACTCCAGGCCCAGGCCGTGGCGGCTGACCAGCACGTCGCGCACGTCCTCGCGGGCGGTGACCGCGGCCAGCGCCAGGCCGGCCGGCAGGTCGCTGGGCACGTCCTTCATGGAGTGCACGGCCAGGTCGGCGCGGCCGTCCAGGAGCGCGTCCTCGATCTCCTTGACAAACAGGCCCTTGCCGCCCACCGCCGCCAGGGGCACGTCCAGGATCTTGTCGCCGGTGGTCTTGATGACCACGAGCTCCACCTGGAGACCGGGCTCGGAGGCCTCCAACTGGCTGGCCACCAGCTTGGCCTGGGCCAGGGCCAACTGGCTGCCGCGGGTGGCGATGGTGAGGCTGGCCATGGGGCTAATGGCAGGTGGAGCAGGAGCCGCCGGAGCAGGAGGCGCAGCCGGAATGGCTGCTGACCATCTTGCCGCCCTCGCTCTTGTGGGCGAAACCGCTCATCAGGCGGGTGACCTTCTTGCTCTCGCAGCCGGGGCAGCAGACCTTCTCGTCGCTCCTGAAGACCAGGGTCTCGAAGTCCTGGCCGCACTTATCGCAGTGGAACTCATAGATAGGCATGGCTTCGTTCCCAAGCGTAACCGGCGCCGGGGCCGGATGAAGATTTATGCGCGCGGCCGGGGCCTGGCCGCCTCCACTGAAGATAAATCCTCGCGCCGCCGCCGGCAATACGGGCCTAGGTGTGTGTCGGAGAAAGCCATCCATGGCTTTCTCCTCTTGGAACTTGCCAAAAGTGAATTTTGGCAAGTTCTCGGAATGGCGCTAAAAATTAATTTGGCGCCATTCCGGGCGGGCCGTCCATGGCCCGCTCGGAAGCCTGTCGGAGGATTACTCCGACAGGCTCCTAGCCCCGCGCCTCGACCACCATGGCCAACAAGAGCGGCAGGTTGATCTCGTGGTGGCCGATGATGAAATAGCCCTTGCCGCCGGTCAGGACCGGGCGCTGCACCACGTTGGTCAGCGGCCGGTAGTGGCGCAGCATGTCCATGTTCACCGTGGTGAAGTCCTTGACCTCGTGGCCCAGGTTGCGGGCGGCCGAGAGCACTTTCAAAAAAACCTCGGGCAGCATCACCGCCGAGCCCAGGTTGATGAAGACCCCGCCCTTGAGTCCGGCCACCTGGCCCACCAGGATGCGGAAATCCACGTGGCTGGCCTGGCCGGTGGCCGCGCCGTCAAAGCTGGGGTGCATGTGGATGATGTCCGCGCCCAGGCTCACGTGCACCGTGGCCGGCAGGCCCAGGCGCTGGGCCGCCGCGAGCAGCGACAGATCCAGGCACTGGGGCTTCGCCTGGTTGAGCGCCCGGCCCACCACCGCGCCCAGGCCCAGGGCGGGCTCGGAGGCCACGGCGGAGTTGATGAACTCGCCGGTCTGGCGGGCGGTGCCGAAGCTGCCGTCGGCCAGGGCCTCGGCCACGTCCTCGCTGGTGCGCCCGGCCAGGGCCATCTCCACGTCGTGGATCATGCCGGCCCCGTTCAGGGCCAGGCCGGTGATGATCCCGCGCTCCAGGGCGTCGATGATCAGCGGCGAGAGCCCGACCTTGATCACGTGGGCGCCCATGGCCAGGATCACCGGCCGCTGGGCCCGGCGGGCGGCCGCCATGGCGTCGGCCACGGCGCGCAGGTCCCCGGCGGCCAGCACGTGGGGCAGGCTGTTGACGAACTCGCGCAGGCTGCCGCCGGGGCGCCAGGGCTGGCCCAGCATGCCGCTCTGCACCTTGGACTGCCTGAGGTCCAGGTCACACAGACGCAGTTTCGTCAGGTCGGCAGGCGGTTGTTTCATCTGGTGCGTCCGAAGAGGGTGTAGTCCACCAGTTCGCAGACAAGGTGGATGACCAGGGCGTGCACCTCCTGGATGCGCGGGGTCTCGTCGCTGGGCACCCGGATGATGAGGTCGCACAGGGAGGCCATGTCGCCGTCCTGGCGGCCGGTCAGCCCCAGGGTCACCAGGCCCTTGGCCCGGGCGGCCACCAGGCCCTTGATGACGTTGGCCGAGCGCCCGCTGGTGCTGATGGCCAGGGCGATGTCGCCCTTGACGCACAGCCCCTTGACCTGCTTGGCGAAGATTTCGTCGAAGGAGAAGTCGTTGCCGATGGAGGTCAACAGGCTGGTGTCGGTGGTCAGGGCCAGGGCCGGCAGGGGCGGGCGGTCGAGCTGGAAGCGGTTGACCATCTCGGCGGCCAGGTGCTGGGCGTCGGCGGCCGAGCCGCCGTTGCCAAAGACCACCAGTTTTTTCTCCTGGGTGAAGGCCTTGGCGATCAGGCTGGCCGCCTGCTCCACCACAGGCAATTCGCTTTGCCCGAAGGCCTCGATCACGGCAAGGGCGTTTTTCAGGCTGGCCGCGGCAAGTGCTAGCATCGCCATCCCCCTTGTGGGCTTGATCGAAAGGGCAGGCCGTTTTGCATCATCCTGCCAAAGTGCCAAAAAATAACCGGATGCCCATAAGTTGTCAAGAGCGGCCCCGCCTGGGCCTGCGTCCGGAGCGCTGGCGGAACTCCAGCGACAGGGGGGCCTGGCCCAGGCCCATGGCCTCGCGCAGGCCATTAAGCAGATAGCGGCGGTAGGAAAAATGCACCGCCATCGGTTCGTTGACAAACACCACCACCCGGGGCGGCCGGATGCCCACCTGGGCCGCGTAAAAGAACTTCAGCCGCCGGCCCTTGACCATGGGCGGCTGGTGGCGGGAGGTCAGGTGCTCCAAAGCCTGGTTAAGGGGCGCGGTGGCCATGCGCAGGCAATACTGGGCATACACCTCGTTCACCGCCGGCAGCACCTTGGCCACCCCGCGCTTGGTCTTGGCGCTGATGCGCAGCAGCGGGGCCCAGGGGGCCAGCCGGGTCAGGCGCTCGGCCTGCTCGGCCACCTGCTTCTGGCGGTCGGGGTCGCCGGCCAGCAGATCCCACTTGTTCAGCACCACCACCAGGCCGCGGTGGGCCTCCACCGCCTGGCCGATCAGGCGCAGGTCCTGGTCGGCCACGCCCTCGCCGGCGTCCAGCACCGCCACCACCACGTGGCTGCGCTCCACCGCCCGCAGGGAGCGGAACACGCCGGCCTTTTCCAGGCTGGCCTCCACCCGGCCCTGGCGGCGGATGCCGGCGGTGTCGATGAGCACGTAGTCGCGCTCGTCCAGGGTCAGGGGGGTGTCGATGGCGTCGCGGGTGGTGCCGGGCACGGCGGAGACCACCACCCGGGGCCCGCCCACCAGGGCGTTGAGCAGGCTGGACTTGCCCACGTTGGGCCGGCCCAACAGCGCCACCCGCACCGGCCCGGCCGGCAGTTCCGGCAGGGCGTCCTCGGCCATTTCGGCCAGGTCGCTGATGTCGTCCATCTCGGCCAGGCCGGCGATGGCGGCCTGATCCTCGTCCTGCTCCGGAAACCGGGCCAGGATGGCGGCCACCAGGTCGCGCACGCCCCAACCGTGGGCGGCGCTGATGAAGTGCAGCTCGTCCACCCCCAGGGCCTGGAACTCCTGGGCCGAGTCCTCGTGCTCCGGGCCGTCCACCTTGTTCACCGCGTAGAGCACCGGTTTTTCGGTGCGGCGCAGGCGGCGCACCACCTCGGCGTCCAGGGGGCTCAGCCCGGCACGGCCGTCGGCCACGAACAGGATGGCGTCGGCCTCGGCGATGGCCAGCTCGATCTGGGCGTGGACCTCGGAGGCGAAGGCCTGGTCCGCGGGCGGGTCGAAGCCGCCGGTGTCCACCAGGTTGAAGCGGCGCTCGTCCACCCTGACCGTGCCGTAGAGCCGGTCGCGGGTGACGCCGGGCAGGTCGTCCACCAGGGCCTGGCGGGTGCGGGTCAGGCGGTTGAAGAGCGTGGACTTGCCGACGTTGGGCCGGCCGACGATGGCGATGATGGGGGTCATAGGCCAATCCTGGTCAAGGAAGGATCGCAGGGAACTGGCCGGCCCAAGCGGCCCAGGGACGAGCCGCCTGCGCGGCATCGCCCCGATGGCGCGCAGCCCGCCCGGCCGGATTCACTTCGGCCGGGCGGCGCCTCCCAGGCCATGGATGGCTTGGGAGGCATCCTGCATTGGACACGGCCGACGATGGCGATGATCGGGGTCATGCTTCAGTCTCCGCCGCCGGGGCCAGGGCCTGGGGCGGCAAGGGATCAGGCAAAAGGGCCAGCAGCCGGCCCAGGCTGGGGAAGCTCGTCAGCTCGGGCCGCGTAGCCAGGCGGGCCAGGGTGGCCCGGGCCGGAGGCACGTAGGCGGCGAAATGGCCGCGGCCGCGCTGGCGGCAGAGATAGGCGTAGGCCCCCAGGGCCTGCAAACAGCGGCTCAGGGCCACGTAGGGCCAGCCGGCCAGGAATTGCTCCGGGTCCAGGCCGCCCAGGGGCTCGCGCAGCTCCAGGTAGCGGGCCACCAGGCGCTCGCGCAGGGGCCAGGCCAGGTCCACGTAGGGGTCGTTGACCAGCGAGGCCAGGTCGTACTGGGCCGGGCCCAGGCGGCCGCCCTGGAAATCCACCAGGCCCAGGCGCTGGTTGGCCCAGACCAGGTTGCGGCTCTGGAAGTCGCGGTGGGTGAAGCCCAGGGGCCGGGCGCGGCCGGCCAGGCGCGCCAGCTCGGTCAGCTCGGCCACCAGGCCCTCCGGCCAGGCCGCCGGGGCCAGGCCGCAGGCCCCGGCCACGAACTGGGTGAGGAAATAGCTGGCCTCGCGCCGGAACAGGAAGTCGCCGTCCAGGCGGGGGCCGTCGAAGCACAGGCTCAGGTCCAGATCCTGGGCGACCTGGGCCTGCATCCAGGCCAGCATCTCCAGCACCGGCTCGTAGAGGGCCATCAGCGCCGCCTCGTCGCCGGCGCGGGCCCGGGCCGCCTCCTGCAGGCTGGCGCGGCCCAGGTCCTGCATCAGGAACCGGCCGTGCTCCAGGTCCGCGGCCCAGACCTCGGCCACCGGCAGGCGGCGGCCGGCCAGGTGGCGGGCAAAATAATGCCAGGCCCGGTTCTCGGCCGGGTTGGTGGGGTTGGCCATGGCCACCAGGCGGCGGCCGCCGCCCGTGAGGCGCAGGAAATGGCGCGCCGAGCCGTCGGGGGTGATGGGCTCCAGCTCCAGGGGGCCGGGATCGCCGCCGGGCCAGACCGCGCGGGCCCACTCGGCCAAATCATGATGAATCGCCTCAGGCAAACGCCCCTCCGTGAATCTCATGGGCGGCCTGGAAGCCGTCGCCCAAAACCGCGCCGCGCACCCGCGCGCCCTTTAGCGCCGTTGCGCCGGGCAGGAGCAGGCTGTCGGCCACCATGGCCCCGGCCGCCACCCGCGCGCCCGGGCCCAGCACGCAAAAGCCCTGAATCTCGGCGCCCGGCTCCACCACCGCCCCCGGCCCCAGCACCAGCGGCCCGGCCGGGGCCAGGGCCTCCAGGCCGGCCGGCGGGTCGGCGATCAGGCGCCGGTGCAAGAGCAGCAGGCGCTGGGGCGTGCCGAGATCGTCCCAGAAGCCCGTCAGCTCCACCCCCAGCACCGGCCGGCCGGCGTTAATGGCCGCGCTCAGGCCGTCCACCAGGCTGGAATAGCCGGCGTTCGGCAAAAAATCCAGCAACTCCGGGGCGATGGCGGCCAGGCCGGCGTATGTCCGCCAGGCGGCCGGCTCTGCGGCCAGGGCCTGGCCCGTAAAGCCCAGCACCCGGCCGGCGGCGTCCACGGCCACGCTGTTGAAGCGCGTGTCGTCGATGAGCCCCAGCACCGCCGCCGCGCCCGAAGCCCTCAGCCTGGCGGCCAGGGGGCGCAGGTCGGCCGTGGCCAGGACATCGGCGTTGACCAGCAGGAACGGCCCCGGACCCAGGGCCGGCCGGGCGGCCGCCAGGCCGCCGCCGGTGCCCAGGATGACCGGCTCGTGGCTCTCGCTCACCGTGAGGCCGTCGGCCGGGCGCTGGCGCAGCCAGGCCCGCACCATGGCGGCCAGGTGGTGGGTGTTGACCACCGCCCGCTGGGCCCCCCAGGCGGACAGGCGCGCCAGCCACCAGGCGAGCAGGGGGGTGTTCATCACCGGCATCAGGCACTTGGGTCGGCGCAGGGTGAGCGGGGCCAGCCGGGTGCCCAGCCCGGCCGCCAGGACCATGGCGTTCATGGGGCGCAACCTCGTCGTTTTTGCCAACTAAGAGGCTAAATTAGCACAACCCACCCGCCGTCGCCATACGCCCGGCGCGCCGCGGCGGGCCCGCCCCGGCCCGCGCCCCGGCCCACACCCAGCCTTGACCGCCGGCCCCGGCCGGGTCATGATGGCCTGGCAAGCCGGCGAAAATCGGCCGGCCGGAGGAACCCCATGCAAGCCAGACGTTTGCGCCGCAGCCTGGCCGGGTTGGCCCTGGCCGCCAGCCTGTTGCTGGTCAGCGGCTGTTTCGATTACTACGTGGAGCTGGGCCTGACCGAGCCGGGCAAGGGCTGGTCCGAGGTGCGCCTGATCCTGCCCGCCAGCCTGGCCGCCGACTATGCCACCGGCCACCTGGACACCCTGATCTTCCCGCCGCCCACCCGCGACCGCACCGAGCGCGAGGGCCGCCTGATCATCAGCGAGCGCACCGGCTTCGCCGACCTGGACGAGCTGGCCGCGCGGCGCATCATCTTCCGGGTGGAGGAGATCGGCACCGGCGTGGCCGGCATGGGCTCCTACACCTACCGCATCACCGCCACCCTGGAGATGGTGGAGGGCGATCTGCCCGACCGCGACGCCACCCCCGGCCAGGAGCAGACCGGCAAGACGGCCAAGGCCCTGCCCGACGACCCGGCCGCCCGCCGGGCAAGGCAGCTCCGGGCCCGCAGCCTGGCCGGCCACTTCCTGACCGTTAGCTTCGTGGTGCCGGGCAAGGTCTCCCTGGTGCAGCCCCTGGTGCTGGGGGCCAGCACGGTGGGGGGCGTCATCGCCCAGGACGGCGAGCGCGCGGTGTGGAAGGTGCCCCTGTCGGTGCTGTTCAACGAGAACTGGCGCGAAACCATCACCCTGCGGGCCGAGTTCAAGGGCCACATGCAGTTCCGCTCCTATGAGCAGAAACACGCCGTGAGCCACTACGCCGACGCCTATGACGAGGCCCTGGGCCGGGGCGAGAACCCGCCCGGCGGCCGCCAGCGCTATTTGCAGATGCACATGCTGGGGGTCAAGCCCGCCCCGGCCCTCCCCCAGGCCGGGGGCGCCAAATGAACCCGGCCCAGGTGCGCGCCAGCCTGGCCCAGTCCCTGGTGGCCGGCTTCGAAAGGATCGAGGACGCCGAGACCCTGGTGGCCCGGCACGGCCTGGGCGGGGTGATCCTCTTTGCCCGCAACATCGAAAGTCCCGAGCAGGTCTGGCGGCTCAACCACCACCTGCGCCAGACCGCGGTCAAGGCCGGCCATCCGCCCCTCATGGTCATGGTGGACCAGGAGGGCGGCAGCGTGGCCCGGCTCAAGGCCCCTTTCCGCGACGGCCCCGGCTTCCAGGAGCTGGGCGCGGCCGGCAACGCCGAGTCGTTGCGGGCCCAGGGCGCGGCCCTGGGCCGCCAGCTCATCGCGGCCGGGTTCAACTGGGACCTGGCCCCGGTGCTGGACGTGCACGCTGTTCCCGGCGGGGTGCAGGAGAAGCGCAGCCTGGGCGCGGACCCGGAGCGCGTGGCCGAGCTGGGCGCGGCCTTCATCGTGGGCATGCAGGCCACCGGCTGCCTGGCCTGCGCCAAGCACTTCCCCGGCCTGGGCCGCACCACCCTGGACACCCACCGCGAGCGGCCCAGCGTCGGCCTGAGCCGGGCCGAGCTGGAGGCCGTGGAGCTGCCCCCCTTCCGCCGGGCCGCGGCGGCCGGGGTGGCCGGGGTCATGGTCTGCCACGCGGTCTTCAGCGCCCTGGACCCCCTGAACCCGGCCTCGCTGAGCCCGGCGGTGGTGCAGGATCTGCTGCGCGGCGAGCTGGGCTATGACGGCCTGGTGCTCACCGACGACCTGGAGATGGGCGCGGTGGCCGCGGAGCTGGACCCGGCCGAGGCCGCCGTGCGGGCCTACCTGGCCGGCTGCGACCTGCTGCTCATCTGCCGGCGCTGGGAGTACGCCCTTCAGGCCCTGGAGCGCCTGACCGCCCTGGCCCTGGCCGGGGCGATCAGCCCGGAGCGCATCGCCGCCGGGGCCTGGCGCATCAGCCGGGTCAAGGCCGGTCTGCCGCCCCAGCCCGATCTGGCGGCGCTGCAAACTTTGCTCAGCCTGGTTTAGCCGTTAAAGTTTTCGCGCGGACCTGCCGATAACGTTTGGGGCAGGCCCGCGTTCCCGGTTTGGAGGCGCGGCGGCCGCCGCGGAGGCCACCGCGTGAGCGTAACCGTCAAGTACATGGGATTAAAGGATCAACCGATCCTGGTCACCCCCAGCGGGCGCTTTGCGTCCACCCCCGCGCCCAGCCCCACGCCGAACTTCAGCGCCGGCAGCCTGTATTTCAGCGGCGGCGGGGCCGAGCTGCCCTATAGCCTGCGCCAGAGCGAGCAAGAGCGGGTGCTCAGCCAGGTCAATCTCCGGATCGACGCCCTGGCCGCGGCCATCGACCGCCTGCCCCTGCCGGCCGGGGACCTGCCGGCCACCGAGGTCACCGCGCTGAGCAGCCAGCCCGGGGCCGTCAGCGCCACGGCCGCGGCCGACGCCGCCGCGCCGGCCAGCTACGGCGTCAGCAGCCAATGGGCCGCCGCGCCGGGCCAGATCCTCTCCACCCCCCAGAACCCCATCGCCCTCACCGACCTGGACGACGGCGAGCACACCTTCAAGCTGGTCATCGACGGGGTGGAGCACACCCTCGCGCTGGCGGTGAACAACGGCGACAGCGGAGCGCCCGACAGCCAGGAGGACCTGCTGGGCCGCCTGGGCCGGGTCATCTCCGGGGTGGATCCGCGCATCCGGGCCGAGGTGGAGCCGGCCCAGGCCGACTACCGCGACCTGGGCGAGCGCAACCGCCGCCTGGGCCGGGCGGTGCGGCTGAAGATCGAATCCGTGGGCGCGGCCCAGGGGCCGGATTTCCGGCTGGAGGACGTCTCCGGCGCGGTGGTCAGCGCCCTGGGCCTGGGCAGCAGCTTGCCCGGCCGGGCCGCCCGCCTGGGGCTCATGGGCGGGGTGACGGACAGCGCCGACGGCAGCGCCAGCCTGGACCGGGGCCGGCTGGGCCTACAGGCCCTGGGCTCCACGGACGGCGGCGCGACCATCGAGGTGCGCCAGGGGGCGGACAGCCTGGTCGGGTCTCTCAATGCGCTGATAAACCAGTACAACGACCTGGTGGGCTACCTGGACATGCACGCGGATCTGCTGCGCCCGGCCCTCAAGGACCGCGTCACCCGGCCCCTGGAGGAGCGCGCCAGCGTGTTGGGCGAGATCGGCCTGCGCGCCACCCCCCAGGGCCGGCTCAAGACCCTGAGCAGTTTCGCCAGCCAGGCAGCCCAGAACTGGCCGGCCGTGCGCGAGCGCCTGACCGGCGATAGCGGCTGGACCCAGGCCCTGCGCCAGAAGCTGACTCAAATCCAGGCCCTGGAGCCGGAGGCCTTTGCCGCCGACCTCAGCGGCCCCTCCCACATCGATCAACTCAAGCGCATCTGGCGGGCCATGGACGCGGTGCGCACCGGCCTGGTGGATGGCTATTACTGAGCCACCGCCCCTGGCCGCCGCCAGCCCGCGCCCCGCACCCTGTGCCGGGGCGCGCGTTTTTTGGGCGCGGCGGGTAAATCCGGCCCTCAAGCCGCGGCCCGTCATATCCGATAAGACAGATAGTAGTTACAACTTGGTGCATTTTGGCGGGCTCCATACCGTTTGGAAGGCTTAATAAATCACCATGCCACGTAAAATCAGGCAGTTAACCATATTGAGCGCTTGTGAGGTGTCTGGTACGCAATTTGCTCCCAACTATGACCAAACCCGGAGCGCCCTGGGCGCAGCAAAGGAGGAATGAAAAATGACCAACCTGGAAGCAGCCACGGTGCCGGTGGTGATCTCGCCTTCCGAGAGCATGTTGGAGCTGTTTTTGCGCACCGGGCGTTGGCCCAAGCGGCTGCCGCTGATGCCCATGCTCTCCGACCGCTACGAACCCCCGGAAGAAAGGGAGGCAGATTATGGCCTTGCCGCTCCGCTCCTGCGACGCTGAGCAGGCGTCATGGCAAGATTACGTCAGGGGCCTGACGCCGCAGGAGGCCTGCGAGCTTTTGGGCGTCGAGCATTTCCCCCACTGGCTGGCCAGCGCCGCCAACATGCTCTTGCTGGCCCAGCACTTGGCCGCGCGTCACGGCCCGCAGGTGACCATGCGCGCGGCGCTGATCGCCGAGTTGAAGGAGGGGCCTTATCCGCCCAGCGGCAGCGAGAACACCGCCTGGTGGCAAAAGATCAAGCCTCACCTGCCGCTTTTGGAAAAGATGCTGCTGGTGTTCATGGCCAGGACCGGCAACCTGCCGGGACACGAGCCGGGGTAATAGCCGGCCGCCGCAGGCAACGGCGCTTGGAGAGGGGAGACCGAGCCGCGATGAACCAGGAAACGACCACCACCGACGCCATTATGCGCGGCAGGGGCCTGGCAAAGTGTCTCGCCAAAGAGGACAAAATCCTGGCCGGCAAGACACTTTGCCAGGCCCCTGCCGCCTTGTAACCTGTTTCACATCCGAGAGTTAGCACCATGCGCCGCGCCGGAGATTTTTCTGGCCCGGCGCTCTGATTTGTATCCTGTATACAAAAACCCCTTGACAGCCGCGCCCGGCCGGGGCAGACTTGGGCCAGCCTGAGTCTTTTTCCCGGCCTGGAGGCCAGCGACCATGCGCTTCAACGTCCAGCCCATCCCCGTCCCCGACGCCGCCGCGGCCCAGCGCCGCGCGTGGCGCCGCTTTTGGTGGTGGGGTGAGGTGGGCGCGCGGGGTTGCCTTGGCTAACTGATCCAGGTCACCGGCAACCGAAACGGCCCACCGCCCGGCGCGGTGGGCTTTTTGTTTTTTCTTCGCGGCGCAAAGGAAATACGGCGATGACCAGACTGGCCGTGGCGCATCAGGAACTGCTGGCCGACACCGAGACCCCGGTCTCGGCCTTTGTGAAGCTCTGCGGGCAGGCCGGCGACGCCCTGCTTTTGGAGAGCGGCGAGACGGTGGAGAACGTGGGGCGCTACTCGGTGGTGGCCTGGGACCCGCTCTGCCGCCTGGTTCTGCACTCCGACCGGGCCGAGCTGACCGGCCTGGGCGGTCCGCTGGAGCGGCCGGCGGCCGAGTTTTTCGACCTGGCCCGGTCGGTCCAGGCCGAGCTCACCTGCCCGGACCTGCCGCCCCTGCCCTGCGTGGGGGCGCTGGCCGGCTATCTCTCCTTCGAGGCGGTGCGCCTGATCGAGCGCCTGCCCCCGGCCGCGCCCCACCACCTGCCCGTGGCCCAGTTGGGCTATCCCAGCCGCTTCGCCATCTTCGACCACCTGCGCCGCATCATGACCCTGGTGGCCATCGCCACCGACGCCGCCGCCGCCGCGGCCAAGCTCCAGGAGATGCGCGCCGCCCTGGCCTGGCCCCTGGCCCTGCCGCCCAGGAAGGCCGGCCTGAGCATGGACCCGCCGCCCCGCGAGAGCTACATCAACGCCGTGGCCAAGGCCAAGGAGTACATCGCCGCCGGCGACATCTTCCAGGTGGTGCTCTCCGAGCGCTTCACCGGCACGAGCGACCTGGACCCCCTGGCCGCTTACCGCTGGCTCCGGGTCAAGAGCCCCTCACCCTACATGTTCTTCCTGCGCCTGGGCGGGGCCACCCTGGCCGGGGCCTCGCCGGAGACCATGGTGCGGGTGCAGGACGGCCACATCTTCGTGCGCCCCATCGCCGGCACCCGCCACCGCGGGGTGGACGCGGCCAGCGATCTGGCCCTGGAGCAGGAGATGCTGGCCTCGGAGAAGGAGCGCGCCGAGCACATCATGCTGGTGGACCTGGCGCGCAACGACGTGGGCCGGGTGGCCGAGTACGGCACGGTGAAGGTGGAGCCCTATCTCACCGTGGAGCGCTACAGCCACGTCATGCACATCGTCAGCCAGGTGCAGGGCCGGCTCCGGCCCGGCCTGGACGCCTGGGACGCCTTCATGGCCGGCTTCCCGGCCGGCACCGTCTCCGGCGCGCCCAAGGTGCGGGCCATGGAGATCATCACCGAGCTGGAGCAGGCCCCGCGCGGGCCCTATGCCGGCGCTGTGGGCTTTTTCGGGCCGGGGGTGCGCATGGACACCTGCATCGCCATCCGCATGATCCAGTTCGAGGGCGGCCGGGTCACCCTGCAGGCCGGGGCCGGCATCGTGGCCGACAGCCTGCCTGAGATGGAGTACCAGGAGATCCACCACAAGGCCGCCCAGGGCCTGGCCGCGCTCCGTGCGGCGGCGGAGGGATTGTTATGATCCTCGTCATCGACAACTACGACTCCTTCACCTACAACATCGTCCAGGCCCTGGGCGAGCTGGGCCAGGACGTGGCCGTGGTCCGCAACGACGCCATCAGCCTGGACGGCATCGCCCAGAAGGCCCCCGAGGCCCTGGTCATCTCGCCGGGGCCGGGCCGGCCCGAGGACGCCGGCATCTCCTGCGCGGCCATCGAGCGCTTCGCCGGCGAGTTTCCCATTCTGGGCGTCTGCCTGGGCCACCAGGCCATCGGCCAGGTCTTCGGCGGCCGGGTGGAGCGGGCCAAGCGGCCGGTGCACGGCAAGACCAGCGAGGTCTTCCACGACGGCCAGGGCCTGCTTAGCGGCCTGCGCAACCCCTTCCACGCCGCGCGCTATCATTCCCTGATCGTGGCCGAGTCCACCGTGCGCGCGCCGCTCATGGTCTCGGCCTACACCCTGGAGGGCGAGGTGATGGGCCTGCGCGCCCCGGAGCTTAGGCTCGAGGGCCTGCAGTTCCACCCCGAGTCCATCGCCACCGAGCCCGGCAAGCTGATTTTCCGCAACTTTTTGCGCATGTACCTGGGCGGCAACTGAGACCCGCCGCCGCCCTGAAGCGCCTCCCGCCGGGGCTTACCGGCGGGGCACTGGCGTTGGAGGTTGGGATATGGTAATCGCCATGGCACAGGGCTGCCAAAAGAGCGAGGTGGCCCAGGTCATCGCCAAGCTCAGGGAATACGGCTTCGAGGCGCGCATCATCGCCCCCGGCGCCCGGGTCATCCTGGGCGTGGTGGAGGAGATGAGCCAGGCCGCCGCCCGGGAGATCATGACCGTGGTGGCGGCCATGGACGGGGTGGAGGACATCCACAACTTCGAGAAGTCCTGGAAGCTGGTCGGCCGCGCCTTCCGGGCCGAGGACACCGTGATCCCGGTGGGCCGGGTGCGGATCGGCGGGCCGGAGGTGGCCGTGGTGGCCGGGCCCTGCGCGGTGGAAAGCCGCGCCGGCATCCTGGCAGCGGCCCGGGCCCTGGCCCCGCTGGGGGCCTCCTGCCTGCGGGCCGGGGCCTTCAAGCCCCGCACCAGCCCCTATTCCTTCCGGGGCCTGGGCGAGGAGGGCCTCAAGTACCTGGCCGAGGCGCGCGAACTCACCGGCCTGCCGGTGGTGACCGAGGTCCTGCGCGCGGTGGAGGTGCCCCTGGTGGCGCGCTACGCCGACGTGCTCCAGATCGGGGCCCGCAACATGCAGAACTTCGCGCTGTTGGAGGCGGTGGGCGAGGTGGACAAGCCGGTGCTCTTGAAGCGTGGCATGATGGCCACCATCAAGGAGCTCTTGCTCTCGGCCGAATACATCCTGGCCCGGGGCAACTGGCAGGTCATCCTGTGCGAGCGCGGCATCCGCACCTTTGAGACCGAGACCCGCAACACCCTGGACCTGGCCGCGGTGCCGGTGCTCAAACAGCACACCCACCTGCCGGTGGTGGTGGACCCCAGCCACGCCGCCGGCAAGCGCGAGCTGGTGCCGGCCCTGGCCAGGGCCGCCATCGCCGCCGGCGCGGACGGGGTCATGGTGGAGGTCCACCCCGACCCCGACCACGCGCTGTCCGACGGCCGTCAATCCCTGACCGAGGAGGGTTTCGCCGCCATGATGCAAGACCTGGAGCGGGTGGCCGCGGCCGTGGGCCGGGGGCTGGCCCGGCCATGAGCCTAAAAGGCTCCTTCAGCCCGCCGGGGGACAAGTCCATCTCCCACCGGGTGGGGCTCTTCGCCTTGCTGGCTGCGGGCGTGTGCCGGGTGGAGAACTACTCGCCCTGCGCCGACTGCGCCTCCACCCTGGGCGCGTTCACCGCCCTGGGCGGCCGGGTGCAGGCCGACAACGGGGCCATGGTGCTGGGCGGCCGCGAGGGCCGTTTGACGCCGGCGGCCAAGGTGGACTGCGGCAACTCCGGCACCACCATGCGGCTCTTGATGGGCGTCCTGGCCGGCCGGCCGGGGCGCTATGAACTGGACGGCGACGCCTCCCTGCGCCGGCGGCCCATGGAGCGGGTGGCCGCGCCGCTTCGGCTCATGGGCGCGAATGTGACCACCAGCGAGGGCCGGCCGCCGCTGACCGTGGAGGGCGGGGCGCTGAACGGCCTGGACTACGCCCTGCCGGTGGCCAGCGCCCAGCTCAAGAGCGCCCTGCTCCTGGCCGGGGTGCAGGCCGCCGGCCCCACCATCATCCACGAGCCCAGCCCCAGCCGCGACCACAGCGAGCGCCTGCTGGCCCGCTGCGGGGCGCGCATCGCCACCGGACGGGGCTGGGTGCGGGTGGAGCCCTCGGCCCTGACCCTGCCCGAAAATTTGCGGGTGCCCGGCGACGCCTCCTCGGCCGCGTTCTTCCTCTGCGCCGCCGCGCTGATGCCCGGCAGCGACGTCATTGCCGAGGGCGTGCTGCTCAACCCCACCCGCACCGGCTTCCTGGACGTGCTGGGGCGCATGGGCGCGGACCTCACGGTGGAGCCCCAGGGCGATCAGCCCGAGGAGTGGGGCCGGGTGCGGATGGCCCATGGCCCGCGCCTGACCGCCACGACCATCAGCGCGGCCGAGGTGCCCGGCCTGGTGGACGAGGTGCCCATCCTGGCCCTGGCGGCCAGCCAGGCCCAGGGCGTGACGGTCTTTCAGGGCGTGGGCGAGCTGCGCATCAAGGAGTCCGACCGCCTGGCCGCAATCACCAGCCAGTTGAACGCCATGGGCGCGCGGCTCACGGCCACGGGCGACGAGCTGCGGGTGGAAGGCCCCACGCCCTTGCGCGCCCCGGCCGCGCTGGAGTCCTTCGGCGATCACCGCATCGCCATGACCCTGCGCCTGGCCGCCTGCCTGGCCGGTGGCGATCCGGTCATCGCCGATGAGGACTGCGCCGCCATCTCCTATCCCGGCTTCGCCGCCGACCTGCGGGCGCTCACGGCATGACCAGGCTTTTCGCGGTCATCGGCGACGGGCGGGTGGCCAAATCGCTTTCGCCGGCCATGCACAACGCGGCGCTGACTGCACACGGCATCGACGGGCTCTACCTGGCCCTGGCCGTGGAGCCGGCGCGGGTGGGCGAGGCCGTGGCCGGCATCCGGGGCCTGGGCCTGGCCGGGGTCAACGTGACCGTGCCCCACAAGCAGGCGGTCATCCCCCACCTGGACGCCCTGGACCCCCTGGCCCTGCGCCTGGGCGCGGTGAACACCATCGTCAACCAGGCCGGGGTGCTCACCGGCCACAACACCGACCTGCCGGGGTTGCTCTGGGCCCTCAAGCGGGCGGGGGTGGAGCCGGCCGGGCGGCGCTGCCTGGTGGTGGGCGCGGGCGGCGCGGCGCGGGCGGTGGTGCTGGGGCTCAATCAGGCCGGCGCGGCGGGCGTGACCATCGCCGCCCGGCGGGTGGAGCAGGCCCGGGCCCTGGCCGCCGAGCTGGGCGGGGAGGGCGTCGCCCTGGCCGAATGCGCGCCCATCGCCGCGCAGGCCGCGCTGATCGTCAACGCCAGCGCGGTCAGCGACCCGGCCGAGGGCCCGGACCTGGCCCGGCTGGCGGCCGGCTGGAATTTGGCCGCCTGCCGTCTGGTGCTGGACATCAACTATGGCCGGCGTGTTAATCTGTGGCGACAATTGGCCCGGCACGCCGGCGCGGCCTTTGTGGACGGCCGGCCCATGCTGGCCGCCCAGGCGGCCCACAGCTTCGCGCTCTGGACCGGCCTCAACCCTGACCCGGCCGCGTTCCTGGCCGCCCTGCCCGCCCCGCCGGCCGAATAAAAGCGGGGCCCCGGCGGCCCGAGGCATTCGCATGCATCACAGCAATATCTACCTGACCGGCTTCATGGGCGCGGGCAAGACCACCGTGGGCCGCGCCCTGGCCGATCTGCTGGGCTGGCGCTTCGTGGACCTGGACGACCGGGTCGTGCAGCGCTTCGGCCAGGGCATCGCCGAAATCTTCGCCAGCCGGGGCGAGCCGGCCTTCCGCGAGGCCGAGTCGGCCGAGCTGCACCGGGTGAGCCGCAAGACCCACCTGGTGGTGGCCACCGGCGGCGGCCTGCCGGCCGAGGCGGCCAACCGCCACCTGCTCCGGGCCTCGGGCCGGGTGGTCTGCCTCATGGCCAGCCTGGAGACCTGCCGCGCCCACCTGGGGCCCAAGGGCGTCAAGGGCCGGCCCCTGTGGCGCGATCCCCAGGCCCTGGCCGAGACCTACGATCGCCGACGCGAGGCCTACGCCGACTGCGACCTCCGCCTGGAAGTGGACGGCAAGGGCCCGGATGAGCTGCTGGCCGAGCTGCTGGAAGGCCTGGCCCCGGAGCAGCGTTGGCCGCTCGGCATGGCCGGCGGCGAGTGCCGGATCATCTCCACCTGGCAGGGCCCCCAGGCCCTGGCGGCGCTGGTGGGCGAGCGCCGGGTGGCCATCATCACCGACCGCCATTTGCAGGCCCTGCACCTGCCGCGCTACTTAAAGGCCCTGCACCAGCCGCCGGCCGCGCTGATCAGCCTCGCGCCCGGCGAGGCCAGCAAGAGCCTGGCCAGCGCCAAGCGGGTGTACGAGGAGCTGCTCAAGGCCCGCATCGAGCGCGGCGACCTCATCGTGGGCCTGGGCGGCGGGGTGGTCACCGACCTCACCGGCTTCGTGGCCAGCACCTTCAAGCGCGGGGTGGCCTTTGTCCTGGCCGCCACCAGCCTGGTGGCCGCGGTGGACGCGGCCGTGGGCGGCAAGACGGCGGTGAACCTGCCGGGGGGCAAGAACGTGGTGGGCACCTTTGCCGCGCCCGAGGCCGTGCTGCTGGACCGCCTGGCGCTGGCCACCCTGCCGCGGCCCCAGATCGCCGAAGGGCTCACCGAGGCCTACAAGACCGGCCTGGTGGCCGAGCCCGGCCTGGCCGACCTGGTCCAGGCCGACCTCAAGGCCCTGAAGGCCGGCGACCTGCTGGGCCTGGTGGAGGCCGCGCGGCTCTCGGCCCTGGCCAAAAGCCGGGTGGTGGGCGAGGATTTCCAGGAAAAGGGCCTGCGCCGCATCCTGAACCTGGGCCACACCTATGGCCACGCCCTGGAGTCCCACAACCGCTACCGGGTCAGCCACGGCCAGGCCGTGGCCGCCGGCCTGATGGTGGCGGCCCAGATCAGCCAGGGCCGGGGCCTGCTCAGCCAGCGGTTGTGCGCAGAGATCTGCGCCACCGCGGCCGGGCTCATCGGCCCCAAGCTCACCTGGCCCGACGCCGCCGCGGCCTGGACGCTGATGGCCAACGACAAGAAGAACCAGGGCGGCCGGGTGATCTTCGTGCTGCCCACCGGCCTGGGCAAGACCAAGATAGTGGACGACGTGACCCCGGCCGAGGTCGCCCAGGCCCTGGACGCCCTGGGGGTTGCGGCGCATGGCTAGCACCTGGGGCCGGCATTTCCGGGTGACGACCTTTGGCGAGAGCCACGGCGCGGCGGTGGGCGTGGTGGTGGACGGCCTGCCGGCCGGGCTCAAGATCGACCCGGCCGACATCCAGCGCGACCTGGACCGCCGCCGTCCGGGCCAGAGCCAGTTCACCTCGCCCCGGGCCGAGCCCGACGCGGTGCAGGTGCTCTCCGGCCTGGCCGGCGGGCGCAGCCTGGGCTCGCCCATCGCCCTGGTGGTGACGAACCGCGACGTGCGCTCCGGCGACTACGCCGCGCTCAGCGAGCTTTTCCGCCCCGGCCACGCCGACTACACCTTCTACCAGAAATACGGCCTGCCCCCCCAGCCCGGCGGCGGGCGCAGCAGCGGCCGCGAGACCGTGGGCCGGGTGGCGGCCGGGGCCCTGGCCCGCTTGTTGCTGGCCCCGTTGGGGGTCGCCATCAGCGCGGTCACGGTGCAGGTGGGCGCGGTCAAGGCGGCCCAAGTGGACCTGGCCTATGCGGCCGGCGATCCCCTGCGCTGCGCCGACCCCGAGGCGGCCCCGGCCATGGCCGCGGCCATCGCCGAGGCCCGGGCGGCCGGCGACAGCGTGGGCGGGGTGATCGAGCTGCGCGCCATCGGCGTGCCGGCCGGCCTGGGCGAGCCGGTCTTCGACAAGCTGGACGCGGTCCTGGGCATGGCCATGCTCTCCATCGGCGGGGTCAAGGGCGTGGAGATCGGCGACGGTTTCGCCGTGGCCGGCCGCCGGGGCAGCGCCAACAACGACCAGATGGACGGCGACGGTTTCCTGAGCAACCACGCCGGCGGCATCCTGGGCGGCATCTCCACCGGCCAGGAGATCGTGGTGCGCCTGGCAATCAAGCCCACGCCCTCCATCGCCCTGGAGCAGCAGACCCAGGACCTTTGGGGCCGGGCGCGGGCCATCGCCATCAAGGGCCGCCACGACCCCTGCCTCTGCCCCCGGGTGGCCCCGGTGGCCGAGGCCATGGCCGCCCTGGTGCTGGCCGACGCCTGGCTGGCCCAGCGGGCGGCCACGGGCGGCGAGCCGCTCAATCTGGGCTAGGCCGCAGGCCCGGCCGGCCCACGCCGGTCTGGTCAATTGGGCGCGGTCCGCGCATAATGGGCCTGGCGCGGCCGGGGCATCGGACGGCTTCGCGCCAAAGCCGCGCCTCCTTATCACCGTGCCAGAGACCGGGAGCGAACCATGAGGATTATGGTCATCAACGGGCCCAACCTGAACCTGCTGGGCGCCCGCGAGCCGCACATCTACGGCAGCCAGACCCTGGAGTGGATCGAGGGCGAACTCAGGGATCTGGGCTCGGAGCTGGGCATGGTGGTGGAGTGCGTGCAGTCCAACCACGAGGGCGAGCTGGTGGGCTTCGTGCAGCGGGCCGGCCGCGACAGCCAGGGCGTGGTGCTCAACGCCGCCGCCTACACCCACACCAGCATCGCCCTGCGCGACGCCGTGGCCGCCTGCCCGGTGCCGGTGGTGGAGGTGCACTTAAGCAACCCGGCCGCCCGCGAGCCCTTCCGCCACCTGTCCTACCTGGCCGGGGTGGCGGCCGGGTCCATCAGCGGTTTCGGCTGGCAGTCCTACGCCTTGGCCCTGCAATGGTTCGCCCGCCAGGCCGGCATCGACAGTTGTAAGGCTATGCTACAGCTATAAAAAATGCTTCCGCCCCCAAATTGGGCCTTGACAGGGCAATGGGGCCGGTGTTTACTGGGACAAGCTAGAGCTTTGGGAGAACTCCATGTCGGTCAGGATGGCAGCTAGGGCGGGATCGCAGGCGCACGCGGGCAAGGCCCCCGTGTCCGGGCGATTTTTCTACTTTAGCTACTATTATTTTACCGCCGTCTGCCCGGCAGGGGAGGTCTAGGAGCCAAAGCTAACTAAACCAAACCAAAGGCCAAGGGCAGACGGCAAACGGGCTGCCCTTGGCCTTTCGCTTTTCTGCGGGGAGTCAGGGCGCACCAGCCCAGGCTCCCCGCAGTTTTTCATGGGGCCAACGGTCACCAGGCGGTCGACGGACCGGGACCCCGGACAGAGTGGAGGATGGTCATGATGAGCGCGATGAGGACGATGGAGGCGACGGAGGCGGTGATGGCCGGGGCGATGGCTCCCCAGGCCGTTATCAAAGACAAACCCCGCCACAACCTGGTGAGCCGCGAGGCCAAGGCCAGCGACACCGTGGTCCACGTGGGCGAGGCGGTCATCGGCGGCCCCCGCTTCGTGGTCATCGCCGGGCCCTGCTCGGTGGAGAGTTCGGCCCAGATGATCGACACGGCCATGGCGGTTAAGCAGGCCGGGGCCGCGGTGCTGCGCGGCGGCGCCTTCAAGCCCCGCTCCAGCCCCTACAGCTTCCAGGGCATGGGCGAGGATGGCCTGCGGCTCTTGGCCATGGCCCGCGAGCTGACCGGCCTGCCGGTGGTGACCGAGGTCATGGACAGCGAGGACATCCACCTGGTGGAGGACTACGCCGACATGATCCAGGTGGGCGCGCGCAACGTGCAGAACTTCTCGCTGCTCCGGAAACTGGGCCGGGCCCGGCTGCCCATCCTGCTCAAGCGCGGCCTGATGACCACCATCGACGAGTTCCTGATGAGCGCCGAGTACATCCTGGCCGCCGGCAACCCCCAGGTGGTCTTGTGCGAGCGCGGCATCCGCACCTTCGAGACCTCCACCCGCAACACCCTGGACCTCAGCGCGGTCTGCGTGCTCAAGGAGCGCACCCACCTGCCGGTGATCGTGGACCCCAGCCACGCGGTGGGCATCCGGCGCTTCGTGGCGCCTTTGGCCCGGGCGGCCATGGCGGTGGGGGCCGACGGCGTCATGGTCGAGGTGCACTGCGCGCCGGGCAAGGCCCTGTGCGACGGCGACCAGTCCCTGACCCCGGACGACTTCTCCCACATGATGGACGACCTGACGGTGATGGGCGGGCCTTTGCGCCGCGCCTTGTAGCCGGTCCGGTTTCTGGCATCAATAGCGAGGTCAGTCATGCAATCACTTGCCCAAAACAGCGGCGGCCACGCCTTCCATGGAGTCAGCAACGTGCAGGAACGCGAGATTTTGCAGCAGCGCGAGTACATCGACCAGATTGACCGCCAGATCATGGAGCTGATCAACCAGCGGGCCCTGCACGCCCTGGCCATCGGGCGCTGCAAGGAGGCCACCGGCCGGCCGGAGTTCAGCCCGGAGCGCGAGAGCCTGCTCTTGCGCAAGCTCATCGCCGGCAACCGCGGCCCCATCTCCGACAGCGGGCTCAAGCAGATCTACGCCGAGATCGTCAGCGCCTGCCGGGCCGTGCAGCGCCCCTTAAGGGTGGCCTTCCTGGGCCCGGAGGCCACCTTCAGCCACCAGGCCGCCCGCCAGCACTTCGGCAGCTCCTGCGACTTCGCGCCGCTGGCCACCATCGTCGACGTCTTCGAGGAGGTCAGCCGCGGCCACGCCCAGGTGGGCGTGGTGCCGGTGGAGAACTCCAGCGAGGGCGGGGTGAGCGTGACCCTGGACCAGTTCCTGGGCTCGGACCTGGCCGTGTGCGGCGAGATCTATTCCAAGGTCCGTCAGATGCTAATGAGCCGCGAGACCGGCCTGGACCAGATCAAGAAGGTCTACAGCCACCCCCAGGCCCTGAACCAATGCCGGGGCTGGCTGCGCCGCAACCTGCCGCAGGCGGTCTTGGTGGAAAGCTCCAGCACGGCCGCCGCCGCCCGCCAGGCCGCCGGCGAGCCCGGCGCGGCCGCGGTGGGCAGCGAGATGACCGCCGGCCACTACGGCCTGCCGGTGCTGGCCGCCGACATCCAGGACAATCCCCACAACATGACCCGCTTCTTCGTGCTGGGCCGCCAGTCCTGCCCGGCCACCGGCGCGGACAAGACCAGCATCCTCTACCTGGCCGCCCACCAGCCCGGCTCGCTTTACGGTTCCCTGGCCCATTTCGCCGAGCGGGGCATCAACATGACCCGCATCGAGAGCCGGCCGGCCAAGAACCGGCCCTGGGAGTACGCCTTCTTCCTGGATTGCGAGGGCCACCAGGACGAGGAGCCGCTGCGCGCGGCCCTCGCGGCCCTGACCAGCGAGGTGCCCCAGGTGCGGGTGCTGGGCTCCTACCCGGCCGGCGATCCGGGCCTGGCGGTATAGGAGGAGACGGCCATGGCCACGGAGGACGGCTTTAGCGGCTTTAAAGCCTGCGTGGTGGGCGGGCGCGGGCGCATGGGCGCCTGGTTCGCCCGCCGCCTGGCCGCCTCCGGCTGGTCGGTGACCATCGCCGACAGTGCCGACGGGCCGCTCAAACCCGCCGCCGTGGCCGGTTGCCAACTGGTGCTCATGGCCGTGCCCCTGCCGGCCCTGGGCCGCGCCCTGGCCAGCGTGGCCCCCTTTATCCCGGCCGAGGCGCTCTTGGCCGACCTCTGCTCGCTCAAGGCCGCGCCCCTGGAGATGATGCTGAAAGCCTTCCCCGGCCAGGTGCTGGGGCTGCACCCGCTTTTCGGTCCCGCCGCCCCGAGCCTGGCCAACCAGACCGTCTTTGCCTGCCCCGGCCGGCCAGGCCCCCTGGCCGAGCGCCTGACCATCTGGTTGGAGGGCGCGGGCGCGGTGGTGACCGAAATCGACCCCGGCCGCCATGACCGCCTCATGGCCCTGACCCAGAGCCTCCGGCACCTCCTGCTGGCGGGCCTGGGCCGCGCCCTGGCCGCCCAGGGCTTCGACCCCGCCGATCTGGCCCTGGCCGGCCCCTGGTTCAACCAGCTCTGGGACCTGCTCTCCCGCCAGTGCCGGCAGCCCGGCGGGCTCTACGCCGACCTGGCCCTGGCCAACCCCGCCGCCAGGCCGGCGGCCGAGGCCCTGGCCGGGGCCTGCGCGGACCTGGCCGGCCGGGTGGCCGCGGGCGATTGGGCCGGCCTGGCCGGGGGCCTGGACGACTTGGCCGACTGGGTGGGCGGGGCTGAAAAGGGGCTTGACGGCGCGGCGGCTTAGGTATACTGTATACAAAATTTCGCTGGAGTTGAAAGTGGGCATTCGGTTTTCCTGGCGCAACTGGCAATGGGCGGCGACCTCGGGTCGGCCGCCGGCGCGGGATTTCTGCACCTAGCCCCAGGCTCTGACAGCAGCACCCGGCCGCGGACCCGACCCAGGGTCCGCGGCCTTTTTTTGTCCATGGTTCGCGGGGAGGGAGGCGAGCGATGATCCAGGCGGCCATCAACAAGGCGGTGGGCGGCGATCACCTGAGCCAGGCGGAGATGATGGGGGTGATGGATCAGGTGATGGAGGGCCAGGCCACCCCGGCCCAGATCGGGGCCTTGCTGGTGGCCCTGCGCATGAAGGGCGAAAGCGTGGGCGAGATCGCCGGCGCGGCCCAGGTGATGCGCCAGAAATGCCTTCGGGTGCCGGTGAGCCTCACGCCGGGCCAGGCCCTGGTGGACACCTGCGGCACCGGCGGCGACGGGGCCCAGACCTTCAACATCTCCACCGTCACCGCCCTGGTGGTGGCCGGGGCCGGGGTCAAGGTGGCCAAGCACGGCAACCGCTCGGTGAGCAGCCGCTGCGGCTCGGCCGACCTCTTGGAGGCCCTGGGCGTGCCGCTCTCGCTGACGCCCGCCCAGGTGGGCCGGTGCATCGACGAGGCCGGCATCGGGTTCCTTTTCGCGCCGGTGCTGCACCTGGCCATGCGCCACGCCATCGGCCCCCGCCGCGAGCTGGGCCTGCGCACCATCTTCAACCTGCTCGGGCCGCTCACCAACCCGGCCGGGGCCACCGCCCAGGTGCTGGGCGTCTACGACGCGGCGCTCGTCACCCCCCTGGCCGAGGTGCTGGGCAGCCTGGGCTGCGCCTCGGCCTACGTGGTGCACGGCCCCGGCGGCCTGGACGAACTGGCCAGCACCGGGGTCAACCAGGTGGCGCGGCTCAACTTCGGCCGGGTGGAGTCCTTCAGCCTGCGGCCCGAGGAGCTGGGCCTGAAGCGCGGCGACCCGGCCGAGCTAAAGGGCGGCCTGCCCCCGGAGAACGCCCGCCTGTGCCTGGCGCTTCTCAATGGCCAGCGCGGCGCGGCCCGGGACACGGTGCTGATGAACGCCGCCGCGGCGCTGGCTGCCGCCGGCGCGGCCAGCGGCCTCAGGGAGGGCGTGGCCCTGGCTGCCCGCAGCCTGGATGGCGGCGCGGCCCTGGCCAGGCTGGAGGGCCTGATCGCCACCGCCAACCGCCTGGCCGGCAGCGCCGACCCGGCCGTGGCGGCCGGCGCGGCGGGC
>JAZDHW010000372.1:0-9548 GCA_043805555.1 Pseudomonadota bacterium
CCGCCAGCCAGGAGCTGGACCGGGCCGCCCGCCAGGCCGGCCGGGCCGCCCGCCTGGCCGCGCTGTTGGTGCGCGTGGAGCGCCGCCTGACCCAGCGCCAGCCGATGGCCCTGGGCCTGATGAGCCAGGTGCGCGACATCAACCGCGAGGTGCGGGCCCTGGAGCAGGACCTGCCCGGCCTGATCACGCCGCTCACCAGCGCCGAGACCGCCCAGCCCGCCGCCCGGGGCCGGGCCGCGGCCGGTCTGGCCACCCTCACCGCCCGTTTGCAGGACCTGGCCCCCCAGGCCCGCCAGACCCAGGCCGAGTTCAAGGCGCTCAAGGCCCTGCTGGCCCTGTGGGTGGAGCGGGGCAAGGACTGGCAGGAGGCCTGGCGCGCCGCGGCCAAGGCCGAGCGCGGCCACCTGGAGCAGGCCCAGGCGCTCGTGGCCGAGGCCCGCCAGGACGTGGCCGCCCTGCGCGCCCGGGCCGAGGCCGACGCCCAGGCCATCGCCCCGGTGCTGGAGGTGGCCGCCAAGCTGGGCGCGGCCGAGCTGGAGCCGCTGCTGCAAGCCTGGCAAGAGCGCCAGGACGACCGGCTGGGCCTGGCCCAGACCATCGAGGAAGACGCCCAGGCCGTGGAGGCGCGCATCGGCGCGCCTTCGGTGGCCAGCCTGTCCAAGCCGCCGGCCGCGCTGAAGCCCCACGCCTCGCTCTCGCGCCGGCTCTCCGGCCGCCGGGTGGAGGTGGACCGCCTGGTGGCCATGCTGCGCGCCGCCCAGGGCTGGCGCGGCATCCTGGCCGAGCCGGTGCTGGCCGCCGCCCGCCGCCCGGCCGAGGAAGTCGCCCTGACCCTGGCCGGCAGCCTGAGCCGCCTGGCCGCGGCCGCCCAGCAACTGCGCGCCTCCCGCGGCCGCACCGTCCAGCGCCTGGTGGCCCTGCGCCAGGATCTGGAAGGCGAGCGCCAGGCCGGGGCCGCCACCCGCGCGCGCCTGGCCGCCAGCGAGCGCGACCTGACCCGCAGCCGGACCCGGGCCCGCGGCCTGGAGGAAGACCTGGTCCGGGCCGGCCACGAGCGCGCCGAGAGCGAGGAGCGCGCCCGCCAGCGCCTGAGGCTGGCCAACCAGGAATCCGAGCGCCGGCTCAGCCAGATGCAGGCCGAGCTGGACCGCCGGCGGGCCGACACCGGCCGCACCATCGCCCAACTGGAGCGCGAACTCCTGGGCCAGGACGAGGCCCGGGCCCAGGCCGAACGCGACCTCAAGCAGGCGCGCGCCGACTTGCAGCGCCGCAGCCGCCAGGCCGCCGAACTGGAGCAGGAGCTTCTGCGCGCCGAGCGCCGCGCCACCGAGCAGGGCCGCGATCTGGACGCCCAGACCGAGGCCGGCCGCCGCGCCCGCGCGGAGCTGGCCCAGCTCAAGGCCGAGCTGGCCCGCCGGGCCGATGAGGCCGCCCGGCTGGAGCAGGATCTCAGCCGCCGCCAGGCCCGCGAAGAGGCCCTGACCGCCGAACTGGCCGCCTCCCGCCAGGAGACCGGCCTGGCCCAGCACCATCTCGGCCTGGCCCAGGGCCGCAACTATCGCCTGAAGCAGCGCCTGGAGCTGACCGACAACCAACTGGCCCTGGCCCGCCAGGGGCAACTGGCCGCCGCCCATCTGGTGGAGCAACTGGCCGCGGCCGAGGCCGCCAACCTGGGGCTGACCGCCCGCCTGGACAGGAGCCAGCGCCTGGCCCAGGCCCTGAAGGCCAAGGCCCTGGAGCGCCACCGCCTCTACCGCCAGGCCATGACCGCCCTGGCCCCGCTGCCCTACTGGCAGAGCGAGGCCCGCACCCACGAGATCCGCTCGGAAAGCCTGCGGGCCGAGGTCAAACAGGTCCGCCGCCAACTGGACCAGGCCCGCTCCGAGCTGCGCGCCGCATTGACCGCCCGCGACCTGGCCGAGGCCCGCCTGGCCCAGGAGCAGTCGGCCCGGGCCCAGCAGGCCCTGGATCTCCTGCAAGGCCAGGGCTTGGCCCTGGAGCTTTCGGCCAGCCAGGGCGAGGCCGAGCGCTGGTCGCGCCTGGCCCGCGGCCTGGCCCTGGCCCTGGCCCTCAATGGCCAGGCCCACCAGGAGGAGGTGGCCAGCCTCAAGGCC
Organism: Pseudomonadota bacterium; assembly: GCA_043805555.1. Taxonomy (GTDB): domain Bacteria; phylum Desulfobacterota; class Desulfarculia; order Desulfarculales; family Desulfarculaceae; genus JACRDC01. The sequence goes on from JAZDHW010000372.1 coordinate 2,115, forward strand.
GCCGCCGCCGAGCAGGCCGCCCAGGCCGAGCACCTCAAGCTGCAACTGGACCGCCTGGCCCTGCTCACCGCCCTGGTCAGCGCGCCCAACCGCGCCCCGGCCGCGCAGCACCCCGGCCAGCCGGTGCGGGTGCGAATCACCAGCCTGAACCCGGCCCAGATGGACCGGCTCATGGACCGCCTGGCGGCGGTGCGCAGCCGGCTCAAGAAGATCGGCCGCACCACCATCGGCTACTGGGCGCTCATCGCCGCCTTCACCGCCGGCCTGGTGCTGGTGGCCCCCGGCACCCCCAGCAAGGCCACCCGGCGCATCTCGCCCCTGGTGGCTCCGGCCCAGGCCGTGTAGCAGGCCGGGGCCAGCCTCAGCCTGGGGCCGGGCTTTGCGGTGGGGGCCAGCGCCCGGCTCTTGGCCGAGGCCCCCGGCGGGGCCAGGCTGGAGCTTAACCTTTTGCCCCTGCGCCAGCGGGCCAATCCGCTCACCAGCGAGACCCGCTCACAGTTGGCCGCCCTGGCCCGCCGGGCCGGGCTCTCGCCCCAGGTGCTCTTGACCAGCGCCCAGGCCGCCTTCGGCCCGGCCGCGCTGGTGGACATGAAGGCCATGCAGGAGCTGGCCGAGACCGCCCACGACCTGGCCCGGCGCCACCCCCTGATCTTCCGCGAGCTATCCAGCAAGGGCCTGCCCAAGAACGCCGCCCTGCTGGCCGCCCTGGACCCGGCCCCGGAAAAGGCCCAGCACCTTTTCCTGGACCGCCTCTACCGCGAATACCGCTCCCTGGGCTTCGCGCCCGAGGAAGCCCTGGGCGCGCTGACCGCCAACGAGCGGGCCGTGGCCGCGCTCAAGGACGCCTGGCAGGTGCCCCTGGTTTTCAACGGCCAGGTGCGCCCGGTCACCGAGGTGGAGACCCTGGGCCTCACCGAGTTTTTGGCCCGCATCACGCCCTACATCGAGACCCGGCTCAACAACTACCTCAAGCTGGGCGGGGCCTCGTTCACCGGCGACGTGGGGCTCTACGCCAAGAACCTGGCCTTCGACACCTACTGCGCGGCCAAGAAATTCGGCGTGCCGGTCTCCCTGATGCTGGTCATCGCCCACCAGGAGACCAGCTACGCCAACGTGCTGGGCGACTCCAACCTCTCGGCCAGCCCGTTCCAGATCTACGCCCCCACCCGCAAGCTGATCGCGGCCTCCCTGGCCCGCAACCGCTTCGTGCCCCCCCCGGCCGACCTGCGCCTGGAGCACCACCTGACCATGGCCACCTACATGGCCGCCTACCACCTGCGCGAGCTGCTGCTGGAATCCACCCTGGCGCCCAGCGGCCAACGTCCGGCCATGGTGGACATGGACCGGGTGATGAAGCGCTACAACGGCTCCGACGCCTACGCCGGCCAGGTGGCCCTGCGCCAGAAGCAGCTGGTCAGCTTCCTGCGCAACGGCTAAGCCGCCCGGCGGACCACCCGCCGCCAGCCAAGCCCCAAACGCAACCCGCCCGGCCGGGCGACCGGGCGGGCGTTTTTTTCGAGCTGCTGGTTTAAAGCTGGAAGCCCAAGCTCAGGTCCACCATGTCCACCTGCTCCAGGGTCAAGGGCAGTTCGCCGGAGCGGTAGCCCAGGCTCAGGGTGAACTGCTGCTTCTCGTCCAGGAAGTAGGCCCAGCGCAGATCTATCAAGCTGGTGGAGCCTGGGTCACCAAAGATGCCCCACATGTACCGGGCGCTGGCAGTTAAGGAAAGCCGGGGTAGCAGATTGTAAATCGGCCATATCTCCAGGGTGGCGGCGGGCCCCAGGCGCAGGAAGTCCTCGCCGCTCTGCAGCAAGGGATGATTGCCCACGCCGAAGACCTGGCCGTATTCGGTGCGGGCCAGGAAGCTGATGCGAAATTTGGTCACCTTGGGTATCAGGTCTGCGGTGGTGCCCCACCCCGTCCCCAAGACCGGTTGCCATTCCGCCTCCAAAGCCCCGACGCAACTCTCCAGCCCGGTATCAGTGCCTACCGCTGCCTGGAGGAGCCAGTATTGGATGGGGATGCCCACCAGGTTTCTCATGGTCGTCTCCACGCCAGTGCGGAAGATAGTGGAGTCGACGTCTTTTTTTTGGGGTTTGTTGGATGCCTGCCGATCGATGCTCAGGCTGTTGCCAAGCGACACCCTGCGCGCGTGCCGCCACAGGCTCCCGTCATCCCCCGCGGCCTGGTGGTTCTCGTTCTTGGGGGGCTCGCTGTCCAGTTCCCAGACCATGGCGAAGAAGACGGCCCCCCGCGCCGACCATTCGTTGTAACCTTCGCTCATGTCCCGGCTCAGGGAAAAGGTGGCGGGGTTGGCCTTTTTGGGGTGGGCGCTGGCAGCGTAGATGCCCAAGCTTGTGAAATCGGCGGGAGCACCCAGGGCCACTTTGTACTGCCACGGGTCCTTGGCGGCCTGGTTTTTGGGTGCGGTGCCAGGCTCAGGCTGCACCTCGGGTTTGGGATCAGGGAGCTTGTAGTATTTCCTGACCATCGCCGCGGTCAGCGGGAGTTCGTTATGGCGGTTCTCGATGAGGTCATCCAACTCGTCCTTGGTTTTCCGCAGGGTCGCCGCGTTGACGCGATTAAGGGCCTCGCTGGTCAGGGGTAGCTTGCCTTGCTTGATTGCCTTGTTTATTTCGGCGTTTATTGCCGCCGGATAGTTGAGGTCGAAAATAAAGCTCATGGCCTCGCAAGGCGTGACGGTTCCGTCATGCTTTTTGATTAATTCCGTGGCGTTTGGGTCATGGAGGCACCCATCCATAAGCACCGTCTGGGCCAAACAGGGTGAGGCCAGCAAGAGCCCTGTCGCCAAGCAGACCGCAATAAAAAACCGCCAGGTCATCATTGCCCCCCCTCGACGCAATGCAACTGGCTGCACACGTCGTCCCACATGTCGTTGACGGTCTTGCCATCCTGACGGTAGGTCGCGGCCACTAAATGGACCTCATGCCCCAATCCCCTGAAATGGTTCTCGACTTCCGTCACCAACAGGTCCACGCCGTAGGGCACCGTGAACTCTAGGTCCCCGGTGATAGTGTGGTTGATTTGTACTCTCGTTACGTCCCAGCTCTTCAGTCTGGCGATGACACATTTGATGGCCAGTTTAGCCGCGGCGCGAGTGACAACCCCTGTGGCACCTGTCCCACCATTCATTTTTCCCCTCCCCATCAGCAGTTCATAGTGGTGTGCGCGTGCGTCAGTAGCACGCAGCAGTCCGGCACCCCGTGGGTGCGGCCCCAGGGTTACTGATTGATTCAGGGATGGCGGCGTGGGAACAGGCCGAAGGTTTTATGCAGACCTAATGCTGAGGAACCAGTCCCCCGGCTGACGCGCTGGTTGCGGCCACTATGCAGGCTCCCTTAGGTGAGGATCATATCACCTATAAAGACCCAATCGTCAACGGGAATTATGATATTTAGATCACAAGCTGGCCGGGCCGATTATCCGCAGGCGCAGCCAAGCCCGCCTTTCTCGCGCGTTAAGGCGCGCCATGTTTAACCAAGCGATGTATTGGCTGATTTAGGTCAGACCCGAAGGCCGGGTGCGTCGTTCCTCCCCCTCCAAATAAAGCCTCCCCCTCCCCTGGGGTGAGGGGAGGGGGAGGGTTGCGGGGGAGTGGGGGGTTGGGGGCTGGTTAGTTCTTCTTGAGCACCGCGAAGAAGCTGTGGCCCTGGCGCTGCACCAGGAGCAGCAGCCCGTCCTTGGCCCGGCTCCAGGCCTGGCCCAGGTCGCCGGGCGCCTTCACCGGGTTCTGGGCGGCCTCCAAGATCACGTCGCCGCGCCTCAGGCCCGCGGCCGCGGCCGGGGTGCCGGGGGCCACGTTCACCACGGCCAGGCCGTGCTCGGCGGCCACGCCCAGGCGCTGGGCCAGCTCCGGGTTAAGCGGCTGTACGCCCAGGCCCAGCTTGTCCAGGCCCTCCGGCTCCGCGCCGCTGGCGGGCCGGCCGGCGGCGGCCTCGTCCTTCAACTCGCCCAGCTTGACCGCGACCTCAGCGGCCTTGCCGGCGCGCACCAGGCCCAGCTTGGCCGCGTGACCCACCGGCGAGGCGGCCACCAGCCGGGCCAGGGCGGCGGGGTCGTTCACCGGCTTGCCGTCATAGGTGGTGATGACGTCGCCGCGCTTCAGGCCTGCCTTCATGGCCGGGCTGTCCGGCATCACGTCGGCCAACAGCGCGCCGTGCTTTTCGGTGAGCCCGAACTTGGCGGCCAGGTCGCCGTCCACGGCCTGGGTGTAGACGCCCAGCCAGCCGCGCACCACCCGGCCCTTGGCCTTGAGCTGGGCCATGATGTCCTTGGCCAGGTTGACCGGGATGGCGAAGCCGATGCCCTGGCCCTGGGGCACGATGGCGGTGGGGATGCCCACCAGGCGGCCGTCCATGTCCACCAGCGCGCCGCCGGAGTTGCCGGGGTTGATGCTGGCGTCGGTCTGGATGAAATCGTCATAGGGCCCGGCCCCGATGATGCGGCCCTTGGCGCTGACGATGCCGGCGGTCACGGTGTTCTCCAGGCCGAAGGGGTTGCCCGCGGCCAGCACCCAGTCGCCCACCCGGAGCTGATCGGAATCGCCCAGGGGCAGGGCCGGGTAGGGGCCGTTCTGCTTGAGCCGGATCAGGGCCAGGTCGGTCTTGGGGTCGCTGCCCACCACCGTGGCCTCGATCTCCTGGCCGTCCTTGAGCTTGACCACGATCTTGTCCGCCCCGTCCACCACGTGGTGGTTGGTCAGGGCCAGGCCCTCGGGGTCCACGATGACGCCGGAGCCCAGGGCGCGCTGGTGCTGGGGCGGGGTGGGCATGCCTTCGCCGCCGAAGAAATGGCGGAAGAACTCCCGCAGCTCGGGCGGTCCCTCCATGCCCGGTCCGCCGCGCCGGCCCGGCATCTGGCCCGGCATCGCGCCCATGGCCGGCGCTTTCACGTCGCGCTCGGTGCGGATGTTGATCACCGCCGGGGCGATCTTGGCCGCCAGGTCGGCGAAGCCGGCCGGGGCGGCGGCGCGGGCGTTGGCGCCCAGGGCCGCGCCCACCAGGATCAGCGCGGCGGCCAGTATCAGGCCGGTGCGCGTTGGGGAGAGTCTGCGTCTTGTCATGGGGTCACCTCCGTGAAAGTTTTGCGGCCCCGCCGGGGGCGTGATTTGCGTCTGTCCATAGGATGCACACCGCCGATTGCGCCCGCCTTGCGCCAGGATTACAAATTTGCAAGGTTGGCGACGCGGCCGGGGATAAGGCCTTATGCTATGGTGGAAACGTGAGGAATCAGGCGGAGGGACCCATGCGGGTGCTGATCGTGGAGGACGACGCCAAGATCGCCGGCTTCATCGCCAAGGGGCTCAGGGAGGCCGGCTTTGTCACCGACACCGCGGGCGATGGCGCGGCCGGGCTGGAGCTGGCCCGGGGCGGCGGCTTCGACGCGGCGGTGGTGGATCTGATGCTGCCGAGCCTGGACGGCCTGGAGTTGATCAGCCGCCTGCGCGCGGCCGGCGACCAGACCCCGGTGATAATCCTGAGCGCCCGGCGCTCCCTGGACGACCGGGTGCTGGGGCTGACCAAGGGCGGCGACGACTACCTGACCAAGCCTTTCGCCTTCTCCGAGCTGCTGGCCCGCTTGCAGGCCCTGATCCGCCGGGCCAGCCGCCAGCCCGAGCCCACCCGGCTCACGGTGGGCGACCTCAGCCTGGACCTGGTCAGCCGCGCGGTGAGCCGGGCCGGCGAGGAGATCGAGCTGCAACCCAAGGAGTTCAGCCTGCTGGCCTACCTGATGCGCAACGCCGGCCGGGTGGTGACCAAGACCACCATTCTGGAGCGGGTCTGGGACTATCACTTCGACCCCCAGACCAACGTGGTGGACGTGGTCATCTGCCGCCTGCGCAACAAGGTGGACCGCGACTACCCCCGGAAGCTGATCCACACCATCCGCGGGGTGGGCTATGTCCTCCGAGAGCAGTAGCCCCCCGCCCGGCCGCCCGCCGCGCTCCGGCCGGCGGGGCACGGTCTGGCGGTTGACCCTGTGGTACGCCGCCGCCCTGTCGCTCTCCCTGGCCCTGCTCTCGGGCCTGTCCTACTACCTCTTCGACCAGGCCCTGACCAACTCCGACCGCGAGATTATCCTGGACAAGGCCCGCGAATACGCCCTGGCCGGCCAGCGCGGCATGGCCGAGGCCCTGGTCACCGAGATCCGCCTGCAACGGGCCATCGAGGAGCGGGCCGGGTTCTACATCCGGGTGACCGATCCCCGCGGCCGCAACCTGATCCAGATCGTGCCCCAGGCCTTGGCCGGGTTGGGCCTGGGCCCGGCCGAGCTGGAGCGCCTGCCCGCGCCGCCGCCGGGCGAGTGGCTGGTGCTCACCGACCACGACGGCCGCCCGGCCCTGGAGCTGGCCAGCCTGCCCCTGCCCGGCGGCATCCTGATGCAGGTGGGGCGCAGCCCGGCCGCGCGCCTGGCCCTGTTGGCCCATCTGCGCCGGGTGCTCTTTTTCGCCGGCCTGCCGGCCCTGGTTTTGGCGCTCATCGGCGGCTGGTGGCTGGCCGCCCGCAGCCTGGCCCCCCTGCGCGATCTGTTGGCCACGGTGAGGGGCATCGACGCCGGCGATCTGGCCGCGCGGGTGCCCATGCGCGGCGGCGGCGGCGAGCTGGACGAGCTGGCCCGGCAGTTCAACCACATGCTGGAGCAGATTGCGCGCCTGGTGAGCGGCATGCGCCAGGCCCTGGACCACGTGGCCCACGATCTGCGCACCCCCCTGGCCCGCCTGCGCTTCACGGTGGAAGCGGCCCTGCAGGGGCCGGACGATCCCAATGCCCAGCGCGAGGCGCTGATGGATTGCGCCGAGGAGGGCGAGCGCCTGTCCGCCATGCTGGACATGCTGCTGGACGTGTCCGAGGCCGAGACCGGCATCCTGAAGCTGTCGCCCACGCCGGTGGACCTGGCCGGCCTGGTGGCCGAGGTGGCCGAGCTTTACGGCTTTTTGGCCGAGGAAAAGGGCCTGGCCCTGGATCTGTCAGGCCTCGCGCCCCTGACCGCGGTGGTGGACCCCGGCCGGGTGCGCCAGGCGGTGGCCAACCTTATGGACAACGCGGTCAAGTACACCCCGGCCGGCGGCCGGGTGGCGGTGGGTTTGATGCGCGACGGCCAGCACGCGCTGATCAGCGTGAGCGACAGCGGGCCGGGGGTGCCCGCGGCCGAGGCCGGGCGGGTCTTCGAGCGCCTGTACCGCGGCGACAAGAGCCGGGGCCAGCGGGGCATGGGCTTGGGCTTGAGTCTGGTGGCGGCGGTGGCCAAGGCCCACGGCGGCCGGGCGGCGGTGGAGCCGGCGGCGGGGGGCGGGGCGCGTTTTGGCCTCTGGCTGCCGTTGGCCGGTCCGGCCCCGGCGGCCTGAGGGGGATCCCGCCCCTAGGAGCGTGTCGGACAAAGCCATCCATGGCTTTCTCCTCTTGGAACTTGCCA
>JAZDHW010000373.1:0-15056 GCA_043805555.1 Pseudomonadota bacterium
CCCGTGGGGCGGCTCCGCCGGGCGGGGCGGGTCCGGAGTACGCGCGGAATCTAATTCAGATAGCCAACTGTTGCCGCGGGCCGGCCGTGGGCGGCGGGCCCGCGGCGTTGCGGCGTATTTTTTGCCTCTCCCGCACTAAAAAACCGCATTCGTCTCTTGCAATTTGCCTAGCTAGCAAATATGGTTTAGGGGTGATTTAAAAAGGAAAAATATCACCAGCCCGCGCCGGCCAAGCGCGACGGGCGGTTGAACCTCCAGCGAGAAACACATCAAGCGGACGCAGAGATCATGAAGCTATCCACGCGCGGCAGATACGGAGTCCGGGCCATGCTCGAGCTGGCCCTGCATCAAGGCGAGGGCCCCACGGCCTTGCAAGAGCTGGCCCAGCGCCAGGGCATCTCGGCCAAATATCTGGAGCAACTGCTCATTCCCCTCAAGGCCGCCGGCCTGGTCAACAGCGTGCGCGGGGCCAAGGGCGGCTACCTGCTGGCCGTGTCCCCGGAAAAGGTCACCCTGTACGAGATCGTGCGCACCCTGGAAGGGCCCCTGGCCGTGGTGGAGTGCGTGCAGGACCCCAGCATCTGCGAGCGGGTGGGCGGCTGCACCGTTCACCTGGTCTGGGGCGAGATGAGCCAGAAGCTGGTGGAGTTCCTCTCCTCCATCACCCTGAGCAACATGGTGGAGCGCCAGCACGAGATGGAGCGCCACTGCCTGGCCCGGGAGGCCACCGCCTAAGGCGGCCCAGCGGTCCGGCCAGGCCCGGACCATCCCCTGCGCGAGCCCCTCGCCCCGGCCCGGCGGCACAGCCTCCGGGCCGGGGCGTTCACACCCCCACACCCCCACCCTGCCGCAGGCCTGGTGCGCCCAGGTTTTTGCACAGGCCGGCCGGCCAGCACGCCGCCCACCCGGTCCGGTCCCGCACCCTTTCTGGCGCGATTGCCCGAAAACACCCAGCCGCCGATCCAGCATTAATCAAGCCACTTAGGCCCCGGCTCCCAGGGCCAGGCTCAATAGCGCCTAAGCCTAGCCCCTAGGTAGAGCACCCCTGCACAAAAGAGGATTGCGCCTCTGCCAGAATGATCGCACTCCCTTATTTCACCCGGCCATGGATGATCATATGGTGGCATCTGCCTGTAGTCGCGTGGTGAAACCAGGGGAAGCCGGCCAGAGGTTCAGCCATGACCGCCACAAATACTACGTTAATTCAAGCTGATGGGGGACCGGAACTCTGGGAGGCCCTGGACTGCGGCTTGCTGGTGATCGATCCCCGGGACGGCGTGGTGCTGGCCCACAACCGGCAGGCCTCCGCGCTGTTGGGCATGTTCCGGCCCGACCTGGCCCGCCTGGGATTGGGTACTGGCCTGGAGCAGGCCCTGGCCCGCGCCGCCGCCGGCCAGGCGGTCGCACAAACCTGGCCCCTGGAAGCCGGGCCTGGCCCAGACGGCCTGCGGGTCCACCTGGCCCCCGGCCGCTGGCGGGGCCGGGCGGCGGTGGTGGCCTGCCTGCGCCCGGCCGATGGGGGCCAGCGCCTGGCCCGGCGCAGCGCCCAGTTGGAGTCGGTGCTGGGCAAGCGGGTGCAGGAGCTGGACTGCCTGTACAACCTGATCAGCATCATGGAGTCGGCCGAGCTGAGCCTGGATGAGGTGCTCCAGGCCGCGGCCGAGCAACTGCCCCGCGGCTTCCAGCATGCCGAGGCGGCCTGCGCCCGGCTCAGCCTGGACGGCCAGGCCTGGGCCAGCCCCGGCTTCGCCCTCAGCCCCTGGCGTCTGGCCGTGCCGCTCATGGTGGGCGGTCAGGAGCGCGGCGGGCTGGAGGTGGTCTACCGCGCGCCGCGGCCGCCGGCCGACGAGGGGCCGTTCCTTATAGAGGAGCGGGTGCTCCTGGAGGTGGTGGCCGGCCGCCTGGCCAGGCTGATCGAGCGCCGCCAGGCCCAGCAGGAGCTGAGGCGCCAGCGCGACTTTGCCCGCGAGCTGCTGGAAGGCACCCAGGCCCTGGTGCTGTTTTTGGATGAGGACGGCCGGGTGCTGCACTACAACCGGGCCCTGGCCGGCCTGACCGGCGCGCCCCTGGAGGGCGCGCGGCTGGCTGACTTTTGCGCCAACTTCCTGCCCGCCGACCAGGCCGACCGCCAGCGGCCCTTTTTCATCGCCAACGGCGACGGCTCCCAGGGCGTCCTGCGCACCCTGCCCATCCGCTGCGCCCAGGGCGGCTGGCGTCAGGTGGAATGGTCGGTGCAGCCGTTGCGCGGGGCCTGGGCCGGCATGCAGGGCTGGCTGTGCACCGGCCAGGACCTCACCGCCCGGCTCACCGCCGAGGGCGAGCGCGACCGCCTGGCCGATGTGGTGGCCCAGGCCGAGGACGGGGTGGCCATCAGCGACCCGCAAGGCAGCCTCACCTATGCCAACCGGGCCTGGCTGGACCTGCACGGCGTCAGGGCTGCCCAGGCCCTGGGCGCGCCGGCCCCCTTCCTGGCCGAGGCCGTGGCCGATCCCGGCGCCCACCGCCAGTTCTGGGCCAGCCTGGGCCTGCGGCGCTCCTGGCGCGGCCGCCGGGTGATAACCGGGCCGGACGGCGGCCAGCGCGAGGTGCAGACCCAGGTCACCGCCCTGCGCGACCAGGCCGGCGGCCTGAGCGGCTACGTGGCCCGCGAGCGGGACGTGACCCAGGACGAGAAGATGCGCGGCTATCTGCGCCAGGCCCACAAGATGGAGGCCCTGGGCCGGCTGGCCGGAGGCGTGGCCCATGATTTCAACAACATCCTGGCCGCGGTGAGCGGCTATTGCGAGCTGGCCCAGATGAGCCTGGCCGCGCCGGAGCGCCTGGGCCGCTACCTGGAGCAGGCCCTGGTGGCCTGCCAGCGGGCCAAGGAGCTGGTGCGCCAGATCCTCACCTTCAGCCGCCAGACCGAACAGGCGCGCCGGCCGGTGGACGTCAACGAGATCGTGGTGGAGGCGCTGAAACTGCTGCGGGCCACCCTGCCCAGCACCATCCGCATCAACCACCATCTGCCCGAGAACCCCGCCCTGACCCTGGCCGACCCCACCCAACTGCATCAGATCATGATGAACCTGGGCACCAACGCCGGCCAGGCCATGGGCGCCGAAGGCGGCAAACTGGAGGTGGACCTGAGCCTGGCCGAGCTGGACCCGGCCGAGGCCGCCGCCCATCCCGACCTGCAACCCGGACCCTACCTGCGCCTGAGCGTCAGCGACACCGGCCACGACATGTCCGCCCAGGTGGCCGAGCGCGTTTTCGAGCCTTTTTTCACCACCAAGCCGTCGGGAGAGGGCACAGGCCTGGGCCTGGCCGTGGTCCACGGCATCGTCAAGGCCTGCCAGGGCTCCATCCGGGTCTACAGCGAGCCCGGCCGGGGCACCAGCTTCCACATCATGCTGCCCCGCCTGACCGAAGGCCAGGCCGGGGTCGCGCTGGACGATCAGCACGCGCCCGGCGGCAGCGGCCACGTGCTGGTGGTGGACGACGAGCCGACCCTGGTGGACGTGCTCAAGCGCCTGTTGATCGACCTGGGCTACCGGGTCAGCCCTTTCAACGACAGCGTCCTGGCCCTCAAGGCCTTCCAGGAGCGGCCCCAGGACTATGACCTGGTGCTGGCCGACCTGACCATGCCCGGCCTGACCGGCCTGGACCTGACCTGGGCGGTCAGGCGTCTGCGGGCCGAGTTGCCGGTGGTGCTGTGCACCGGCTTCAGCGACGCCCTAACCCAGGAGCGGGCCCAGGCGGCCGGGGTGAGCGAGGTGCTGCTCAAGCCGGTGCTGCGCCGGGAGTTGGCCCTGGCCCTGCGCCGGGCCCTGGATGCCAGTAACGAGACGACCGTCTGATTTGCGGGGAGGGAGCATGCTCGCGCACGTGAAGTTGGGTTACAAGGTCATGGCCGGCTTCGGCCTGGTGCTGGTGCTGCTGACGGTGGTCACCCTGGTGGGGGTGGGCGGCATGCGCGCCCTGGGGGAGCGGGTGGAGAAAAACGAGCGCGTGAACCAGATGATCAGGCAGAACCTGGAGGCGCGCCGCCACGAGAAGAACTACCTGCTGCGCGGCGAAGCCCAGTACGTCAAGCGGGTGCAGGACCAGGCGACGGCCCAGGCCGAGCTGGGCCGGGCCACCCAGGCCGGCTTGGCCGACCCGGCCGACGCCCGGCGCATGGACCAGGCCCTGGCCAGCCTCCGGGCCTACCAGGACGCCTTCCAGCGCCTGGTGGGCCTGATCGAGGCCCAGGGTCAGGCCGCCGCGGCCAGCCAGGCCCAGGCCGCGGCCTTGGGCCAGAGCGTGCGCGAGGTCCTGCGCGGCGACCTGGCCCGGGCCCGCGCCGCGGCGACCGGCGAGACGGCCCTTGAGCGCGGCGTGGCCCTGGCCGAGGGTCTGCGCCAGGCCTACGAGCTGTGCCTGGCCTATCAACTGGAAGGCGCGGTCTATCTGGCGGCCAGGCGCGCCGAGGCCTGGCCCCGGGTGCAGGCCGCGGAGGCGGCGGCGGTCCAGGCCCTGGACCAGTGGAGCGGCCAGGCCAAGGCGGCGGGGCTCGACGCGGCCGCGGCCAAGCTCCGGGCCGGGCTGGCGGGCCTGCGCCAGAGCCTGATCCAGGCCCACGAGCTGTTGCGGGCCGAGGCCGAGGCCGACCAGGCCATGGTGGCGGCCGGGCGCGGCAACCTCAAGGCGGCCGAGGAGATGGGCCGGGTGCAGCGTGAGAAGATGGCCGCCCTGATGGAGCAGGCCGCCTGGCTGATGCTGGGGGCCGGCCTGCTGGCCGTGCTCCTGGGCCTGGGCCTGGCCCTGGCCATCACCCGGGCGGTGGCCGGGCCGGGGGGGCGCATCGCCTCCAACCTGGAGCACAGCTCCCGCGAGCTGGCCCAGGCCTCGACCGAGGTCTCGGCCTCCAGCCATCTGCTGGCCGAGGGCGCGGGCAGCCAGGCCGCCAGCCTGCAAGAGACCGCCGCCAGCCTGGAGGAACTTTCGGCCATGACCAGGCACAACGCCGACAACGCCCAGCAGGCCAACGCGATCATGGCCGAGACCCGCGGCGTGGTGGACCGGGCCACCACCAGCATGCGCGCCCTGCGCCAGGCCATCGAGCGGGTGCGCCAGGCCGGCGACGAGACGGTGCGCATCGTCAAGACCATCGACGAGATCGCCTTCCAGACCAACCTCCTGGCGCTCAACGCCGCGGTGGAGGCGGCCCGGGCCGGCGCGGCCGGGGCCGGGTTCGCGGTGGTGGCCGACGAGGTGCGCTCCCTGGCCCTGCGCGCGGCCGAGGCGGCCAAGAGCACCCAGGCGGTCATCGAGACCAGCCTGCACAGCGTGCGCCAGGGCAGCGAGCTGGTGCTGGTCACCGGCGAGGCCTTTGACCAGGTGGAGCAGAGCGCGCTCAAGGCCGTGGGCCTGGTGGGCGAGATCAGCGCCGCCAGCGCCGAGCAGGCCCAGGCCCTGGACCAGATCAGCCGCGCGGTGGGCGAGATGGACCGGGTGGTGCAGACCGTGGCCGCCAACGCCGAACAGGGCTCGGCCGCGGCCGAGGAGCTGGCCGGCCAGTCCGGCGGCCTGCGCGAGGTGGTGGTCAAGCTGGCCGTCCTGGTGCACGGCAACGGCCATGGCAACGGCAATGGCCACGGCTCCGGGACCGGGGGGCGGCGGCTTTTGCCGCCGGCCCGCGCGCTGCCGGGCCCGCGCCGGGCCCTGCCCCCGGCCTAGGGGGCGGCGTTGGTTAAAATTGAGTGACAGCCGGTGGATAACCCAAAATATGGTGGTGCGGGGAGGCGGGTTGGTCTACATGTAGAGTGTAGTCATTGGCACCAAACCCTAGCGGGAGGCGCCCGACCTTGATGAAAACCTACGTGCTGGACACCAACGTACTGCTTCACGATCCTCACGCCTTGTATGTCTTTCAAGAAAACCACGTGGTCCTGCCCCTGGCCGTGATAGAGGAGATCGACGACCAGAAACGCCGGCAGGACGAGATAGGCCGCAACGCGCGCCTGGTCTCGCGGGAGCTGGACGAGCTGCGCCGCCTGGGCAGCCTGGCCGGCGGCATCGCCACCCCCCGCGGCGGCTCTTTGCGCATCGAGATCAACCACCGCGAACCGGCCCAGGGCTTTCCCGCGGTCCTGGACCCGGGCAAGGCCGACAACCGCATCCTCAGCCTGGCCTTCACCCTGCAACAGGAAAACGGCGCCCCGGTGATCCTGGTCACCAAGGACCTGAACCTGCGGGTCAAGGCCGACGTCCTGGGCCTGCCGGCCGAGGACTACCTCAACGACAAGGTGGACCTGGACACCCTGTACACCGGCGTGCGCGAGCTGAACCACACGGCCGAGGAGATCAAGGCCCTCTATGCCGAGGGCCGCCTGGCCATGGGCAGCCGCCGCCGGGCCAACCCCCACCAGTTCTTCATCCTCAAATGCCGCGAGCAGCCCTCGCTCTCGGCCCTGGCCCGCTTTGAAGCCGGGATGCTCTGGCCGCTGATGCACGGCGACAGCGAGTGCATGGGCATCAAGCCCCGCAACAAGGAGCAGCGCTTCGCCCTGGAGCTGCTGCTCAACGACGAGGTGAAGATCGTCACCCTGGCCGGCGCGGCCGGCACGGGCAAGACGCTCCTGGCCCTGGCCGCCGGGATCGAGAAGGTGTTGGAGCAGAAGACCTACCAGAAGCTCCTGGTCACCCGGCCGGTGGTGCCCATGGGCAACGACCTGGGCTACCTGCCCGGCGACAAGGAGGACAAGCTGCGCCCCTGGATGCAGCCCCTCTACGACAACCTCCAGTTCCTGTTCCGCGACTACCCCGTGGCCCAGGGCATGAAGGGCGGCAAGGGCTTCAGCGCCCAGGACTACCTGATGGACCAGGGGTTGATGGAGATGGAGGCCCTGACCTACATCCGCGGCCGCAGCATCCCCGGCCAGTTCATCATCTGCGACGAGGCCCAGAACCTCACCCCCCACATGATCAAGACCCTGATCACCCGGGTGGGCGAGGGCACCAAGATCGTCTTCACCGGCGATCCCCAGCAGATCGACCACCCCTACCTGGACGCCTGCAGCAACGGGCTCACCTATCTGGTGGAGAAGCTCAAGGCCGAGGCGGTCAGCGGGCACGTGACCCTGGTCAAGGGCGAGCGCTCCCTGGTGGCCGAACTGGGCGCGCGCTTGCTCTAAGCCGGCGGCGACGGAACATCAAAGGCCCGGCCTTCCCTCGCGGGGAGGCCGGGCCTTTTTTATGCGGGCGTGGGCGGGCGGCTTACTTGTGGTCGCTGTGGCAGGACTTCTTCTGGGCGTCCAGGCTGGCCATGGCCTGCTGGATGGCGGCCAGGTCGCCGGCCTCCACCGCGGCCAGCAGGGCGTCGGCGGCGGCCATGAAGGCCGGGTAATAGTCATCGCCCTTGCCGGGGAAGGTGCACATCAGGTGGCAGTCGCGCACAAAGCTCTGCACCACGGCCATCTCCGGCAATTCGCCGCGGCCCAGGTTGGCCTTCAGCGCCTTGAAAGAGCTGGACATGTGCTTTTTGAGCGACTTGTACTTGGGCCGGCCCAGCACCTCCTCGCCCTCGATCTCCTCCTCGTCATCGACGTCGCCGGCCAGGGCCGGGTGGCCCTCCGGGGCCAGGCCCGCGGGCATGAGGATCTTCTCGTATTTCAGCTTGAGCTTGAAGCTGACCTTGTCCGGCTTGGTCTTGACCGACTGCTTGAACTCCAGCGACTGGTCCAGCTCCACCGTGACCGGGCCGATTTCCACGCTGCCGGCCTCGAACTGCTGGGCCAGCCGGCGCAGCATCTCAGCCGCCTCGGCCGGGGTGAGGCTGCGCTCACTCTTCAGGTTTCTGCCTTCGCCCATTAGATATCAGCCTTTCATTGCGGTTTGATTGCTTGGCGGGCCGCCCGCCGGGGCCGGGCCTATTGGGCGGCCGGCTTGCGGCCCTTGGCCCGGGGCTTGGCCTTGGCCTCCTCGGCCGGCCCGGTGGCGCAGGCGGCGATCTGCTCGGTGCCGGCCGAGGCCACCACCGTCGCGGTCGGGCAGTCGTTCGGCTCCTGGCCGGCCACCGCCTCGGCCGCGGCCATGGGCTCCGGCGCGGGCTCCGGGGCCACCTCCTCGCCGGTGGGGGCCTCCTGGCTCTCCTCGGCCGAGGCCGCGGCGGGCACCGGGACGTCGGGGCTGATGCGCAGCGGGGCCTCGCAAGCAGCCGCCTCGGCGCTCTGGCGCCAGGAAAGCTCCAGCACGAACTTCTCCTTGTCCTTCTTGCGCACCGCCTCGATCTCCACCTCCACCTGGGCGGAGGGGTTCAGCTCGATGTATTCCTGGCCTTTTTGCACCACCACCCGGCCTTGGCGCAGGCTGGACACCAGATCGGCCAGATAGTCCACCGCCTGCTCCAGGGGCAGGCTCGTCTCCAGCTTGATCTCCTTCTTGCCCAAAATTTTCCTCCCTGCTCTGCGTTAGGGGCCGCCATGGCCGAGCGTGAATTGCTAGACCAGCGACAGAAGCGCTTCCAAAAGCCGGCCGGGGTCCAGGTAGGGCTCGCTGGCCTCGCTGACCAGGGGCAGATCCACCACCTGCACTCCCAGGCGCCGGATGGCCTCCACATCCACCGCCCCGCCGGGATAGACCGCATTGGCCGTATCCACGATGACCAGGTTGAGCAGCGCGGAGGCCGATGCGGGCTCGGGGCAGCCGCGGTGCAGGTAGTCCAGCAAGGTGGCCACGCTGCCGGCCGCGTCCAGGCCGAGCTGCTCGGGATCGCCGGCCACGTTGGGCACATAGACCTTGGGGCAGCCGGCCGCCGCCACCGCCGCGCACACGCCCTGGGGCAACAGCGTGGCGATGAGGCTGGTGTAGAAGCTACCCATAGGATAGCAAATCAGCTCGGCCTGGCCGATTAAATGCGCGACCTTGGGCCGGATGGGCACCGAGGCCGCCTCGCCGCGCTGGTTGCGGCTCAGGTACAGCTCCTTGATGGGCGAGCTGATGGGTGCGCTCTGGCGGCCGGTGAGGTTGTGCTGGCCCACCACCACCCGGCCGTCGGCCAGGCGGGCGGTGAGGTGCAGGCTGGCGTTGACCACCGGGCGCACGATGCCGCGCACCTCGGCCAGCTTGGAAAAGGTGAAGATCACCGGGTCGATGTGGCGTTCGTGATTCAGGTAGCCGCCGGCCAGCACCAGGTTGCCCACGCTGGCCCCGCGCAGGTCAAAGCCCTTGGGGGCTTTTTGCTCGAAAAACCGCAGGTGGTTGCGGATGATCTTGCGCATGGGGTCGGGCACCGCCGCCACCAGGGTGTCGCGGCCGGCGATCATCTCGGCCAGGCGCGCGCGCAGCTCCGGGGGCGGCTCGTGCTCCGGGAAGCGGTAGGCGAAAAGGCGCACGATCTCCGGGTTGCCCTGCACGGATTGATCGGCCAGGGCCATGAGCCGGTTGCGCACGTCGCCCACGGCCAGCATCTTGAAGGCCTTGCGCAGGGCGGCCGAGCTGCCGCCGGAGTCAAAGGGCGTGATGAGGTGGATGGAGTTGTGGGTGTAGTCGATGAGCCGGCGGCTCAGGCCGGCCAGGGCCGTGCCGCCGCTGAAGAACAGCAGCCGCGGCCCCACCTCCGGCGCGCGGCGATAGCGGGCCAGGCGCAGGGGGTCGGGCAGCTTCAGGCTGCGGGTCAGGCTGAGGCGCTGGGTCATGACGGTCTAGGTCCGGCGCGCGGCGTGGCGCAGGGGGGCCACCAGGTCCAGGCAGGCCTCGGCCGCGGCGGCGAAGTCCACCCCGCCGCTGAACTCGTAGACCGGGCAATCGCCCAACAGGCGCTGGTAAGCCGCGGCGCCAAAATCCGGGCTCACCCCGCCGGCCGGCTGGTAGAAGAGCCCCGGCGATTTCATGAAGGCCAGCATCAGGTCCGGCCGCTGGGCCAGGTCCACCGGCGCCATGCGCAGGGCCTCGGGCTTGCGCTGCCAGTTGAGGATGACCAGGCCCTTGAGCGGCGCGGCCAGTTGGAAGCGGTCCGGGCCGAAGCACTGGTCCAGGTAGGCGTCGTACTTGTGCTCCAGGCCCCAGAGCTCCTCCACCGGCAGGTTGGCGAAGCGGCGGCGCTCCTCGCTGGGGATGACCTGGGCCAGGTGGGGGTTGTTGAGCGCGGTGCCGGGGTTGATGCGCGGCAGCTTGGCCACGCCGTACATGGTGAGCTCCGCCCCGCCCCGGCGCACCACCAGGCGGTCATTGCTGACGAAGTTCACGCCCTGGCTCATCAGGTGCAGGGCCAGGGTGCTCTTGCCCGAGCCGGAAAAGCCGGCCAGCGCCAGGCCGCTGGACTCGCTGCTGATGCCGGCGGCGTGGAAGAGCAGGCCGCCCCGGTCCAGGAGCCACTGGATGTGGCGGCTGTTGATGAAGTTGACCACCTGGTTGTCGTTGGCCACGCAGGGCCCCAACGCCAGGTGCAGGCCGGGGCCGAAGATGAAGCACATGCCGGTAAGGCGCTTGCGCACCAGGCGCAGGTCGTCCTGCTCGACGAATTCTTCCTTGATCTTGGTTTTGCCCGGATCGGGCTCCTTGGCGGCCAGCTCGAAATCGGCCGCCAGGGGCGGGGCCTCCAGGGCCACGATCTTGATGTCGGTCCACTCGCGCCGGCTTACGAAGCCGTTGTAGTAATGGCGCAGCTGGTCGATGAGGCCGGCCGAGTTGGAATCCACCCTGATGGAGCAGTCCCCGAAGACCAGGTGCAGGCGGTGATCCAGGCTGTCCTTGGCCAGCAGGCGCTGGGCCAGGGCGGCCAGGGGGCGGACGGCGTCGCTCATTATTTGAGTCTCTCCAGCACGTAGTCGGCGTACAGGCCGGCGGCGTCGATGTCGTCGGCCTCCTTCAGGCCGCGGAAGCCGCCGAAGGCCGAGACTTCGAAGACCAGCAGGCCCTGGTCGGTCTCGGCCACGTCCACGCAGGTGAAGTCCAGGCCAAAGGGCGCCTGGGCCTTCTGGGCCAGCTCCAGCACCTCGGCCGAGGGCTGGTGGGGCTGATACTTGCCGCCGGAGCGGGTGGTGGTGTTCCAGGCCCCGTTGCCCGAGCCGGCCCGGGCGTAGGTGGCCAGGTACTTGCCGCCCAAAAAGACCACGCCCAGGTCGCGCCCGGGCAGTTGGATGCGCTGCTGCATGTAGATGAGCTGGTTGCCCTCGCCCTGGAAGCGGGCGATCTCCTCGGCCGCGTGGGGGCCGGGCTCCACCACCACCATGCCGCGGGCCTTGGAGGTGTACAGGGGCTTGAACACGCAGGCGCCCAGGCGGTTCAGGGCGGCCAGGGCCTGGCGGGGGTCCTCGGTGACCACCGTGGCCGGCATGGGGATGCCGGCCAGGCGCAGGCCCAGGGTGCAGGAGAGGCGGTTGAGCACCGCCAGGATGCGGTCCGGGGCCGAGAACACCGGCAGGCCGCGCTGGTTGAGCCAGCGCAGCATCTCCAGGCGGTCCAGCAGGCGGGGCGAGTACGACGGGCCCACCTTCTTGACGATCAGGCCGTCCAGGGCCATGAGGTCCTGGTCCTGCCAGAAGGCCTGGCCGGTGTCCAGGTCGATGCTGATATGCTCGGGGTCGATGAGCAGGCGGAAGCCGGTGCGCTTATGGAGCGCGTCGGCCAGGCCCTCGGAGGACCAGCCGCCCGGCACGCCCACCACGCCAATTTTTTTCATTGCTTACCTCGGTTGTTCCCGGCTAGTAGACCAGGACGTTTTCGGGGAGCTTGAACTCCGGCCAAGGCTGGCCGCGATGGTCCAGGAGCTTTTCCATCAGATACACGGAGCGCAGGTACATGGCCCGGGCGAACTCGGTGTTGAGCTCGAACCGGGTGGAGGTGAAGAAGGAGCGGAGCAGGCCCAGGGCCAGGCGGGCCTCGAAGTTCACGTCTCCGCTTTCGCGGGCAAAGGCCCGGGCGAAACGCAGGAACTCCAGGACCACGAAGCTGATGCGGTCGCGCAGGCGGCTGCGGGCCACCGGCAGGCGGAAGTTGGAGACCAGGAAGACGCTCACGTCCTGCACGTAGTCCGAATCCGCCGAGCGGTACAGGTCGATGAAGTGCACCCGCTGCTCGGTGTGGTGATAGATGATGTTGTTGACGTTGAAGTCGCCGTGGATGAAGACCGAGAACGGCGCCGGCAGGGCCGCGCCCACGTCGCTGGCGTGGTGGATCAGCTCGCCCAGGGAGCGCACCTGCTGGCTGCCGATGCTCATGGGGGCGCGCTCGAAACGCGGGTGCACCCGGTACACGTCCTCGATGCGGCTGCGCAACTGGTTGACGAACCCGGCGTTGACCGGATTGTCCTTGCGGGTGGCCCGCCAGATGGCGTTGGTGGTCTCCACGATCAGGAACAGCGCGTTTTCCAGGATCTCCTTGTCGGAGTTGAGGATGACCTCCTGGAAGGTGCAGCCGCCCAGGTATTCCAACAAAAGCGAGGCCGCGCCCTCGGCCTCCTGGTAGCCGAAGACCCGGGGCGGCAGGCCCGGCATCAGCTCCTGCCAGCGCTCGATGTTGTCTTTCTCGCGCTGGATCTTGTGTAGATTGCCCTCCTTGAAGATGACCCGCTGGGCGCGGCCGTCCTCGCTCTGCTCCTGCACGGTGCCGATGCGGCAGCCGGAGCGGGTGCCCCAGATGGAGGCGAACTCCACCTCGGACATGGGGGCTTCCAGGCCCGAGGCGGCCAGGGTGTCGCGCAGGGCCTCGTACTGGTGGATCTTGAGCTTTTCGCCGATGATGGCGAAGATGATCGCCTCGCCGACATTCAGCAGCGAATCGCCCATGCGCTCCAGGTAGCGGAAGATGAACAGGGCGGTGACCAGGTTGCTGGTCTCGCGCCCCTGCTTCAGCTCCTCCAGGATCTGGTCCAGGTTGGCCTTGTACAGGCCGTCCAGGTGGAACTCGCACTGGCAGATGCGGAACGCCTGGGCCAGGTCCTGGCGGGCGATGGCGTCGATGATGATTTCCAGGCCAGCGAAGACCTCCTCGAAGTAGGTCTGGTAGTCATAGCGGGCCAGGAAGTTGGGGTCGTTGAGGAACTGCATCTGGTTGACGATGTTGACCGCGAAGTCGGCGATGCGCTCCAGGTTGCTGGCGATGGTGTTGATGGAGCGCAGCAGGTTGGAGGTGCGGCGGTCGCTGATGGTGCCGGTGAGGAAGGCGAAGGAGCGCTCCTCGATCAGGCTCTTCATGTTGTCGATGTAATCGTCGCGGCCGTTGATGTGCTCCAGCAGGCGCTGGCTGGGCGAGGCGATGAAGTTCAGGGTCTCCTCGATCTGCTTGTGCACCTCGAGGATCAAAAAGCGCAGGTTTTCTTCGAGTCCGGCGGGGATGCGCATTTTAGTATTCCGT
This sequence comes from Pseudomonadota bacterium, assembly GCA_043805555.1. Classification (GTDB taxonomy): domain Bacteria; phylum Desulfobacterota; class Desulfarculia; order Desulfarculales; family Desulfarculaceae; genus JACRDC01. Next base: position 13,318 of record JAZDHW010000373.1, read on the forward strand.
GTTTACTCTTGCTCGCCGCTGCTGATGACCAGAGGCTTCATGGTCAGGTCGTTGCCGCTGCCCTCCTCTTCGGTCCAGCGGAACTTCAAGGCTAGCTTGATCTGGTCGTCCTTGCGCTTGGCCTCTATCTCCAGCTTGATCAGGCCCTGGGGCTTGAGCACCACCCGCTTGCCGTCGCTCATGAACAGCAGCGCGCCCTGGGAGAAGCCCTCGCTCAGGGCGTCGATGTACTTGATGATGGAGTCGCAGTCCTGCAGGGACTCGTGCTTGAAGCTCTCGTTGGACGAACTCATGTCTCAATTGCCTCCTTGGGGGGCGGTGGGCGCGATAATTCTCAGCTCAGGCGCGCTTTGTACTCGGCGATGATCCGGTGGCGCTCCACGCCGGCCAGCATCAGGCTTTTGCGGATGGCCACCTCGTCCCAGACCGGCTGCAAGCCCACCTCGCGGCTGGCCTTGGCCCGGTCCTGCAGGGCCGGGTCCTTGGCCTTTTCGCTCATGTGGGTGTCGTCGCCCATGCAGATGAGCAGCTTGCGCCGGTCGGCGCGCAACGACTTGTTCTCGCGGTTGACCACCTTGATCAGGAACTCGGTGTATTCGCGCGACTGCGGGTTCCAAACCTCGTAGCCGTCCACGTCGTAGTCGGCCAGCAGGATGGGCCAGAACTGCTCGGGGTGGGGGATGACGATGCCGCCGCCCACCGCGCGCACCTCCTCGATCACCTCACTGGCGCGGTAGAAGTAGCTGAGTTCGAAGTTGCTCTTGACGATCTGCTTGACCGCCTTGAGCAGCATCTGGGCCCGGTTGATCTGGCGGGCCGGGAAGAACTCGCGCAGGGCGTCGAAATACTCGCTCACAAGCTTGTTCTTGATCATCTCCGGCGGGGTGGCGGATTCGTGGGCCTCCACCAGGCGCAGGAGCTTGCCGGCAAACAGCCGGGTCAGGGCCACCAGGTCCTCGTTGGCCCCGGTCTCGGCCGCGGCCTCCTGCAGACGGTCCTCGAAAGCCGGGTTGACGATGGCGTCTATGAACTCAAACAACTGGCCGCTGCGGTACTTGAAAGTGTGGTCCAGCATGGATTTCAGCACGGTGGCGTTTTCCACCCGGTCCTGGCGGAAGTGCAGCAGCAGTTGCACCTTGCGGTTGAAGCCCGAGCTGTAGCAATCCACCTCGGCCCCGCTGAGGCCGTCCAGGCTCATGATCTGGTTGTGCTGGGTGGGGATGATCAGGCGGTCTTCGGCGTTGGGGAAGCTGGCTTGCACCCGGGCCATGGTCAGCTCCATGGGGATCCACTCCGGGTGCCAGTGGATGGCCAGGATCTCCGGCTGGCGGGGGTAGATCTGCTCCGGGGTGACGATGCGCGCGGTCTGCTCGGGGCTCAGCCGGGTGGAGGTGATGCGGGCGTAGACCTGGTGGTCCCAGTCGGTCAGCTCCGGGGAGAACCGGCTCAGATCCAGGGTTTGGCATTCACTCTGCGGCGAAGCGTCGGTGTGGGCAGGCGAGCCCTGCACAAGCTCCATGATTCACCTTTCGCCGGCGCGGGTCGCGGGGGTCGCCCCGCGCCGATATCCGTTCTTTCTTATTATGTTTTAAGTCCCTGTGTGTAACATACACGTTACAATTCCCCGCCAATATTGTCTCCCAAAATACAGGCCCCGCGCCACCCCTTGGGGGGCGGCCGGGGCCCGGTTGCGTGGGAAGGGCGTTGGCTAGGAGCCTGTCGGAGTAATCCTCCGACAG
>JAZDHW010000374.1:0-22515 GCA_043805555.1 Pseudomonadota bacterium
CAGCACCTCCACGTCGAGCTGGTGGAACTGGCGGAGCCGCCCTTTCTGGGGGCGCTCGTGGCGGAACATGGGGCCGATGGTGAAGAGCTTGTGGGGGCCGGGCTGGCCGTGGAGCTTGTTCTCGATATAGGCCCGCAGCACCCCGGCGGTGGCCTCGGGGCGCAGGGTCAGCGAGTCGCCCGAGCGGTCCGTGAAGGTGTACATCTCCTTTTCGACGATGTCGGTGGCCTCGCCGATGGAGCGGGCGAAAAGCTCGGTGCGCTCCAGCACCGGCACCCGGATCTCGCCGAAGCCAAAGGCCCCGAAGACCTCGCGCGCCTGGCCCTCGATGAAGCGCCACTTGGCCGCCTCATGGGGCAGCAGGTCCTTCATGCCTCTAACCGCTTGGATCGCCACGCCCTTCTCCTGCCAAACCCACGTCAATCCAGCATTTATACCTTCCGGGCCTGGGGGCGTCAAGGCGGGCGGTGCGGCCCGGCGCTTGACAGGGCCGCACCGCGCGGCCATAACAGCAATTGAATAGCGATTGCAAAAACGCCCGGCGGCGATGACACCCCGCCCGGACCCCAACCCCGGCCCGGACGCGCCCATGACCACGCCACGCGCTACAAAATCGAGTCCGATCGGCGCTGGATGCGGGCCGGCGGGTGGCGCGGAGGCCGGTTTATTCGCCCAAAAGGCCCAGCAGGGTGCCGGCGGCGATCTGCTCGCGCTCCCAGGTGCTGAGCGGCAGGTCCTCGAACCAACCCCGGAAGGCGGCGGCGTCGCGCCAGGGCGCGTCGGTGCCATAGAGCACCCGCTCCGGACGTTTACGCCGGATTATGTCCATCAGGGGCTCGGTGGCGATGAGGCCGTGCAGGTAGGCCAGGTCGAAATAGACGTTGTCCAGCCCGAAGAGGGGCTCCAGGTGCTCCCAGCCGTAGAGGCTGCCGCCGTGGGCCGCGATGAAGTTCACCGTGGGGTGGGCCACGGCCGCGCGGGCGATTTGCAGGGGTTCGCAGCCCTTGAAGTTGAACATCTCCACCACCCACTCCATGTGCGGCTTGGCCCGCACCAGGCCCTCCACGTACAGGGTGTCGATGAGCACCGGCAGGCCGGCGCCCTCCAGCAGCGCCAGCAGGTCGTGGATCACCGGGTGGTCCAGCGAGAAGCGCTGGATGAAGGGATGCAGCTTGACGCCCTTGAGGCCCAGCTCCTGGATGACCTGGATGTCGGCGGGGAAGGGGCCCAGGGGGTGGAGCATGGCGAAGGGGATGAGCCGGGGCTCGGCAGCCGCGGCGGCCGCGGCCCAGCGGTTCAGGTCCGCGGCGCGGTCCTTTTTGCCCGAGACCGGCAGCAGCACCCAGCGGTCGGCACCGGCCGCTTCCATGGCCTGGGCCAGGCCGGCGATGGTGCCAGGGCCGTGGAGCTGCCACTTGTGGGGGCTATGGTCGGGCAGGTGCTGGTCCAGCATGGTCAGCCGCTCGCGCAGCACCGCCAGGTCTTCATCCAGAAAGGCGTGGGTGTGGCAGTCGATGAGCATTATTCACCCTCACTTGCTGGGCCATGCTGGCCCATGAAGCCGGCTCAGTCAAGGGGCGAGGGCCGACCAGCCCGGTGTGAATGAAACGTCATTTTATTTTCACAACAATTCCCGATCAGAACTGTACAATTTCCACCATCCTACTTGATCGCGCCGGCCTTGCCTGCCTCCGGCCACACTGCTCATCTTCTAAGACCCCCCTGTGACGTTGGGGGAATACGGTGGGAAAAACATTATGTTAATCGATAAGCGCAGCTTGAGCTTCAAACTCTGGACCGCCTGTTTGCTGCCCCTGGCGCCCCTGATGCTGGTGCTGGTGCTGCTCACCAGCCAGGCCAGCGAAAATCTGGAGCAGATGGCCGAGTGTCAGCTCACCCGCTCGGCCAACTCCCTGCGGCTGATGTGCGCGTCCCAACAGGAAATGGTGCAGCAAAGCCTGGACCAGGGCGTGGCCCTGGCCGGCCACCTCCTGGCCCAACTGGGCGGGGGCAAGCCGGTGGCCCTGGACGCCTCCCAGTCCCAGCCATGGAAGGCCATCCACCAGCGCAGCCGCGCGGTGCAGGAGGTGAGCCTGCCCAACCTGACCGCCGGCAACGGCAGCGCGCTCGGCCGCGACGAGACCCTGGTGGACAAGGTAAAGGAGCTTTCTGGCGGGGCCACCTGCACCATCTTCCAGCGCATGAATCCCCAGGGCGACTTTTTGCGGGTGGCCACCAACGTGCGCGGCAAGGACGGCCAGCGCGCCATCGGCACCTACATCCCGGCCGAGTCGCCGGTGGCCCAGGCCCTGGCCGCGGGCAAGCCCTACCGGGGTCGGGCCTTTGTGGTGGACCGCTGGTACATCACCAGCTACCAACCCCTCAAGGACGCCGCCGGCCAGGTCGTGGCCGCGCTCTACGTGGGGGTGCCCAAGGAGTTCACCCAGGCCATGGCCGACAACGTGCGCCAGGTCATCGACCCGGAGCAGGGCTTCGGCTTCGTGATGGAGGGCGACGGCCGCATGGTGGTCCATCCCAGCCTGGCTGGCCAGAACGTGCTGGCGGCCGACGGCGCGGCCCTGCCGGCCGGACAGCGCCAGGCCTTCGCCGACATGACTGCGGCGCTCAAGGCCGGCCGCCAGGACCTGGCGGCCCTGCACATGCCCAGCGCCCAGGGCGGGGCCTTGCTGGTGCGCTACACCACCTTCGCACCCTGGGATTGGGTCATCGGCGTGGTGGCCGAGGAGGACAAGGTGCTGGCCGGGGTGGCCGGCCTGCGGGCCTGGGGCCTGGGCATGCTGGCCGCGGCCCTGGTCCTGGCCGGGCTCTGCGGCTGGTGGACCACCCGGGCGGTGCGCCGCCCCCTGCGCCGGGCCGTGGCCGGCCTGCGCCAGGGCGTGGGCCAAGTCAACGCCTCCTCCGGGGCCTTGAGCGAGTCGTCCCAACGCCTGGCCGAGGGCTCGGGCCAGCAGGCCGCCAGCCTGGACCAAAGCAGCGCCGGGCTGGAGGAGATGGCGTCCATGACCCAGGGCGCGGCGACCAACGCTCAGCAGGCCACGGATGCGGCCGAGCAGACCCGCCAGGTCATCGGCAAAGCCGGCCAGGAGATGGAGCAGATGGCCCGCTCCATGGCCCAGATCGCCGAATCCGGCGGCAAGATCAGCCGCATCGTGAAGAGCATCGACGAGATAGCCTTCCAAACCAACCTCTTGGCCCTTAACGCGGCCGTGGAGGCGGCCCGGGCCGGCGAGGCCGGGGCCGGCTTCGCGGTGGTGGCCGAGGAGGTGCGCAACCTGGCCCTGCGCGCAGCCACCGCCGCCCGCGACACCCAGGCGCTCATCGAGGAGACCGTGGCCAGCATCAACCAGGGCGCGACCCTGGTGGACCAGGTGCGCGAGGGCTTCGGGGTGGCCGCGACCGCCTCGGAGCGCATCGACGCCCAGGTGCGCGAGATCGCCTCCTCCTGCTCCCAGCAGGTGCAGGGCATCGCCGAGGTGAGCAAGGCCATGAATCAGATGGACGTGGTGGTGCACCAGAACGCCTCCCTGGCCCAGGAGACGGCCGGCGCGGCCCAGGAGCTGGAGACCCAGGCCGCCCGTCTGGCGGCGGTGGTCCACGACCTGGCCGCCCTGGCCAACCTGCGCGGGGCCGACGGCGACGGCCTCCCGGCCGGGCCGGGCCTGCCGACGCCGACCCAGAACCTGCCCGTGGTCAAGCGCTTTTAAAGGCCGAGTCCGCCGCCCCTTGCCGGTTTTCGCGCGCTGGGGCGGCGGTTTACAAACCCCTGTGGCTGTGATAAAAACGGACAACGGCGCTCCCTGGCGTCCGACACAGCCATGACCCCGCCCCCGCAGGGGCTTTTTTTGCATAAGCGCGTGGAAACATGAGCCAAGCTAGCACCTATCCCGAAGAACGCTACGAGCCGGCCGCGGTGGAAGCCCGCTGGCAGCAGCGCTGGCAGGACGCCGGCCTGTTCCAGGTGGAGATGGACCCGGCCAGGCCCAAGTATTACCTGATGGAAATGTTCCCCTATCCCAGCGGGCGCATCCACATGGGCCACATGCGGGTCTATTCCATCGGCGACGCCCTGGCCCGCATCAAGCGCATGCAGGGCCACCTGGTGCTGCACCCCATGGGCTGGGACGCCTTTGGCATGCCGGCGGAGAACGCGGCCATCGCCCACGGCATCCACCCGGCCAAGTGGACCTACGACAACATCGACTACATGCGCGGCCAGCTGAAGCGCCTGGGCTTCTCCTACGACTGGCGGCGCGAGTTCGCCACCTGCGACCCCAGCTACTACCGCTGGGAGCAGCTCATCTTCATCAAGATGTGGGAGCGGGGCCTGGTCTACCGCAAGCAGGCCCTGGTCAACTGGTGCGAGCCCTGCAAGACGGTGCTGGCCAACGAGCAGGTGGAAAACGGGGCCTGCTGGCGCTGCGGCGCCCCGGTGGAGCAGAAGCAGCTCTTCGGCTATTTCTTCAAGATCACCGACTACGCCGAGGAGCTGCTGGACTGGCTGGACCGGCTCCCCGGCTGGCCCGAGCGCGTGCTGGTGCAGCAGCGCAACTGGATCGGCAAGTCCTTTGGGGCCGAGATCGTCTTCCCGCTCTGGGAGCGCGAGGGCGAGGTGCGCGTCTTCACCACCCGGGCCGACACGCTTTTCGGGGCCACCTTCATGAGCCTGGCCCCGGAGCATCCCATGGCGCTCACGCTTTCGGCGGGCACCAGCCAGGAGCAGGCGGTCAAGGAGTTCGTGGACCGCATCAAGCGCCAGAGCCGGGCCGACCGCGCCGACGACAAGCAAAAAGAGGGCGTCTTCACCGGGGCCTATTGCAAGAACCCGGTCACCGGCCGGAAGATGCCCGTCTTCGTGGCCAACTTCGTGCTCATGGAATACGGCACAGGCGCGGTCATGGCCGTGCCCACCCACGACCAGCGCGATTTCGAGTTCGCCAAGGTCTACGACCTGCCCCTGATCGAGGTCATCGTGGGGCCCGACGGCCCCATCGGCCCCCAAAGCATGACCGCGGCCTTCACCGACTACGGCACGCTGATCAACTCCGGCCAGTTCGACGGCCTGAGCACCGCCGACGCCAAGCGGGCCATCGCCCAACACCTGGAAGGCCAGGGCCTGGGCCGGGAGACGGTGAACTACCGCCTGCGCGACTGGGGCATCAGCCGCCAGCGCTACTGGGGCGCGCCGATTCCCATGCTGCACTGCGATAAATGCGGCCTGGTGCCGGTGAAGGAATCCGACCTGCCGGTGGTGCTGCCCCGGGACGCGGTCATCCCGGAGACGGGCGGCTCGCCGCTGCCGCACCTGCCGGCCTGGCTCAACGTGGAGTGCCCGGTCTGCGGCGGCCCGGCCCGGCGCGAGACCGACACCATGGACACCTTTGTGGAGTCCTCCTGGTATTTCGCCCGCTACGCCTGCCCGGACTATGACCAGGGCCCCCTGGATCCCCAGCGCACCGACTACTGGATGCCGGTGGACCAGTACATCGGCGGCATCGAGCACGCGGTGCTGCACCTGCTGTACAGCCGTTTCTACACCAAGGTCATGCGCGACCTGGGCTACCTGAAGGTGGACGAGCCCTTCACCAACCTGCTCACCCAAGGCATGGTCATCAAGGACGGCTCCAAGATGAGCAAGAGCAAGGGCAACGTGGTGGACCCCGACGACATGGTGGTCAAATACGGGGCCGACACCGTGCGCACCTTCAGTCTCTTCGCCGCCCCGCCCGAGAAAGACCTGGAGTGGTCGGACCAGGGCGTGGAGGGGGCCAGCCGCTTTTTGCAGCGCCTTTGGCGGGTGGGCGCAGCCGTGACCGCCGCGGCAACGGGCGTGACGGCCTATGCCGGCGGCGCGCCGCTCAATGGCGAGCTCCAGGACCTGCACCGCAAGACCCACGAGACCATCAAGAAATACGGCGAGGACGTGGCCGAGCGCTTCCAGTTCAACACCGCCATCGCCGCGGTGATGGAGCTGGTCAACGCCATCAGCCTGGCCGAGCAGAACCCGTTGCTGGCCGCCGATCCCCAGTGCCTGGCGGTGCTCAAGGAGGCCGTGGAGGCGGCGGTGCTGCTCACCAGCCCCATGGCCCCGCACCTGTGCGACGAGCTCTGGGAGCGCCTGGGCCACAGCGGGTTCCTCATCGACCACCCCTGGCCGGCCCACGACCCGGCGGCGCTGGTCAAGGACGAAAAGCTCGTCGTGGTGCAGGTGGGCGGCAAGGTGCGCGCGCGGCTGACCCTGGCCGCGGATGCCGACGACGCGGCCATGAAGGCCGCGGCCCTGGCCGACGACAAGGTCATCAGCCACCTGGCCGGCCAGAGCCCCAAGAAGGTCATCGTGGTCCAAGGCAAACTGGTCAACATCGTGGTCTGATCGCCGCGGCCGCTGCGGCGCCTGGTTTTGGGCAACTCTTCGGAAGGGGAGGCGCGGGTGATGAGAAAAGCATTGGTCTTGGGCCTCATCCTGGCCCTGGCCGCCCTGGCCAGCCTGGCCGGCTGCGGCTACAACTTCCGCGGCAAGCAGAACAACCTGCCCAGCGACGTGCGCACGGTGGCCATCCCGGTGTTCGAGAACCACACCGGCGAGCTGCGCATCGAACGCACCTTCACCGATGAGACCATCTTCCAGTTCACCCGCAGCCAGATGCTGCGCGTGGTCAGCGAAGGCCAGGCCGACGCGGTGGTCAAGGGCATCATCAAGGAGGTCAAGACCGAGGACGTGGCCCTTTCGCGCGGCCAGGCCTCCACCCAACGCCGCCTGGCCATCATCGTCAGCGGCCAGCTCATCCGGCGCAGCGACGGCAAGGTGCTCTGGGAGGACCGGGCCCTGGAGAAGAACCGCACCTTCAACGTGGCCGGCACCATCCAGGCCACCGAGCAGAACAAGGCCCTGGCCGTGACCGAGCTGGCCCGCGACATGGCCCAGACCCTGCACGACCGCGTTTTCGAGAACTTCTAGGCGGCGCGGCAGGGCAGGCATGGCCACCAGAAGCGCCCCGCGCTCGGCGGCGGGCGGCGGGGCCGGGCCGGGCGGCCTGCCCTGGCCCGAGCTGGCCTCGGGCCAGCCGGGCCCGCTCTACGGGCTTTTCGGCGAGGAGGACTTCCTGGTCAGCCAGGGCCTGGACGCCTTCATCGGCGCCCCGGCCTTTTCCCAGAACCCTTCGCTGAACGTCGAACGCTTCAACGCGGCCGAGACCCCGCCGGGCCGGGTGTTGGACAGCGCCCGCACCCTGCCTTTCCTGGGCAGCCGCCGCCTGATCGTGGTGCAGGACCTGGCCGCCTACAAGGCCGACCGGCTGGCCGAGTTCCTGCCCTATCTGGCCGACCCCGCGCCCACCACCACCCTGCTGTTCACCGCCGCCAAGCTGGACAGCCGCACCAAGTTCGCCAAGACCCTGGCCGGCGCGGGCCGGGTGCACACTTATAAAAAGATGTGGCCGCGCGAGGCCGTGGGCTGGCTCAAGGACCGGGCCGCCAGCCGGGGCAAGAGCCTGGCCCCGGCCGCGGCCGAGCAACTGGCCGAGCTGATGGGCCTGGGCCTGGGCGCGCTGGATTCCGAGGTGGAAAAGCTCAGCCTCTTCGTGGGCGGCCGCAAGCAGATCACCCCGGCCGACGTGGCGGCGGTGACCGGCAAGGGCCGGCTGTATTCCATCTTCGACTTCACCGACGCCCTGGCCGCCGGCCGCCTGGACCGGGCGCTGACCGCCTATGACCAGCTCGACTCCCTGGGCGAGCCCGCGGTGCGGGTGCTGGCCATGGTCACCCGGCTTTTTAGGCAACTGCTGGAGGCCAAGGCGGTGCTGAACCAGGGCGGCGGGCCGGAGGCGGTGCAGGGCGCGCTGAGGCTGCCGCCCAGCGCGGTGCGCAGCCTGAGCGAGCGGGCCCGGCGCGAGACCGGCAAGAGCCTGGCCGGCCGGCTCAAGCGCATCCTGGCCGCGGACCTGGCCCTGAAGTCCTCGCCGGGCTCGGACCGGGTGATCATGGAACGCCTGGTGCTGGATTTGTGCGGCATGCCGGCGCGGGCTGCTTAGGGCAAGATGCAATCAAAGCCGTCCATGGCTTTGCTTGCTGATCGGCCGGGCAAAAGCGTCGTTTTGCCCGGCCTCCCGGCTGCTGGCGCGTCCGGCGGGCCATCCATGGCCAGCGTGGCCAGCGTGGCCAGCGTGGTAACGACAACACCCCGGCCGCGGCCGGGGTGGCGTACTTTTGCGGGGACGGGGGCGGGTCCGGCCGGCGCAAGCGCGCCGACCGCGGGCTTGGGCGCGGGTCTAGGCGCCCAGGGCCTGGACCTGGCCGGTGAGCCGGGCCACGTAGCGGCTGGCGGCGCGGTTGTGCAGCACGCCCTTGCCGGCGGCCTTGTCGATGACGCTCACGGCCTGCTTCAAGGCCTCCTGGGCCTGCTGGGAGTCCTTGGTCTCCAGGGCTTGGCGCACGGTCTTGACGGCGTTGCGCACCCGGGTGCGCATGGCGCGGTTGCGCATGCGCGCCTCTTCGCTCTGACGGGCCCTCTTGATGGCGGAAGCGTGGTTGGCCACCTTGCGATACCTCCGAAAGCTTGGCTGATCTCGTGTTAACGGCCGCGGCGGCCGATGGAGTCAAGACCCAACATTTAACGGGCCATAGGCCGGCTGTCAAGTGGATTTGTCTACGAATATAAACATATCCGAGCCAAAAGGCGACTCCGCCGCCGCCAGCGCCGGCGAACGCCGCAAGCTGACCCGCGCCGCCGGCGTGGTGGGCCTGGCCACCCTGGCCAGCCGGGTGGGCGGTTTCGTGCGCGACCTGGTGGTGGCCTACTTTTTCGGGGCCGGCCCGGCCGCAGACGCCTTTTTCGTGGCCTTCCGCATCCCCAACCTGCTGCGCCGGCTCCTGGCCGAGGGCGCGCTGACCGTGGCCTTCATCCCGGTCTTCACCGAGGAACTGGCCAAAAAGGGCCGCGACGAGGCCTTTATGCTGGCGCGCTCCACCTTCGGCCTCCTGGGCCTGGCGCTCCTGCTCATCTGCGGCCTGGGCGTGGTCTTCAGCCCCCAGGTGGTGCGGGCCATGGCCCCCGGCTGGCCCCAGACCGGGCCATCTTTCGAGCTGGCAGTGGAGCTGACCCGCTGGTGCCTGCCCTATATCTTCTTCGTCAGCCTCACCGCCCTGGCCTCGGGCGTGCTCAACAGCCTGGATCATTTCTTCGCCCCGGCCGCCTCGCCGGTGCTCCTGAACCTCTGCCTGATCGCCAGCGCGGCGGTCCTGGCCCGGCGGGTGGACCCGCCGGTGCTCAGCCTGGCGGTGGGGGTGATCCTGGGCGGCCTGTGCCAGTTATTGCTGCAACTGCCCTATCTCAAGGCGCGCGGGGTGCGGCTCGCGCCGGCCTGGGATTGGCGCAACCCGGCCCTGCGGCGCGTCCTGCGCCTCATGGGCCCGGCGGCCTTTGGCGCGGCCATCTACCAGCTCACGGTCTTCATCAACACCGTGCTGGCCTCGCTCTTGGCCAGCGGCAGCGTGTCATACCTCTACTACGCCGACCGCCTCATCGAGTTCCCCCTGGGCATCTTCGCCATCGCCATCTCCACCGCGGTGCTGCCCAGCCTGTCGCGCCAGGCCGCGGCCGGCGACCACGAGGCATTGAAGACCACCATGGCCTATGGCCTCAGGCTGACCATGTTCATCAATCTGCCGGCCATGGCCGGGCTGATGGTCCTGGCTCGGCCCTTTGTGCTGCTCTTGTTCACCCGGGGCCAGTTCAGCCTGGCCGACGCCGAGGCCACGGCCGCGGCGGTGATGGGTTATGGGGCGGGCCTGTGGGCCTTCGCCGCCCTGCGCGGGGTGCTGCCGGCCTTCTACGCCCTCAAGGACACCCGCACCCCGGTGAAGGTGGGCGCGGTCTGCGTGGTGATCAACGTGGGGCTCAGCCTGGCCCTGATGGACCCGCTGAAGCACGTGGGCCTGGCCCTGGCCACCTCGCTCACCAGCGCGGCCAACCTGGGGATGCTGCTGTGGCTGCTGCGCCGGCGGCTGGGCCGCCTGGGCGGGCGCGAGGTGCTAACTAGCGCCCTGCGCTGCGGCCTGGCCGCCCTGGTCATGGCCGGGGTGGTCTGGGCGGTAGTCTACCTGCCGGACTGGGGGCCGCTGGGCGGGTTCTGGCGGCGTCTGGTGCGCCCCCTGGCCGGCCTGGGCGCGGGACTGGCCGCCTACCTGGCCCTGGCCTGGGTCATGCGCCTGCGCGAACTGCGCGAGCTGATGCAGGTGGTGCGCCGGCGCTAGTGGGTCTCCGGCGCGCCCAGGCGCCTGAGCACCCGGCCGTTCTCGTCCACCAGATAGACCAGGTAGCCCTGGCCGGCCGCGTCGGCGGCGATGCGGTTGAGGTGGATGGCCTCCACCTGGCGCTGGGCCCCGTCGGTGCTGGCGGGCAGCTTGCCCAGCAGCATGTAGGCCTGCTCCTTGGCCTCGGTGACCGGGATGAAGGAATGGCCGGTCTCGTCGGCCAGGCCCAGGAAGCTCTCCTGCCCGCCGCGGACCTCCACCACCACCCACACGTAATCCTTGGAATTTACAGTCTGTTCTTGCACGATTGGCGTTTCCTTAGTCGATCGGTTCCAATGTGGCGATCAGCTCTTGCAGCGAGGCCCAGGCGTCCAGGGGCAGGATGCCCAGCTCCAGCGAAACCTCGCACCGCTGCGGGCCCTGCTGGATGCCGGTCACCCGGCCATGGACCTGGAAGGTCTCGTCGTGGATCTCCAGGGTCGTCTGGACCACGGCGTCCACCGGGGGCGGGTCGGCCGGTCCTTCCCACACGCAGCGCAGGCCCTTTATGGAGATGTCCACCAGGGCGAGCGCCGCGCCCGCCGGGCTGAACAGCCGCACCGTCGCGTCCGCGGGCACCCGGTAGCGCCGGGCCCGGCGCAGGCTGGTGGCATAGATGTCCATCCCGCGCGGGAACATCACCACCAATGCCCGCCCGCCGGGCGCGGGCGGGTGGTCGTCCAGCACGTCCAGCACGCAGGTGCGGTAGGCGTAGCGCTGGTGGCGGTTGCCCTCGGGCACCAGGGTGGTGATCTCCAGGGCCTGGCCCAGGAGCGGCTCGGGCAGGGCGGGCTCGGGCGGGGTGATGGCCAGGTCGCCCTGCTGCAGGCCCAGGACCACGGCCTGGCGCAGGGCGCGGCGGCGGAAGCTCTCCCGCCCCGGCAGGAGCACCAAGAGCTCCCGGCCGGGCGCGAAGGCTTCCGCCAGTTGTGCGCTGGTCCAATCGACGCCGTGCATGGCCCGCTCCCCTGTCCACATTGTAAGGGCAGCGGCCGTGAAAATCACCCGTTATGGCTGGACATGGCCGGGACTCAGGCCAGGCTGCTGGACGCCTGGGCGTATTGCTGCTTGAAGTTGCCCACCTTTTGCAGGTAGTTGCGGGTCTCGGCCGGCATGCGGCCGCCGCGCTCCACGTTGCCCGGCCCCCAGTTGTAGGCGGCCAGGGCCTTTTTCTCGTCGCCGTCAAAGCGCTCCAGCATCTGGGCCAGGTAGCGGGTGCCGCCGTCGATGTTCTGGGCCGGGTCAAAGGGGTCCTTCACGCCCAGGTCCTTGGCCGTGCCGGGCATGAGCTGCATCAGGCCCATGGCCCCGGCGCCGGAGACCACCTGGGGGTCGAAGTCGCTCTCGGCCGTGACCACGGCCTTGACCAGGTGGGGGCTCACGCCGTGGCGCTGGGCCGCGGCCTGGATCAACTCTTCGTAATCGCCGCCGGCGCTGGAGGCGGCGGCCGGGGCCTGAGTCTGGGTCCGGGTCTTGGCGGCCGGCCGGGCCGACTTGGTGTAGGCGACCTGGGCGGCGGATTTTGCCGCCTGGCTGGTCTGGCTGCTGGGGCGTTTCAGGCCCAGGGGGGTGGTGCCCCTGGGCAGGGATTGCCCGGCCAGGGTGGGCAGGCCGGAGCTTTGCCCCCCGCTCAGGCTGACCCGGGTGGAGACCGGGGACAGGGCCGCCTGGCGGTTGCCGCGCTGAAGCGACGTGATATTGGCAAGTTGCCCATCGGAAAGCGCCGAAGAGCCGCGCAGGGCCGAGGTGAGGGTCGCGCCGAAGTCCATTTGGCTGGGGCGCAGGGAGCCGCTGGCAAGGCCGCTGATGCCCATGGCGCGGGCGCTGAGGGGCAGTCCGGATAACTTCATATAAACCTCCCGCTGATCCGTCGCGCACCTGTCATTGCAAGCCGCGGGCCAAATTTCGTGGCCGCCGCCGCCCCGGCCTCCCCGGCGGCGTTTAACGAAATCCCGCCCGGTTCCGCAGCCACTTACCGAAACCCGGCCGCTGCCTGGCGCGAGCCTTGGCGCGCAACCAACTAATCTAAAACGATAATCATGGCCAGGCCCGCCTGGTGCGGTGCTTGCCATGCCTGTGGTCCACCAAAGGAGGCCACAGCATGGAAAGACCTGCCGTCATCTTGATCCAGAAGGAAGATTCGCCCCTGGCCGGCGTGGTGGAGCCGGCCCTGCGCGAGGAATGCCGGGCCGTGGTGCTGCGCGGCAACGAGCCGGGCGGGCCGGGCGCGGCCGGCGGCCCCGGCCTGGTGGTCTGGGACCTGAGCGGCTATTCGGAGGTGGAGCGGGGCATGCTAGCCACTTTCCTGGCCGCTGAGGGAGTGGGCCTGGTGGTGGTCTGCCAGGCGGTGGACGCCATGGTGCGCGCGGTGCTGCGCGCCACCGGGGCCCTGGCCGTGGTGGCCATGCCGCTGGGTCCGGCCCAGGTGGCCGCGGCGGTGGAGATGGCCCTGGCCACCCAGGCCCGGCTGGCCGCGCTTTTGGCCGAGCGCGAGGACCTCCAGCGCCAGATGCGCGAACGCGAGGTGATCGAGAAGGCCAAGCGCCTCTTGATGATCGCGGCCAGCTACAGCGAGGCCGACGCCATGCGCCACATGCAGAAGCAGGCCCGCAACACCAACCAGCGCCTGGTGGAGGTGGCCCAGAAGGTCATCGCGGCATATAAGATTTTCAATGGGGATTAAGAGACAGGAATGAACGAAATCAATTAGAGGAGGTTTATGCAGGATACCGTCATTACATACCTGAAAATCTGCTTCGAGCTCATCACCATCGCCATTCTGTTCTGGGGCGCACTGCAAGCCAAGCGCGCGACGAATATCTACTACAAGCAGACCAAATTCCAGGTAGCGCGGGAACTGGGCGACCGCGATAATGAGATCGTGGAGGAAATCTACCGGTCGAGCGCCACCTCCTCGTTTTTCGCCCATTATTATCCCATGACGCCCAGGGAGTGCGCACACAAACGCATCCATATGATTTGCCAGGACTGTTGCGGCGTGCCAGACTGGAATACAATCGCGGAACTCGAAGCGTGGTTGTTCGATTATAGGGAATTTTCAGACAAATCCAAAGTTGAATTGCGCAAGGTATTCTCACTTGCTCAGAGAATTCTTTATCTGATGGTCAGAGCGTGGTCGGCTAAACACGAGGGACTGCTTGACGAGGATGAATATGAATCATGGCTAACCTACATCGACATTGTCGGGACTCATCCTTTGTTTCTGGTTGCCGTCTATTATTGGCATGATATGGGATATCTCATTCCTGGTTTGGCCAGAGATATTCGCACACGTCTTCTGCACGGAGACAAAGCCAGCTTTGAGGAAATCGAATTCATAAAAATAGTTTATCCGGAAATGGTTGCTGACGATTGGGTGGACAAAATCGGCTCGGTGAGCGTCCGGGATCGCATGTGCCGATGCTCGGTCGACTGATGTAAGCCCCACTCCCCTTGACCTCCCCCCTCCCAGCCTTTATCCTGCCTTCAGCGGCGGGGCGCGCCCAAACCTGCCCCCGCCGCCGGGAGGCGGCCCTTGGTGGATGAACAAGCCAGCGAAACCCGGCCGGCCTGCTATGGCGTGCTGGAAAAGGTCTTCCCCCGCACCGCCCAGGGCCTGCGCGAGGTGCAGGAGCAGTGCTGGAACTGCGGCCAGCGGGTGGATTGCCTGCGCGCGGCCATGACCCAGTCTGAGCAGCGCCGCACCATGAACGAGGAGCTGATCGGCCGCCAGAGCGCGGTGGTGGGCGGCATGGCCGGTTTCCTGCAACGCTGGTCGCGGCTCAAGCAGGAGAACCAGAAGGGCGGCGGCAAATGATCTGCGTCTGCCCCTATTGCGGCGGGGACGTGGACTGCGACCAGGCCGAGTTGGGCGCGGCCCCCGGCGCCATGATCTGCCCGGCCTGCAAGCAGCAACTGGACCGGCCAACCGCGGCCGAGCCAGCCCCGGCCGAGGAATCACCACCGGCCCCGGAGGCCGAGCCGGCCCCGGAGGCCGAGCCGGCCCCGGATGCCGAACCGGCCGCCCCGCCTGGGCCCCAAACCGCGCCTTCCACGCCGCCGCCGCCGCCGGCCGCCGCGGCCATGCCCCTGCCCGAGTGCGACGGCATGGCCACCCTGGCCGAGCAACTGGGCAAGACCCCGCCCGAGGCTCCGGCCGCGCCGGAGCCGTCGCCCCAGGCCCCGGCCTGGGAGGGCGGCGGTAATTTCATCGCAGCCCTGTGGCGCACCACCTGGCAGGTGCTGGGCCATCCCGTGCGCACTCTCGGCGCGGCGGGCCGGCCCGGCCTGGTCTGGCCGCTCAGCTACGGCCTGATCCTGGGCAGCCTGGGCGCGGCGGCCCAGGTCTTCTGGCGCCAGGCCCTGGGTTGGGGCGCGCTGCCCACCCGCAAGGCCATGCTCAGCCTGG
The DNA here is from genome assembly GCA_043805555.1 of Pseudomonadota bacterium. Taxonomy (GTDB): domain Bacteria; phylum Desulfobacterota; class Desulfarculia; order Desulfarculales; family Desulfarculaceae; genus JACRDC01. The sequence continues at coordinate 14,717 of JAZDHW010000374.1, forward strand.
TCCTGACCCCGCTGGAGGTGGTGGTCGCGCTCTTTGTCCTGGCCGCGCTGATCCACGCCATGCTCTTCATCCTGGGCGGGGCCAAGCAGGGCTACCGGGCCACCTTCCGGGTGGCGGGCTACAGCCAGGCCAGCGCCATTTTCGGGCTCATCCCCGGCCTGGGGCCGCCGGTGCAGGTGGTCTGGGGCCTGGTGGCCGTGGTGGGGGGCCTCTCCGCGGCACACGGCATCGGCAAGGGCCGGGCCTTCTTCGCCCTGGTCCTGCCCCTGGCCCTGATCCTGCTGGTGCTGGTGCTCCTGGCGGTGGTCTTCGGCCTGGGGGCCATCATGGCCACCATGGGCGCGTCGGATCGCCTCATTCCAGGCCTGTGATCTGAATCCCACGGCGGAATTATTGCGCGCCGGGCGGGGCCTTCCCCGCCCGGTGGCTTTTTTGGGGGGGCGGCGCTTTAGGCTTGGTCTGCGCCTGCCACCCAGGGCAGATGGTCGCGCAGCCAGCGCAGGGGCAAGAGCGCCAGGTAGATGGGGAACAGATAGCAGCCGCAGAGCAGCACGCTGTTGAAATCCAGGAAACGGGCCGCGAAAACCACCCCCAGCACGTTGTTGATGTAGACCAGGCACACCATGCCGGTGAGCGGGGTCAGGCGGCCGGGCATCAGCCGGGGTAGCAGCAGGGCGATGAGCACGTAGGCCGCCCAGACGGCGAAGCTGACCGCCACCGCCACCAGGAAGCGGGTGGGGTCGGCCTGGAAATGGTGGCCGAAGGGCGCGAAGACGATGATGCTGATGAGGAACATCAGGCCCAGGGAGATGGGGTAGCTGATCCGGCCGATGCCCTCCACCAGGCGCGGGGTCCAATTGCGGGCCGCGCCCATGAGCAGCGCCGGCACGAAGATGATCATGGCCAGCAGGCGGAACATGGGCAGGAAGGGCACGTCGGTGTGGGCCCCGGTTAGAAGCTGGATCAGGGCCGGCAGGCTCAGCGGCAGGATCAGCGAGGTGGCCACCACGGTCAAGAGCACCCGGGCGATGTCCGCGCCCAGGAGCGAGGCGAAGAATGGCCCGGTAACCCCGGCGCTGACCGCGCTGAGCACCAGGATGGCCAGGGCCCAGTCCGGCAGGAGCCAACTGCACAGCGCCCACAGGGCCAGGGGCAGGGCCAGGAGCTTGACCACCGACCAGACCGCCACCTCCAGCCAGGCACCTGCCGGGGGGCGCAGCAGGGCGGCCAGGTCCAGGCGCAGAAAGCTCAGGAACATCAGCGCCATCAGGAAATAGGGCGTGGTGGCCTTGAATCGCTCGGCGGTGGCGGGGATGAGCACGCCCACCACCATGCCGCCGAAGGTGACGATGACCAGGAGCAGATCGCGCAGGCGCATGCATTAACCTCGTCGCAGGCAAGACGGGCCGGGATGACGGCCGCCAGTATAGCACGGCAGGCAAGGCCTGGCCCGCTGCGGCCGGTCGGCCGGGCGGGCGGGCGGGGTCTGTGGCGATCAAGCGGCGGGCGCGGCCGGAATGCGCGGCAGGCGCGGCGGTGGTTTATAATGGGGCCGGGCCGTGGCCGTGGCGCGGCCCGCATTACCCCGTCAACGCCTAGCCTGGAGAGCGCCATGCCTCAACCCATCGTGATCGACCTGGCCGGGGTCAAGCTCAGCGGCGAGTTCGACGATTCGCCGGCCGGCCAGGGCCTGGCCCAGAAGCTGCCCATCAAGCTCAGCCTGAGCCGCTGGGGCGAGGAGTATTACGGCAATGCCGAGGCCGACCTGGGCCGGCACGGCGGCCCGGCCCGGGAGGAGATGGCGGTGGGCGAGCTGGCCTATCACGACGGCACCGGCTGGTTCTGCATCTTCTTCGGCCCCACCCCGGCCAGCCACGGCAGCGAGCCCCGGGCGGCCCTGGCGGTGCAGCCGGTGGGCCAGGTCGCGGGCGACTGGGGAGCGGTCAAGGCCCTGGGCGGCCGGGTGCGGGCGACTATCAGCGCGGCCTGAGCCAACGGCGCGGCTTATAAATCCGCCCGCATCTCGTTGAGGCCGGTGATCGCGCTGGCCGACTTCTTCACCCGCGAGCCCTGCACCCGGGCGATGAAGACCTCCGCCGTGGTGAAGACCGTGGCCGCCAGCAGGTGGCCGCCCTGCACCCGGCCCTCATCGCCCGCGGAGAGGATGCAATGCACGTGCAGCACCGGGTCGCCGGGCTGGAAACGGGTGAAGACCACCTGGCCGAGGTCCACGATCTCGGCGAATCTGGGTTCCATGGGGCTGCCTACCGGCGCGGCGGCGGGCCTGGTGGCATACGGCCGGGGCTCCGCGCGGCTGCTGATTTTCACCCGCCCCGCCGGCGGGGCGGCCGAACCCGCGCGGGTGCGCTCCGCTGCGGGGCGAAACGCATATTACCTCTTATCGCGGGGAATATTTTGGGATAAGATGCCCTTCAGCGGCCACCATTGATGATCGCAGACCTGTTGCCGCCCCAAAACCCGGAAGGTTTTTCATGAGCGACGTCCGTCCGCCGGCCCCTGGCGCCACCACCACCATCGAGCTTGCCGGCTTCCCGGTGCGCCTGTGGTGGAAGCTTTTAGAGACCGCCCAACTCAAGGGCATCGGCGTCAACTACCTGGTGCTGAGCATCCTGGCTCAGGCCGTGGATCACAACGTCAACGGCGAAAGCTATGACCTGCTGGTCAAGGAGATCGCCGATCAACTGGAAGCCAAGTAGGCCAAAAAACAACCCCCGGCCGGGCGGTCGGGGGCGGGAATGGCTGGGGCCGGCGGCCCAGAGGGCCGTCTACTCTTCGCGAGTGGCCATCAAGGCGATAGTGGTGATGATGGACCAGAAGAAGCCGGCCACGCAGGCCCCCCAGATCACGCCGAGCATGATAAACCTCCCGCCGCTAAGGGTCTGAGACACACCGGGGCATCTTAGTACAACCATCGCCAAATGCCAATCGCTTTTTGGGCCGGCGCGGGGCCGCCGCCGGGGTTCAGGCCTTGGTTTTGGCCGCAATGGCCTGGCGCATGGCCGCCACGGCCTGGCGGTGCTCGCTGGTGGCCATGGCGGTCTTAAAGAGCTCGATCTCGTGCAGCATGGTCTGGTCCAGGCTGCACTCGGCGCCGAGTTGCAGCACCGACTTGGCCATGGCGATGGCCGGCCGGGGGAAGGCCGCCACGGTCTGGGCCAGGGCGATGGCGGCCGGCAACAGCGCCTCCGGCTCCACCACCCGGTTGACCAGGCCCATGGCCAGGGCCTCCTGCGCGTCGAAGGTGCGGGCGGTGAGCACCAGCTCCATGGCCCGGCCCAGGCCAATGAGGCGCGAGAGGAAATAGGCCGAGCCGAACTCGGGCGTGACCCCCACCCGCACGAAGCCGAAGGCGAAGCTGGCCGCCCGGCTGGCCAGGCGCAGGTCGCAGATCAGGGGCATGGTGGCGCCCCAGCCCACGCAGACGCCGTTGATGGCCGCGATGAGCGGCTTGGGGAAGTTGGTGAAGGCGCGGGGGAAGTCCAGGTCGGTGAAGCGCTGGCGGGCGGCCCAGTCGTTGGCTTCGGCCATGGCCTCGAAACGGGCCAGGTCGGCTCCGGCGCTGAAGGCCCGGCCCGAACCGGTGATGACCAGCGCGGCAACTTGATCGTCGGCCTTGGCCGCGGCCAGCTCGGCCATCATGGCCTCCTTGAGCGCCTCGTCCAGGACATTGAGCCGCTCGGGCCGGTTGAGGGTGAGCACCCGCACCGGGCCATGGTCCTGGCGCAGCACCACCTTGCCGTTGTCCGTATCCATGTCTATGCCTCCAGCATCCGGCCAAGGCGCGTCTGTGCGCTCCGGGCCTCTCGCAGCGTGCGGGCGATGATTTCTTTGGCGGGCATGACCCGGTCCACCAGGCCCACGCCCTGGCCTACGCTGAGCAGCCCGCCCTCGCAGTCGCCGGCCATGAGCGCGGCCTGGCCGCGCTGGCCGCTGATCAGCGGTTTCAACTCCTCAATGCCGGCCCCGGCCGCCTCCAACTCCTGCACCCGGCGGGCGGTCTGGTTGTCCAGCACCCGTGCGGTGTTTTTCAGCGACTGCATGACCAGGGTGGTGGCGCGCTCGTCGGCGGCGATGAGGCGTTGGCGCACCGGCTCGGGCAGGGCCACCTCCTCGGCCAAGAGGAAGCGGGTGCCCATGACCACGCCGTCCGCGCCCAGGGCCAGGGCCGCGGCCAGGCCGCGGCCGTCGGCGATGCCGCCGCCGGCCACCACCGGCACCCTGAGCGCTGCGGCGGCGCGGGGCGCCAGCACCAGGGTGGTCACCTGGTCCTGGCCGGGATGGCCGCCGCACTCAAAACCCACCACGGTCACCGCGTCCACACCGGCCTTCTGGGCGCTTTGGCCAAAGCGCACCGCCGGCACCTTGTGGATGACGATGATGCCGGCGTTTTTGAGCCGGGCGATGAACCCGGCCGGCGAGCGGCCGGCGGTCTCCACCACCGGCACCTTCTCGGCGATGCAGGCGTCGACCCAGACGTCGGCCGGGTCAGGTCCGGCCAGCTCGGGCAAGAGGCTCAGGTTCACGGCAAAGGGCCGCTCGGTCAGCCGGCGCAGCTCGGCGATCTCCCGGCGCAGCCCGGCCGCATCCGCAAAGCTCTTGGCGTTGATCACGCCCAGGCCGCCGGCGTTGCTCACCGCCGCGGCCAGGGGCGCGCGGGCCAGCCACTGCATGGCCCCCTGGATGATGGGGTGTTCGATGCCCAGCAGCACGGTCAGTCGGGTCGGCATGGGCGCTCCGCTCAGGTTTCGCTCCCAAAACGCGGCCGCGCGGCGGCCAAGTGGCCGCCCACCGCGTCGCGGCAGGCCAAGAGCGCCTTGACCACCACGGGATCATACTGCGCCCCGGCCAGGCCGGCGATCTCGGCCAGGGACGCGGCCAGGGAGCGGGGGGCCTTGTAAGGCCGAAACTGCATCATGGCCGACAGGCTGTCGGCCACCGCGATGACCCGCGCCCCCAGGGGGATGGCCTCCCCGGCCAGGCCGTGGGGATAGCCGGAGCCGTCCCAGCGCTCGTGGTGGTGCAGGATCATGTCGGCGATGCCGCCGGGGCCGGTCATGGCCGCCACCGGCCGCACTATATCGGCTCCAATCACCGGATGCAATCGCACCATTTCCCATTCGGCCGCGGTCAAGGGGCCGGGCTTGCGCAGGATGGCGTCGGGCAGGCCGATCTTGCCGATGTCGTGCAAATGGCCGGCGATGTGGATCAGCTCGGCCTGCCGGGGTGCGAACCCCATGGCCAGGGCCAGCAGGCGGCCCACCACGGCCACCTCCTCGGAGTGGGAGCGGGTGCAGTGGTCCTTGGCGTCCACGGCGTTGCCCAGGGATTCGGCGAACTGGTGAAGGCTCAGCGTCAGCTCCGGGCAGAGGGCGTGGCAGGCGCAGGCGCAGGGAGCCGGAGCCGGAGCGGGGTCGGGGGAGGCGGCGGCCGGGCAGGGTGCCGTTTTCATCAATCCCCAGCTTTCCATGCTAAAATCAGATTGATATGAAGCCGGTGAATAGCCTGCCCCCTATTTATTGCAATATAGACTCAGTGTCAATAGTCGCCGGGGAAATGCGTCCGCCCCCGATCGTTCACACTAATTCTATTGACAGCCCCCTAGAAATCTGCGAAACAGTTACAACGTAGCTATATTGAAGTCACAACACAACTGCCGTGCGGCTGCGACGCCGGCCGGCCCGGCACCGAGGGAGCAGCTATGCGCCTGAAAGGCAAAAAGGCCATCGTCACCGGGGCCTCCCGGGGCGTGGGCGCGGCCGTGGCCTTGGCCTATGGCCGTGAAGGGGCCGACGTGGTGGTGAATTACTCCTCCTCCCAGGGTCCGGCCCTGGAGGTGGTGCGCCAGATCGAGGGCTTCGGCGGCAAGGCCGTGGCGGTCAAGGCCGACGTGGCCACCGCCGAGGGTTGCCAGGCCCTGGTGGACGCGGCCGTGAACGACCTGGGCGGCCTGGACATCATCGTCAACAACGCCGGCTTCACCCGGCCTTCCATGCTGCACAAGATGAGCGAGCAGCAGTGGGACGAGGTGCTGGGCATCCACCTGAAGGCCGTATGGCTGCTGACCAAGACCGCCCATCCCCACCTGAGCGCCCAGAACTCTGGCAAGATCATCAACGTCACCAGCGTGGCCGGCGTGGTGGGCACGGTGGGCCAGGTCAACTACTCCGCGGCCAAGGGCGGCGTGATCAGCCTGACCAAGTCCATCGCCCGGGAGATGGCCCGTTTCAACGTCTGCTGCAACGTGCTCTCCCTGGGCATCGTGGCCACGGACATGACCGAGAAGATCCGCAGCGACGAGAAGCTCAAAGAAATCTACATGAACCGCATCCTGCTCAAAAGGTTCGCCGAGGCCGACGACATCACCCCCAGCTTCGTCTTCCTGGCCAGCGACGAGGCCGACTACATCACCGGGCAGCTCATCTGCGTGGATGGCGGCTACGGCATGATCTAAAGGGCGGCGCCCCGGAAGGGGCGGCGGCCGGCAAAGAATGCGTAAATCACGCCCAACCCTGGAGGCTAGCGATGGCGGGGATTCCCAGCAAGATCGAAACCTGGCAGATGGTGGCGCCGACCACCTATAAAAAGGACGAGAACGGCAAGTTCGTGGTGGACGCGCCCGGCAAGCTGGAGCGCACCAGCATCGCGGCGCCCGAGCTGGGCGCGGACGAGGTCCTGGTGGAGGTCGCCGGCTGCGGCGTTTGCCACACCGACCTGAGCTACTTCTACGACGGCGTGCCCACCGTGAGCAAGCCTCCCCTGACCCTGGGCCACGAGATCGCCGGCACCGTGGTGGCCGGCTCCGACGCCCTCATGGGCAAGAACGTGATCATCCCGGCGGTCATGCCCTGCAACAACTGCGCGATCTGCGCCGACGGCCGCGGCAACCGCTGCCTGGCCCAGAAGATGCCCGGCAACTCCCTGGGCGTTTACGGCGGCTTCAGCAGCCACATCCCGGTGCCGGCCGGCGACCTGTGCGTCATCGACGAGCTGAAGTTCCCCTTGAGCCACTACGCGGTGGTGGCCGACGCCGCCACCACGCCCTACCAGGCGGCCATGCGCGCCGAGCTGAAGGCCGGCGACCTGGTGATCGTCACCGGCATCACCGGCGGCGTGGGCGTGTACATGGCCCAGGTGGCCAAGGCCCTGGGGGCCAAGGTGGTGGTGGGCATCGCCCGCAACCAGGCCAAGCTGGACCGCGCCCTGAACTTCGGCGCGGACTACGTGATCAACTCCAAGGGCAAGGACTTCAAGGCCCTGCGCGACGAGTTCTTCGGCATCGCCAAGCAGGCCGGCGTGCCCAAGAACGTGGGCTGGAAGATCTTCGAGTGCACCGGCACCGCCGGCGGCCAGGAGATCGCCCTGGGCCTGCTCAGCTTCCTGGGCAAGCTGATCGTGGTGGGTTTCGGCATGCAGTCCAACAGCTACATGCTGAGCAAGCTGATGGCCTTTGACGCCGAGATCATCGGCACCTGGGGCTGCCTGCCCAAGTATTACAACAACGTCCTGGAGATGGTCCAGGACGGCCGGGTGCAGATCGAGCCCTTCCTGGAGGTCAAGCCCATGAGCCAGATCCGGGAGGTGTTCGAGCAGCAGCACAATGGCCTGTTTGACAAGCGCCAGGTGCTGACCCCGGACTTCTAGGTGTGTGTCGGAGAAAGCCATCCATGGCTTTCTCCTCTTGGAACTTGCCAAAAGTGAATTTTGGCAAGTTCTCGGAATGGCGCCAAAAATTAATTTGGCGCCATTCCGGGCGGGCCGTCCATGGCCCGCTCGGAAGC
>JAZDHW010000375.1:0-2424 GCA_043805555.1 Pseudomonadota bacterium
GCGCACCACCCACCAGGCCACCTGACGGCCGCCGGTGGCCAGCACGTTGCCATCCGGGAACAGACGCGCACCGCCAAAGACCTTGGCTTGTTCGCCCTGGCCCAGGCGGAAGTTGAGAACCTCGTACTGGTCATCCAGGGGTTTGAGCAGGCGGATGTTGACCAAGCGCTCCTGGGAGTCACGAATGGGGATGGCCACCCGCTCTTCGCCCTGGGGACCGATCCATAGGCGCAATTCGAATCCCTGGGCGATATCACGCTTCCAGGCCAGGCGCTTTTCCAGCCCCGACCACCAGATTGCCGGCAAGTCCGGCAGGGATTCCCAAACCGCTTCGGGGACGAATTTGCCGCGTTTGACCATGCCTCAGACCTCCGGAGAATCTGATGCCGGACTATCTTTCTCCCGCATGCCCTGGCAACACTCCGGGCAGAAGGGGCCCTCATCTTCAGCGCTGCAGGAACCTTTGATTTCCGGCTCGAAGTAACGTTGGCAGTTGGCGCACCAAAAGCCCGCCTGGGGCTCGTAGTGGTCCTGCATGACCATCTCTGGCTGGATGGCCCGCTCATCGAGCGGATCGCGGTGGCGCATGATTTTGAGCCCGCCATCCGGCAAGGCCACCAGCCAATCACCCGACCCGCCGGATTGCTCGGAAGAGAATGAAGGCCCGCCATAGTGCAAGGTAAAGGGCCGGTCCATCTGGACCGCCTCCACCTCCTCCGGCTCTGGCTTGGGCGTGAACCATCGCCAGCGCAGGCTGGCAAGATCCAGGGGCTGCTCGTCTTCGGTGGTAATCGAAACCAGGAAGTTCGGCATGGCTCACTTCTTTCTGAGCGTGAAGCTCAATGCCCAGACTGGCGGATTGGCTGCCCAGCCGTAGCCGCGTGTGGCGTTGATGGAATCCCACAGGTGCTTGAAGCCCAGGCGGTAGGTGGATTGCGGCCGCCAGGAGGGGTTGCCGATGAAGTCGGCCGCGTCGGTCTCGAAACCCGGCGCGGCGCCCTCGGCCTTGGCGTCCGCCTCGTCGATATCCTTCACCCGGCCAGCCCGCACCAAGGTCAAGGCCAAGTGCAGCCGGCAGGCCAGCGGGGCATGTGGATGGCCGGCCGCCAGCCCGAGGCCGGCCTGTCGCCCTTGGCCAGCTGGCCCACGCCCGGGCCGACGCTATGCATCACGGTGGGATCGTCGGCGCGAAAGATGATCCGCGCCGGGCGGCCCTGGGAGTCCCGCAATTGCTGCACGGGCGAGGCAGCCTCATCGGCCGCCAGTTCGGCCCAGGTCTCCCGGCCCCACAGCTCTTGGCCGGCCTGGTAGATAGGATGGACCTGATGCCAGGCGCCCTCGGCCGGGTAAAAGACGTGGAAGCACGGGTCAGAAATGCTGGCTGATGATCTGCCCTCTTCGACCCTGGCCGTGCTCCAGTCCAGGCCTTCCCAGACCTTGCGTGCCGGTCCCTGGTGGCCCACGCGCTTGCCGTCCAACAGGCTGTTATGCGCGGTGACCACCCGCCGGGTCTGGCTCTTGCTGCCGTCCAAGACCGCCAGCACCATGGGTCCCTTGAACAGCAGGGAATGCTGAATCGGTGCGGAGCGGTCGAGACTGTTGACCGGCATTTCCAGCCTCACGCCCATGGAGGCAAATTGCTATTCAGTACCATGGGTGGTACTATAGCCTCGTGACCAAGGCGACGAACATACTGGACCGGATGCGCCGAAACCCGCGTGACTGGCGCATTGAGGACCTGCAGGCCGTGGCTCAGCGGGTCGGCTTGGAGTGGCGCCAACCGGGCACCAGCCATGTCACCTTTCGCGCCCCTGACGGCCAAAAGGTGACCGTGCCGGCCCACAAGCCCATCAACCCGGTCTATGTGCGGCAGTTCGTGGCTTTGGTTGACGGTCTCAGCAAGGAGGTTTAGGCCATGAGGATGAAGTACCCTTTTGAGGTTTCGCCCTTGCCGGCCGATGAGGGCGGCGGGTGGTTGGTGACCTTCCCGGACCTGCCGGGATGCATGGCCGATGGACCCACCATAACCAAGGCCCTGCGTGAAGCCGAGGATGCACTGGAGTCCTACGTAAAGACCGCCCAGGAGTTTGGCGACCCCTTGCCGCCGGCCAGCTCTTACAGCGGCCGTTTCAACCTGCGCACCACCAAGAGCCTGCATGCCAAGCTCGCCGCCCGGGCCAAGGCCGAGGGCGTCAGCCTGAACACCATGGCGGTGGCCCTCCTGGCGGAAGGGCTGGGCAGGCCGCGCGAAGCGGACTAAGCCTGGACCGGCCATGACCAGCGCCATCTCAGTCCAGCCTCTTGGGCAGGCGGGCGGGATGGTGCGAACCCTCGGGCCACCACAAGGCCCGGACCTCGGGCTCAAAACCATGCAGCAGGTTTTCCACCGCTTGGGCCGTGCCAGAGGAAGAGCGGGCCAAATAG